>NZ_JBFTPR010000007.1:0-425661 GCF_056398585.1 Aminobacter sp. 01T433
CGAAAATGCCAGCGCCGGATCACGCTCAGTAACGCCATGTCGATCACTCCAGAGCCCCCGCTGAAACACGCGAGGGACGGTTGAAACATGGGTCAATTCTCGATGGAAATATCGGGCTGCGCCGGGTCAGCTCTCAGTGGAAATCAACAGTCCGACCTCTCTAAGCGGCCTCGTCCATAGCAAAATCTTCGCGTAGTGCGGGAAGCCAGTAGGCCTCAAGGTCCTTGCCGTCCTGCCAGTCGCGCAGAAAGTCCCGAGCTATGCCTGCATCTGGGATCGATAGGGCAAGCTGTATGGCAAGGCGAGGATCGGCGGTGAGTTCGGCTGCTGTGGGCAGGGTATCGGCTGTGAGGGGCATCAGGCGTTTCTCCGAATTGAAGTTACGCGCCCTATTATGTGCATATTACTTTGTTTGGCAACAGATATAAACAGTGCTGAAGCATAGTGTTGTTTTCTGCAAATTCATAATAATTGTAATGTATTATGGATTTACATCGTGCAATTGCGTAGTGTCAGTCTTCTATTTGGCAGCGTAAGGCCTGCATCTCGGCGCGTCGGGCCACTAGAGCCCTCTAGGCTGGTTGAGCCTGCGCAGGTTTGCTGTTATGGTTTTGAGTGAACTGGCTATGAAAAGCTAAATGTTTTCAATGCTTGGTGTGCCCTTTGAGGAGCTTCAATCCTCTCTGGCAGCACCATTCTCCTCCCTTGATATTTCAAGAAGTTAAGTGTTATCAGGCGCTTGAGGATGCCCCGGCTATGTGCAGAGGGCATGTACATGGTGCTTCCTGTGCCCAATCCCTCAAATTCCAAAGACGGCGCCTACTACTTCATTGAGCGCGTCCTTACTCAAGCTCTTGCTGAACCTGCTTGCCTCCATCGCTGAGTTCGAGCGGGAGTTGATGCTGGAGCGGCAGCGCAGGGCCTCGCCAAGGCCAAGGCGGAAGGGATGTACCAGGGACGCGCCCGACCGCACGCTGCAAGGCTGATGACATTCACCGGATGAAGGCCAAGGCAAGACGGTGGACGCCATCGTGGTTGCGCTAGGTGTGAACCGGTCCAGTGTCCTTAGGATGCTACGCGAGGCGTGATGCCGCGCGCATCTGAATTGATCTGACCTTGTCTCTGATGGGGCGATAATGTCTTTTTGTGGCACAGAGAAGTTGTTGCGCCAAAGTTCCAGAGTTTGCTATCCGCATAGCCACTATCTAGTGGGGAAGACGAGAAGTATGAAATTTCGGAAGCCGCTCAAAATAACTCAGAGAACCTCATCAATTACAAACAGTTTTGTTCAATCTATCATCCCGTGGGTTCCGCCCACGCAAGACGAGCGGGTCGAAGCTCTTGGTGTTTTGGGCATGTCCGAGGATGATATCGTTTGTGCGTATTGCGGAGGAGGTGCGTCGGATTGGGATCATCTTCGGCCACTGGTGAGGGCTAAGCGACCAACAGGATACATATCGGACTATAAGAACCTCGTCCCTGCATGTGGTCGATGCAATCAGTCCAAAGGGGCACAAGAGTGGCGTACGTGGATTTCTGGAAAGGCTACAGGCTCTCCCGCTACGAGGGGGGTCGCAAATCTCCAGTTAAGAGTTGAGGCACTTGAGCGGTTTGAATCGTGGGGAAATGTCGAGCCGATACCTTTGGACGAAATGGCTCCTGCTGATATGTGGGAGACGCACTGGAACAATCTCCTAAAACTGGAAGAGGCACTACAAAAAGCGCAAGAGCACGCTTCTTTGCTTCAATCCGAGGTGCATCGCCGCGTAAGTTTTTCGTGATGGCTTGGGAGTAGGGGGGACGTGCTTGTGAGTAGAGATGATATTCAGAAGCTGATCGATGCCGAGAAACCAGCATTCGAGTATGCACGCATGTTCCTAACCACGATAGCGTGGTGGACATTGCTCATCATTGTCGGGACGGCGATGATTGGTCGAGCTAAGGGGACTTTTTTCGTCTACGTAGTGGGCGCGCCGATCTTTGCCATTGGTGGCCTGTTTGGCCTGTTCCTGCTGGTGCGTATAAATCTGCTTACTGAACGCCTCGTTGAAATGTTTCTTCAGCAGGCTAAGACCCTCCCTGTGTATGTCAGGTTGCCTTTGATTTCTGTTGTTAGTCTGACGCCTATATCGTCGGCGTGGCTGATTGTGTGGGCGCTGATGTTCTCGGATTTGTCTGGGCAGTAGACTAGAGGCCCCAATACCCCGTGTGAACTGCTCGCGCCCTCGCAATGGGCGGCGGTGAGGCATAGCTATCGCATGTTCCACCGCTCGCAACAGGTGTCGGGACGTCTAGGCCTTTCCGGCTGTGGCGGGGCGCTCCTGGACATACGCATTCCTAGAACGCGACTTGGCTTAGTTCTGACAACTGATGACGCAAGGCGGGGGGAAGATTGACGGTGGATGCGCTGGACTAGTTTGGGCGCCATACAGGCTGGGAGGGGTTCTAGCCACGGGTTATGTGCGGGGCTTGTTTACTTGGGAAGATATTATTTTAAATCAATTTGTTAGCTGAATTTCGCCGGGTTCAATGCTCTCTGGCAGCACCATTTCCCCCTTAAGAAAGTTGCCCGGTCTTGCGCGCTCAAGCGTTCGCGCGCCGTGGCCTTCGTCACCACAGCATGTGCGATGTTGCTGAGACGAGCGAGTGTTACGCTTTGTTAAGCGGCGATCTGACCAGGGCCTGCAGGCTCGACAGCCGACAAAACCCACTCCCTATGTCCCAAAACGCCCGTTTGCTCTGTGCGCGCCGGTTTGGGCTGTCGATTTGAGGCGCTGATGGCGCAGGCAACTGAAAGCCGAACGGTTCGGCGGGCATGCCGCCGCGCTCTGTCCAGTATTCGTCCAGATCGGCCTGCATCAGCCGGCGGCGCTTGCGGCGGCGCTGGTTGATGACATGCTTTGCATTGGAAACGGCCATGATGTGCGGCGGGTTGGCCGCCGAAACCAGGCCATGAAGCACGAGCAACATGGCATCCTTGGGCCGCAACCCGCCAAGGCAACGGGTTGCGGTGATGACCGAGCGCTTGGCGTCAGCGCCCTTGGGGCCTTGCATGCCGCCGATCGCCAGGCTGGGGGTGCCGTCTGCGCCGCGGACAAAGACGAAGCTGGCCGTCCACAGGCTGTAGTCGTCGCTTGCCCGCGCCATTTTGAGGGCGAAGACGCCTTCGTGGCGGCTGCCGCAATGATCGGCGAGCAGCATCTGCATGTTGTAGGTTTCATTGCGTCCGCTGACGCTGCCGAGATCGAGGCGCTCGCCGCGCCAAAGGGCCGCGAGATCGTCGTGCCTCAGCATATTGGCCGCGATTCGAAAATGCCCGGCCATCAGCTTGAGACGATCGGGGCTTGGGATTTTCTGGATGAAAAAGACATCCAGCGACTTGCGCAGCAGGTCGTCATGCGGACGGCCGAGCGAGAGCTGTCGCGAAAAATCGTCGAGGAACTTTATCCAGCCAAAGGTGCTGACCGGGCGGCAGGCGAATCGCAGGCAAAACACCACCGAGCGCTTGAGCGAGACGCGTGCGCCAAGGCCTAGCGTCTGGAGGAAGACAGAGGGCCGCCTCGTGGCGCGTGCCGGCAATGACTGGGCCTGCGCGGCGCACTGATCCAGTTCCGGCTTCCATTCATGTCGCACGGGAAGGCTCCTTTAGACTGCTTGCGCCGGTTCCGCAGAATTCTGGAACCGGCCAGGCGATCTAAAGGGCGAGCCGCATTGCGCCTGCATTGCATCTTTTTGGTCAGTGCGCGGCTTTTGATGTGAAGTCGATTTGTGGCGTTTGGCTGAGCTTGTCAGCTCACAGCTGCGACTCGATCGGCAGATAGCTGATGACCTTGGCCAGCAGGCGGCGCCGGAGGCTGGCGCGTGGCTCGTGTGTGAGTTCGCGTGCGCCGTTTGCGGCACGGTCGCTCCAGGTCAGTCTGCCGCCGCGCAGCGAAAGTTTGTAGCTGCCGCGCGGCGAGATCTGTGCCGCGATCACTGCTTCCACTTCACCGGCCAGCTCGTTTTGGCGGAACAGCACCCCCATCTCGGTGTTGAGCGAGGTCGAGCGCGGGTCAAAGTTGAAGGAGCCGACGAAGCCTGCCTGTCCATCGGCGATGAACGCCTTGGTGTGCAGGCTCGCGCCCTTGGAGCCAAACAGCGACATGTCAGTGCGCTCGTCGTCAGGCTTCAATTCGTATATTTCGATGCCGCTTTTCAGCAGCGGCTTGCGGTATCGAACATAAGCGCCGTGGACGGCGGCGACGTCGGTGGCGGCGAGCGAATTGGTCAGCACGGTAACCGCAACCCCATCCTTGGCCAGTGTCGTCAACTGATGGGTGCCAGCCTCGCCGGGGATGAAGTAGGGCGAAACGATCTTCAGCTCGCGCTTCGCTGAAGCCAAAATTGGTTTGATAGCCGTCATCAGCCAGCTGTCCTGGCCTCCGCCATAGGCCTTTTCCGGCGGGTCGGAGGCGACTTCAGCCTCGTTTGTCCAGCGCAGCTTGCCCATGCCCGACGACGCCCATTGCCGGCTCTCTTCGGTGACACGGTGAATGTATGGCTCGGCCAGGCCGGTGGTTGCCGTGCGTTCGAGGCGGACGCGTAGGGCCGGCAGGTCGCCTTTCGCCATGCCGGTGACATGACGGATCGGCAGCACCGCCTCGCTGTTCCAGAAGCGGTCGAAGATGGCTTCCGTCTGGTCGACCACGTCGCCGACGAGCAAAAGGTCCATGTCGCGGAAATTGGCGTCCTCGGACGCGTCGAAATAGGCGTCGCCGATATTGCGTCCGCCAACGATGGCCAGCCTGCCGTCGGCGATCCACGCCTTGTTGTGCATGCGCCGCGTCGTTCGCACCGCGCGCAGCAAAAGTTCCAGCCCGCGCTGCAGGCCAAAGGCCCGTGCCCAGCTCGGATTGAACAGGCGGACCTCGATGTTGGGGTGGCTGTCGAGTGCGAGATAGTTCGGGTCGTAGCCCTTGGCGTTGATGTCGTCGAGCATGAGCCGCACGCGCACGCCGCGATCGGCGGCAGCGAGCACCTCGCGCGCCAGAAGGCCGCCCGTTAGGTCGTCCTTCCAATAATAATATTGCAGGTCGAGGCTGCGCTGCGCATTGCGCGCGGTATAGGCGCGGACGGCAAAGGCATGAAGATTGGAGGAGAGCAGTGCCAGCCCGCTCTGATGCGGGCGGTTGGCCAATAGCGGGGCAACCATCGAATCGAACGGGGTTTCGTCTTCTGCTGTTGCAAGTGCCTCAGACGGCGCGCCGCGCGCGCGTTTGGCAAAGCGGCCATAGGCATAGACCGCAAACAGGGAGGCAAGGACCAGCGTTCCGACGACAGCTATGGCAATTGCGATGAGATTCATGCGTCGGGCGGCCAATTTGTTAAGTATGGAACCATAGCCTCACGATACCATTTCGGTGGAAGGCTATCGTGACGCATGTGGAAAAACTCGAACACCACGACCATATAGGCTAGAGTTGGCAACACGCCTGCCGCAACTGAACACGAATTTCCCAGAGATTCCAGACAAGTGATGGCTAGCAGACTAGGCTTTGAGATTCCCGCCGCAGCAGGTGCAGGGCACCTGCCTACAGCACAGCCGAAGCAGGACGCGTCTTCGAGCGCTGCAACCGGCAGCCACAGCGAAATTGTCGTTGCCTCATACAACGTCCACAAATGTGTCGGGCTGGACCGTCGTTTTGATCCTCAGCGCACGATGGAAGTCATTTCCGAGATCGACGCCGATGTGATTGCGCTGCAGGAAGCCGACCAGCGCTTTGGCGAGCGTGCCGGCTTGCTCGACCTCGATGCGCTTGCGCGCGAGACCGGGCTTGTTCCGGTTCCGCTTGCCGGCCGGCGCATGAGCCATGGCTGGCACGGCAACGTGGTGCTGTTTCGCAAGGGGTCGGTGAGTTCGGCGCGGCAGATCGTTTTGCCCGGGGCCGAGCCACGCGGAGCTGTCGTCGTCGATCTCGAACTCGAGGCGGGTCCCTTGCGAATCATCGCGGCGCATTTCGGCCTGTTGCGCCACTCGCGCAAGCTGCAGGCTGGTACGCTTTTGACCGCAGCCGAACTGCACAGCGACAAGCCGACGGTGCTTGTCGGCGACCTCAACGAATGGCGGCTGGGCAAACGCTCGTCGCTGCGCAGCCTGGAGCCGGCCTTCGGGCCGATGCATGCGATCGTTCCGAGTTTTCCCTCGCGCTTTCCAGTGTTGGCGCTCGACCGCGTCATGGCGAGGCCGCACAATTTGCTCACCGAGATCGAGGCCCACGATACGGCACTTGCGCGTATCGCCTCCGATCATCTGCCGATCCGGGCCGTCATCCGGCTGAACGTCAAGCGCAACGGCTTGGCCGAAGCGGCCTGACGCCGCCCGCATCCGCGTCACAATCGCCCCTTGCACCGACATGAGGATGCCATATCAGGTAGCCTCAATGGGGCGAGGAACGAAGCGCAACGGCTGGAGCGAGGCGAGACATGGTGCAAACGCGGATAGGCTGCGAAAGCCTGCGATCCAAGGTGATGAGCGCCGAGGATGCGGCCTCCCTGATCAAGTCGGGCTCCACGGTCGGCATGAGCGGCTTCACCGGTTCAGGCTATCCCAAGACAGTGCCCTTGGCTCTGGCTGCCCGCATCGAGGCGGAGCATGCCAAGGGCAATCCGTTTAGGCTGCGTGTCTGGACCGGCGCTTCGACCGGCCCTGAACTCGATGGCGCGCTTGCCAAGGCCGACGGCATCGAGTTCCGTCTTCCCTACAATTCCGATCCTATTGCCCGCGAAAAGATCAATCGCGGCGAGATGGAATATTTTGACATGCATCTGAGCCAGGTGGCGCCGATGGCCTGGCAGGGCTTTCTCGGCCCGCTCGACACCGCCGTCGTCGAGGTCTCGGGCATCTTGCCGGACGGCTCGCTCATCCCCTCGTCGTCGGTCGGCAACAACAAGACCTGGCTCGACCGCGCCGACCAGGTAATCCTCGAGGTCAATCGCTGGCAAAACAGCCAGTTGGAAGGCATGCACGATATTTACTATGGCACGGCGTTGCCGCCGCACCGCGTGCCGATCCCGCTGGTGCGCGCCGACGACCGCATCGGCGAGACAGTCTTTCGCTGCGACCCCGCCAAGATCGTTGCCATCGTCGAGACCGATGCGCCCGACCGCAATTTGCCGTTCTCCAAGCCGGACGGCGTCGCCCATGCGATCGCCGGGCATCTGCTGGAGTTCTACGGCCATGAGGTCGCCAAGGGACGGCTGCCGGCGTCGCTGCTGCCGATCCAGTCGGGCGTTGGCAACATCGCCAATGCGGTGCTGACCGGTCTTGTCGACGGCCCGTTCGAAAACATGACCGCCTACACCGAGGTGATCCAGGACGGCATGCTGGATCTGATCGATTCCGGCAAGCTGCGCATGGCCTCGGCAACGGCCTTTTCGCTCAGCCCCGAGGCGGCCGACCGGCTCAACACCGACATGGGGCGCTATCGCGACAAGATGATCCTGAGGCCGCAGGAGATCAGCAACCACCCCGAGCTGATCCGGCGGCTCGGCTGCATCGCCATGAACGGGCTGATCGAGGCCGACATCTATGGCAACGTCAACTCGACCCATATCATGGGCTCGCGTATCCAGAACGGCATCGGCGGCTCAGGCGATTTCGCTCGCAATGCCTATGTCTCGATCTTCATGACGCCCTCGACTGCGAAGGGCGGCAAGATCTCTGCGATCGTGCCTCAGGCAAGCCATGTCGACCACATCAACCAGGATGTGCAGGTGCTTGTCACCGAGCAGGGACTTGCCGATCTGCGCGGCCTGTCGCCCAAGCAACGCGCGCGGCTCATCATCGAAAAATGCGCCCATCCGGACTACCAGCCGGCATTGGCCGACTATTTCGAGCGCGCGCTGAAGCATTCCTACGGATTGCAGTCGCCGTCGCTGCTCAATGAGGCTTTGTCCTGGCACCAGCGCTACATCGAGACCGGCTCGATGCGGCTGTAGCTACTGGACGACGAAGAAGTCGCTGATCCGCCCCGCCATCTGCCTGAGGATCGGCAGGATTTCGGTTTCCATCTCGGCAGGCGAATGACGGGAGGTCTGCGTCGAGACGTTGATCGCCGCGATGATCGCGTTCGAGCGGTCGCGCAACGGTACAGCGATGGAACGCAGGCCGATTTCCAGCTCTTCATCGACGATGGCGAAATCGTCTGCGCGTACTTTTGCGATGATGGCGGTAAGCCGGGCCCTGTCGACAGTGGTCTTGGGCGTGCGCTGCGTGATCGTTGCCCGCGCCAGAAATGCTTCGAGATCGCTTTCGGCGAGCCCCGAAAGCAGCACGCGCCCCATGGCGGTGCAGTGGGCGGGCAAATGCGCCCCGACCTGCAGGTCCACCGCGATGATGCGCGGGCCTGGAACACGCGCGACATAGACCATATCTTCGCCCGACAGGATCGCCGCCGAACAGGATTCCTGCAGCTTGGCTGCGGTTTCGCGCATGAAGGGCTCGGCGAACGTCCATAACGGCACGCCATGAAGCCAGATGCGGGCCTGCGCCAGAAGCCTGGGCGACAGCGAGAAATTGCGACCTGCTTGGACTGCGTAACCCGTCGCCACCAGCGTCAGCAGGAATCGTCGCGCGCCGGCGCGGGTGAGGCCTGCCTTCTCAGCTGTTTCGGTAAGCGTCAGGCCGGTGGGATTTGCAGCCAGGATCTCCATGACGGCGAGCCCGCGTTCCAGCGAGGTGACGTGATCGCGGCCAGCTTCTTCGTCACTCATGCGGCATTCCTCGGGAAATAGCAGCGCTGCGAAGTCATCTCATTGACTCCAGCGTCATCTTGGCTCAAAAATGTATCGCATAGAAAACAAATGTTCGCAATACGAACTTTCTAGCAAACTTTGGACAAACGGGACGAAACGCGATGACCAAATTTCTCCCCCTGTCGCAGGCGGTCGCCGACAATCTCAACAGCGGCGACACCGTGGCCTTCGAAGGGTTCACGCACCTCATTCCCACCGCGGCCGCGCATGAGGCGATCCGCCAGGGCTTCAAGGACCTGACGCTGGTCCGTATGACGCCTGATTTGATCTACGACCAGATGATCGGCATGGGCATGGCCAAGAAGGCGATCTTCTCCTACGCCGGCAATCCCGGCGTCGGCCTGCTGCGCCGTTTGCGCGACGCGGTCGAAAGCGGCTTTCCGCACACGCTTGAGATCGAGGAGCACAGCCACGCCGCCATGGCCAACGCCTATGAGGCGGGAGCGGCAGGCCTTCCTTGCGCGATCTTCCGCGGTTATCGCGGCGCAGAGCTTGCCAGGGTCAATCCGAACATCAAGTCGGTGACCTGCCCGTTCACCGGCGAGGTGCTGGCAGCCGTTCCGTCGGTTCGTCCTGACGTCACTTTCATCCACGCCCAGAAGGCCAACAAGAAGGGCGACGTGCTGGTCGAAGGCATCATCGGCATCCAGAAGGAAGCAGCTCTTGCCGCCAAGCGCGCCGTGGTCACTGTCGAGGAGGTGGTCGACAATTTCGACGACCTGCACCCCAACCTGACAGTGCTGCCCAACTGGTCGGTGACGGCGATTTCCGTTGTGCCGGGCGGGGCGCATCCGTCCTACGCGCATGGCTATTACATCCGCGACAATGCTTCTTATCTCGAATGGGATGAGATCGCGGCAGACCGCGACCGCTTTCGTGAGTGGATGCAGAAGAACGTCATCGAAAAGAGCGCCGACGATTTTGCGGCCCGCGTCGAACACCTGAGGAACGTGGCATGAGCGAACTCGGCTTCACCCCCAATGAGATGATGACGATTGCCGCGTCGCGCGCCTTGAAGGGCGACGACGTCTGCTTCGTCGGCATCGGCGCGCCTTCGGCCGCTTGCAATGTCGCGCGTCTCACCCATGCGCCCGACATCACGCTGATCTATGAATCAGGCACCATCGGCACGGCACCTGACGTGCTGCCCCTGTCGATCGGCGACGGCGAACTGTGCGACACCGCCGTCACCACCGTCTCGGTGCCGGAGATGTTCCGCTACTGGCTGCAGGGCGGACGCATTTCGATCGGCTTCCTCGGTGCCGCCCAGCTCGACAAGTTCGGCAACATCAACACGACGGTCATTGGCGACTACGCTCATCCCAAGACGCGCCTTCCGGGCGGCGGCGGCGCACCGGAGATCGCGACGTCGTCGAAGGAAATCTACATCACCATGGCGCAGACCAAGCGCGGCATGGTCGAAAAGATCGATTTCTACACCTCCTTCGGCCACGGCGAGGGCGGCGATCATCGCCAGCGTCTCGGCATCGACACCAAGGGACCGACGCTGTTGATCACCGATCTAGCGATCTGGAAGCCGGACCCCGTCACCAAGGAGTTCACTGTCGTTTCGCTGCATCAGGGCGTGACCCGCGAAAAGGTGCAGGAAACCTGCGGCTGGACCGTCAAATTCGCCGATACGCTTGAGGAAACCCCAGCACCGACCGAGCTGGAACTGAAGACGCTGCGTGATCTCAAGGCACGCACCGACGCCGCCCACAAGGGCGAGGCCGTTGGCGCAAAGAGAGGATCGAAGGATGGCTGAGGCCTATATCTGCGACTACATCCGCACGCCGATCGGCCGTTTCGGCGGTTCCTTGTCGTCGGTTCGGGCTGACGATCTGGGTGCTGTGCCGCTCAAGGCGCTCATGGAACGCAACGCCTCGGTCGACTGGGCTGCGGTCGACGACGTCATCTATGGCTGCGCCAACCAGGCCGGCGAGGACAACCGCAACGTGGCCCGCATGTCGCTGCTTCTGGCCGGCTTGCCGCAGGCAGTGTCGGGCACGACGATCAACCGGCTCTGCGGCTCGGGCATGGACGCGCTGATTGCGGCTGCCCGCGCAATCAAGGCCGGCGAAGCCGAGCTGATGATCGCTGGCGGTGTCGAAAGCATGAGCCGTGCGCCCTTCGTCATGCCCAAGGCGGACGCGGCGTTCTCGCGCCATGCCGAAATCCATGACACCACCATTGGCTGGCGCTTCGTCAATCCTGTGATGAAGAAGCAGTACGGCGTCGATTCGATGCCCGAGACCGGGGAGAACGTGGCGGAAGACTTTGCCGTCTCCCGCGCTGATCAGGATGCCTTCGCGCTTCGCAGCCAAAACAAGGCCGTTGCCGCCCAGGAGAACGGCCGTCTCGGCAAGGAGATCACGCCGGTGATCATCCCGCAGCGCAAGGGCGACGCAGTGGTTGTTGCCAAGGACGAGCACCCACGCGCCGGCACCACCATCGAAACGCTGGCCAAGCTGCCAACGCCGTTCCGCCAGGGCGGCTCGGTGACGGCAGGCAACGCTTCGGGCGTCAATGACGGTGCGGCGGCACTGATCGTTGCTTCTGAAGCAGCGGTGAAGAAGTATGGCTTGACGCCGATCGCCCGCGTGCTGGGCGGTGCGGCTGCTGGCGTTGCCCCGCGCATCATGGGCATCGGTCCGGCGCCGGCAACGAAGAAGCTGTGCGCTCGCCTCGGCATTCAGCCATCAGACTTCGACGTCATCGAACTCAATGAAGCATTCGCCTCCCAAGGCATTGCCGTGCTGCGTGAGCTTGGCATCGCCGAGGACGCGGAGCACGTGAACCCGAATGGCGGGGCCATCGCACTGGGCCATCCGCTTGGCATGTCGGGCGCCCGCATCGCTGGTACCGCGGCGCTGGAGCTCGGCTTGCGCGGTGGCAAGCTGGCGCTTGCCACCATGTGCATCGGTGTCGGGCAAGGCATTGCGATCGCACTCGAAAGAGCCTGAGCAGTACCGTCCTGATACCGAAAATGAAAACGCCCGGCTTTGCCGGGCGTTTTGGTCGGTAAAGCTCACTCGAAGAGACTGAACAGGAATCGCACGCTGATCAGCAACAGGAATATGCCGAAGGCGACTTCCAGTTTCCGCTTCGACAGCGAATGGGCCAGGCGCGCGCCCAATGGTGCAGTCAGCACGCTCGTCGGAACGAACAGGATCAGCCCGACGAGCGAGACATAGCCCAGCGAGAGCGGAAACTGCAGGGCTGCGACATCCGGGTACTCTGCCGCGCGGGGCCAGCCGGCATAGATGTAGCCGAGTGCACCGGGGATGGAGATCAGCACCCCGAGGCCAGAGGAAGTCGCAACCGCCTGGTGGATCGGCCGGCCGTAAAAGGTCATGAACAGGTTGGAAAGCTGGCCGCCGCCGATGCCCATCAGGCTCGACAGCACGCCGATGATCCAGCCATAGACGTTCATGATGAGCTTGCCCGGCATGTCGAGTCCGAGCCGCCACGAATCCTTGCCAAACAAAAGCCGGATCGCCGAGAAACCGGCGACGACGACGAACACCGCCTTGAACAGGTCGGCCGGTGCGTAGCGCGCGATCACGCTGCCCATGGCGACGCCGACAATAACCGGTATAGCCCATTGCTTGAGGATCGCCATGTCGACAGCGCCCTTGGCACGGTGTGCGTTGAACGAGCGTATCGAGGTCGGGATGATGATGGCGAGAGAGGTGCCGACGCATAGCGGCATGCGAACCTCCTCGGGGACTCCGACTGACTGGAACAGTTCGTAGAGCACCGGCACGATGACGGTACCGCCGCCGACGCCGAAGACGCCCGCGAGCAGGCCGGTGATGGCGCCGGCGCCCAGAAGGGCAACGGCGAGCCAGATGATTTCAAACGTCGATATACCGGCCATGTCGGGAAAATCTCTTGCGATAAGGAAGCGGGGGCGGGGTGCGCAGGCACGCAGGCGCGCCCATCGAACCTCCCCTAGGGTTAGCGGCGCCACATATGGCACGAAGCATCGGGTCAGTCTCCCCCCGAATGCCATGCCAGAGTCAGGTTCGATTGGCCGTCAAAACATCGCAACAGTTTTGCTGAAAACCACCCGGATGGGTGGTTGCCTGTCATGTGTTATATCCATATGAATATAACGAATGCGGCTGTGCTGCGGCTTGAACAATCATGGAGGACTGACGATGTTCACGCGTAGGGGATTTGGGGTGTGGCTCGCCGCGATGGTCGGTGGTCTTGCAGCGGTGCTATCGCTTGGGCTGCCGGCAGCACGCGCCGATGGCGACGTGGTCGTGTTCGCTGCTGCCAGCCTCAAGAACGCGCTTGATGCCGTCGATGCCGCCTGGAAGGCTGAAGGCGGCAAGTCCGCAACCGCCTCTTATGCTGCAAGCTCTGCGCTTGCCAAGCAGATCGAAGAGGGCGCTCCCGCCGATGTGTTCATCTCCGCTGACCTCGACTGGATGAAGTATCTCTCCGACAAGAAGCTCATCAAGGATGGCTCGGAAGTGAAGCTGCTCGGCAACCGCATCGTGCTCGTTGCGCCGAAGGATTCTGCCGCCAAGGCAGAGATCGCCCCCAATTTCGACCTCGCAGCACTGCTCGGCGACGGCCATCTCGCCATGGGCGACGTCAAGGCCGTGCCCGCAGGCAAATACGGCAAGGCGGCACTGGAAAAGCTCGGCGTCTGGTCGTCTGTCGAAGGCAAGATCGCCCAGGCTGAAAACGTGCGCGCCGCACTCAAGCTGGTCGCGACCGGCGAAGCCCCGCTCGGCATCGTCTACCAGACCGACGCGAAGGCCGAACCCGGCGTGAAGATTGTTGGCATTTTCCCGGAAGACTCGCATCCTCCCATCGTCTATCCGGTAGGCCTGACGGCGGACTCGAAGAGCGCGGACGCGGCTGCGTACGTGAAATATCTTCAGTCCGCCAAGGCTAAGGAGCTGTTCGAGGCGCAAGGTTTCACTATGCTTGCGCCCGTCGCTTCCAACTAAAGGCATTCAGACTGACGCATGACATGGCTGGACCTCACTCCTGACGAATGGAATGCGGTCCATCTGTCGATCAAGGTGGGGCTGTGGGCGATGGCCGCCACCCTGCCTTTCGGCATTGCGATTGCCCTGTTGCTGGCGCGGGGCAAATTCTGGGGCAAGTCGCTGCTCAACGGCGTCGTCCATTTGCCGCTCGTCCTGCCCCCCGTCGTCACCGGCTACTTGTTGCTTTTGAGCTTCGGCCGACGCGGGCCCATCGGCTCGTTTCTCGACGAGCATTTCGGCATCGTCTTTTCCTTCCGCTGGACCGGTGCCGCCCTTGCCTGCGCTGTCATGGGCTTTCCCTTGATGGTGCGGGCCATCCGCCTGTCCATCGAGGCGGTCGACCGGCGGCTCGAGTCGGCAGCCGGGACGCTGGGCGCTAGCCCATTGTGGGTGTTTCTCACGGTGACGCTGCCTTTGATCCTGCCTGGCGTTGTCGCCGGCATGATCCTGTCTTTCGCCAAGGCGATGGGCGAGTTCGGCGCCACCATTACCTTCGTCTCCAACATCCCCGGCGAGACCCAGACGCTGCCATCGGCGATCTACACCTTCACCCAGGTGCCAGGCGGTGACGCTGGCGCCATGCGCCTGACGCTGATCTCGATTGCCATTTCGATGATCGCGCTGATCGTCTCCGAGATATTCGCCCGCCGCATCGGCCAACGCATGGATGTCGGATGACGCTGCTCGTCGATGTCCGCCACAGCCTCGGCGCGCTGGATCTTGAGGCCCGTTTCGAAAGTGCGGGTCACCTGACTGCCTTGTTCGGCCCGTCCGGCTCGGGAAAAACCTCGCTCATCAACATCATCGCCGGCCTGATCCGCCCCGATGCCGGTCGCATCGTCATAGGCGAGAAGACGCTGGTCGACACGGCTGCTCGCAAGTTCGTGCCCGCCCACAGGCGCCGGGTCGGCTTCGTCTTCCAGGACGCGCGGCTGTTTCCGCATCTAACAGTGCGCTCGAACTTGCTCTATGGCCGCTGGTTCACGCCGCGCACGGAACGCTATGCCGAGTTCGATCGCGTCGTAGACATGCTCGGCATTGGCCATCTCCTGGCGCGGCGTCCGGCGCTGCTTTCGGGTGGCGAAAAGCAGCGCGTCGCCATTGGCCGGGCCCTGCTGGCAAGCCCGAGACTGCTCCTGATGGACGAGCCGCTTGCCTCGCTTGACGACGCCCGAAAGTCCGAGATCATGCCCTATCTCGAACGGCTTCGCGACGAGACCAGGATACCGATCGTCTATGTCAGCCATTCCATATCGGAGGTCGCGCGGCTCGCCACCGACATCGTGGTGATGGCCGAGGGCAAGGTTGCAGCGTCCGGGCCGACAATCGAGATCATGCAGCGCCTAGACCTGTTGCCGCCGGAAGAGGTGGGCGAGGGCGGTGCCGTGCTTGATATGAAAGTCCTGCACCACGACGAAATTTTCGGCATGACCGTCCTTGGCGCTGCGGCTGGCGAAATGCGTGTGCCGCGTATCGGGCTGGCCGAAGGCACGACGGTTCGCGTCCGGGTGAGGGCGCGCGACGTGATGATCGCCACCGAGCGGCCGCAAGGGTTGAGCGCGCTCAATATCCTGCCCGGCCGCATCGCCGAGATCGGCCAGGTCAATGGTGCGCAGATCGACCTTCGACTCGACTGCCACGGCGACATGCTTGTCTCGCGCATCACCCGCCAGTCGCTGGAGACACTTCAGCTCAGTGTTGGCCGCGACGTCTTTGCCGTCATCAAGACCGTTGCATTCGATCGCGCCAATCTTTCTCCAGGGGCGCCGCTTGTGCTAACCAGCGACTGACTGGAGCAGCCGATGCCATCTCTGACCTTGCGCTTGTATCTCGACCCAAAGGGCCGTCTGGGGCCGGGTAAGGTCGAACTTCTCGAACAGATTGCCGCAACCGGTTCGATCTCAGCTGCGGCGCGCGCCATGGAGATGTCCTACAAACGCGCCTGGGACCTTGTCGAAGAACTCAAGGAAATGTTCGGCAAGCCGCTGGTTGCGGCCAAGACCGGGGGCAAGCATGGCGGCGGTGCCGAGCTTACCTCAGTCGGCGAAGAAGTCGTGCGCCAGTTCCGCGACATGGAGCGCGCGGTCAACGAGGCCGCAGCACCTCACATCAAGGCGCTGCAAGCCGAAGCTGACGCGAAGTAGTTTATTTCCCGAGTTCGATCGAACGAACCCGCGCTGCCTCGACCGCTTCAGTGAGCAGGTTCTTCAGCCGGTCTTCGCCCATCAAAACGCTGAGCGCTGCCGCCGTAGTGCCATTCGGGCTGGTCACCTGGCGGCGCAGGACGGCTGGGTCTTCGCGGCTTTCGGCAGCAAGGCTGGCGGCGCCATAAACTGTCTGCATCGCAAGGAGCGAGGCGGTCTTGGACGGAAGTCCGGCATTTTCGGCCGCTGCCGTCAGGCACTCGATGAAATGGAAGATGTAGGCCGGCCCCGAACCGGAAACCGCCGTCACCGCATCCATCAGCCCTTCGTCGGCGATGGTCGCGACCTCGCCGCTGGCCGACAAAAGGTCGCCGACGATGTCCTTGGCCTTTTCGGTGACGTGTTCGTTGGAATAGAGAACCATCATGCCTTTGCCGATGGCCGCCGGCGTATTGGGCATGCAGCGCGCGATCGGCGTGTGGCTGCCGAGGATCTCGGCGAATGTGGCGACGGGAGTGCCTGCGGCGACGCTGACGAAAGTAGCCTTGGCATTGCCGAAGCGGCGATAGCCTGACGTGACCTCGCGAATGACCTGCGGCTTCACGGCAATGACGATGATTTCAGGGTCGGCATCGACCGGTATGCCGCCAACTTCCGAAGCGACCCGGCTACCGAGTTCAGCCGCCCGGGCACGAAGCTCCGCGTTGGGCTCGACCACGAAGGTTTCCTCCGGCGCGAGCTTGCCCGAATTGAGCCAGCCCGTGAGCATGGCGTAGCCCATGTTGCCGCAACCGGCGAGGATCAGTCTGATGGTCATGCAAAGCCCTCCGAACGCAACTGACATAGACCGTCTTGAGGCCTTGCGGAAGGGCGATGTGCCACTTCAGCGTGTGCCATCCAACGCCTTGCTGAAAGCGTTGGTGAAGGTGACGCCGCCACGCGGGCCGGCCTCGGCCAAAACGACATCCATGAAGGCGTCTGTTACCCGGATGACGGCAAAGCCGCCCATGAAGGCTGCTTTCGGCTTGAACAGGTCGAGCCCGTCGCGCTTGTAGATCATTGCGGTGTCGTGCTGGTGGCCGTGGAAGACGCCAATCACGTTGGTGCCGGCGATGGCTTCAAGCAGCCCGCGCCGCTGGTCATCGCTCCACCAGTGTGGCTCGCCGCGTCCCGCATCATTGAATGTATGGGCATCCGCGTCCCACCTTTCAGTCGAGAATGGGTCCCAACCATAATGCTGGAACAGGATTACCGGTCGCCCGTCGCTGGCAAAGGTCTTGAGGTCCTGCTTGAGCCAGTCGAGCCCGCTGATCGCGCCCTTGGCGGTGTCGCCGGCGAACCTGTGGGTCTGGACCAGGTGCAGGCCGCCCCAATCCCATGAATAGCAGTCGGATGGCGCGTCGTAGTTGGTGGCAGGCACCGGCGGCTTGAAGAACACGCTGGGCCGGTGGTTGATTTCGACATAGTCGCGCATCTCGCGCCGGTACCAGTCGACATGCGGCGGCGGGCCGTCCTGGTCGAGGTCGTGATTGCCGAGCCCGACATAGACAGGCATATGCACGCGGTCGGGGCCGTTGCCTTCCTGGTAGCGCTGGCTGAATTGCAGAAGCTGCGTGCCTTCATGCGGCTGCGTCACTTGGCCCCCGCCATCGTCGGTGGCATCGCCGCCGATGACCAGGCCGAGCGAACGTCCGATCCTTTGGCCAGCCCCCGCCAATCCGCTTGGGGCACCGGCGATCTCGCGCGGCCAAGCGAATTCACCGACCTCGTTCAGCGCGGCGATATGCCGGCGCAGATTTTCGTCGGTCTTGCCTTCGGCCTGGCAATTGGGACTGAGACCGCTTGCCATGCGGCAGGCATGGATGTCGGCCGAAAACAGGAAGGTCGCATCGATCTTCGGCCAGCTGGCACTCCGCGCCGTGGGCACCTTGAGCAACGAGACGAGGCCGATGCCCAGTGTCTGGGCAAGCATCTGGCGTCTGGAAACACTGGTGATCATGGTGCGAGAATGTCTCTCTCGCCGCGCATGATCAAGTGCGCTGCTCAGGCACTCGATTTGTGGATGACCGTGCGCGAGACCAGCCGGAGCCCGAGCACACCGAAGACAAAGAACATCCACACCGGGTCGGTACGGCGGAAGAAGAAGCTTTCGAGGAAGGCGTTGAGCGACGTGAACAGCACCACCATCATGAAGAAGTCGCCGAGGAAGACGTTTTCCTTGTAGAGCGGGATGCGCATGTAGTCGCGCATCGGTGCGATCAGGAAAACATAGGTTGCCACCACGAGTGCCGGTAGTCCCATGGCCACCGCGAGATCGATGTAGCCATTGTGGCCATGCACGATCCCGCTGATGTCCCAGCCCTGGTCGAAGGTCTGATCGATCCTGGTGACAATGGGCGTACCCCAGAAGCTTTCATAGCCGTAACCGAACCAGGGCTGCCTGGCGATCATCTTGCCGGCAAACTCCCAGATCGTGGTGCGGCCGGTATAGGTGAGGTCCGGAAAGAGATGGGCGGCAAGCTGCTTCAGCGGGTCGATGAAGACGATGCCGAGCGTGGCGAGTGCTGTGCCGGTCACGGCAAGTGCAAACACCAGCGGCACGCCAAGCCGCATGCCGATCATTCCCGGCAAAAGCACCAGCAGGATCGACAGCGGCACGAGGCCTGCCGTGGTCTTCGAGCCGGTATGCGCCATGAAGACCATGGCCAGCAGAAACAGAACGATACCCGACCAGCGCCAGCCGCGGCGGAACAGGTAGATGCCGGCGAAACTGAAGCAGGCCATGACGGGTGCTGCGATGTTCTTGTGGGAGAAGGCGCCGCGCCATAGCCCTGCGTGTTCCGGTTCGAAGCCGCCGGAGCTATGGATCGCCACGCTCGGATAGAAAATGACGCCGCCATAGCAAAGCCCGACGACAACGAAGCCGGCGAAGGCGAGCACAGTCGAATAGGCATCACCGTCACGCGGCAGCGCCAGAACGGTGGCCATGGCGATGATACCGATGAGGGTGAATGTCGCGGCGCGGAAGGCGGCGCTCGGATCGATGGCATTCGCCACCGAAATCATGAAAAAGCACAAAAGCAGCAGCCAGGGCATGCCTGCCAGCGCGCGCAGCCGGCCCGGACCGGCCAGCGTCAGCAGCGCAAAGATGGCGAATGCGCCGAGCGATCCGAAACCGAGCTGGTTGACGATATCGCCGCCGCCATCGACGTTGGCACTCGCCGGCTGGAACGGCCGGAACGACACGATGACGATGGTCAGCACCATCGCGGCGACCGCCGTGGCAACGCCCGCTGGGGTGAACGCCGCCGAAAGCGGCGCCATTTCAGTTCTTTTCAGGCTGCCGATATTGCTCATTGGCATAACCGAAGTCGGCCATCACACGGCCGAGCGCCACATGGATCGGATAGATCGCGACCGACGGCGAACCGGTGACGACAAGACGCTTCAAAGCGCGCAGGGGCGAGACGGCAAGCAGCGCCAGGCTCTTGAGAAACACGCGCGTATTGGCGAATGGCGTGCCAGCATATTTCTTCTTGGCAACCAGTGTCGAGATGACACCGTTGCGCAAGGACCGGGCGCGGATCCAGTCGGCCTCAAGGCGCCGCTCCGGCACCGTTTCAAACAGCTTTGCTTCGGCGCACCAGCCGAGCTTGAAGCCCTTTTGCGCCGCCCGGCTCAGGAAGTCCGAATCGCCACCGCCCATGAAGTTGAAGCGCAGGTCGAGGAAGGGCGGGCCCATGGCCAAAAGCACATGGCGGCCGACCAGAAGGTTGCCTGACGAATAAAGTGCAGCGACGTGCCCGGTGGTGGAGTAGGGCGGCGCGAAGACCGGATGCGTCGCCCAGACTTGATGCGCAGGGTCGGCGAAGACGGGCACCTGCGGTCCACCGACGATGTCGACGCCAAGGCTTTCGGCGGCGGTGCACATGGTTTCAAGCCACAGCGGATCGGCCAGTTCATCGTCGTCGATCACCAGAAGCTTGGTGAAATTCGGAAAATTCAGGAGTGCCGTGTGCCAGCCGGCATTGTAGGCGCTGCAATTGCCACGCTCATGCGCGACGATGACGAGGCCTGCCATCGCACCGCTTTCAAACAACGGCAGCGCCGCGCGCATGCCTTCGCCGCCTTCGGCGTCGTTTTCCATGACGATGACAGCGAATCGTCGCGCGGTCTTTTGCTTGGCGAGCGAAGCGAGCGTTGCCAGCAACTGCTGTGGCCGGCGGAAGGTCGGTAGGGTGACCACCACTTCCACATCATCCACCGCCAAAGCAGGCGACATGCCTGCAATGGTCACGGATTTGAGAGGTGGCAGAGCATTCATGAAAGGGCGCCGGTTTCAGATGCCCCTCCCTATCACCGGCACCATAACGGTCGGTTAAATAGACCGCTAGCGGGTAGGTGGGCGTATTCCACAGCCCGCGTGAATTACTTAATGAAGACTTCACCGCGCGCTGCTAGGGCATGGGCAGGAATTTTGTTGCGATGCATCTACTGTTTGCCACATCCATCGTGCCTGACGGAGCGCTTTCCTCAGGCTACGAGATCGCCAATCAGGCGATCATCGATGCGCTGCGCCGTGCGGGCGTGCGCGTGACCGTGCTCGGCTTCGGCTGGCCGGGCAAGGCGCCGTCCGACCCTGAAACCATTCTCCTCGCTTCGCTTGATGTGCGTACCGACGCAGCACCCCTGCCGCGCAAACTCTCCTGGCTGGCGAGCGCGTTTGCCTCGGGCCTGACATTCGCGTCAGCCAAGCTGCGCGTGGTCTCCGATGAGACGGTGCGCCAGGCGATCAAGGCAGCCGGCCCGTTCGACGGCTACATCCTCAATTCGGTCCAGATGGCTGCTGCTTTTGAAAGCGTCTTTCAGGACCGGCCTTCGATCTTCGTTGCGCACAATGTCGAGTTCCGCTCGGCGGCGGAGAATTCGCAAGCCGCCAATGGTGCGTTTCAACGCGCCTTGTTCCGGCGGGAAGCAAGGCTTCTCGAAGTCATCGAGAAGCGGTTGTGCCGCAAGGCGCGTTTTGTCTTCACGCTGGCCGAGGAGGATCGCGCCGAGCTCGACGTTGCCTCCGAAACGCGCTCGGTGGCGCTGCCGCTGGTCACGCGTTCGGAGCTTTCGACCGGGTCCGGCATACGAAACATCGAATGCGACGCGGCCCTGATCGGCACCTGGACCTGGGAGCCCAATCGCATCGGCCTCGACTGGTTCCTGGGCAAGGTCGTGCCGCATCTGCGCGAGGATTTCCGCATCCATATCGCTGGCAGTGTCCCGGCCGGCGTGTCCTCGTCGCATCCCGGCGTCAAGTTCGTTGGCCGGGTGCCGGACGCCCAGGCCTTCGTACGCAGTGCCGCTGTCATCCCGCTCGTCAGCACGTCGGGCAGCGGTGTCCAGCTCAAGACCATCGAGACCTTCGAACTGGGCCTGCCTTCGGTGGCAACCGCGCACTCGCTGCGCGGCATCGCCCACAAGCCTCAGAACTGCATCATGACCGACGATCCCGCAGCCTTCGCCAGAGCGCTCGAACAAACCGTCGATCAGCGGGTCGCCGACGTCGACGGCAGCGATTTCCATCGCCGGCAGATCGAAGCACTCGACAGCGCGATTGCGCTTGGCCTCGCCAAGCTTTGTGCCGGCGCGCGTGAGGTGGCGGCGTGAGCATGGCGATGTCGAACCCAGCTGTGCCGGTCCGGCGCATCCTAGGCGTCCGGGTCGCCAGCCTGCGGCGTGACGAGGCGCTTGCCTTGTTGTCACGGGTTCTCAAGGAAAAGGCCTTCACCAAGGTCAGCTTCCTCAATGCCCACAATGCCAACATCGCCTGTTCCGACAAGGAATTTGCCGCGGCCCTCGACGATTTTCTCGTTCTCGCTGACGGCGTCGGTGTCGATCTCGCCGCGCGCTGGCTCTATGGCGCGCCATTTCCCGACAATCTCAATGGCACCGACTTCGTGCCTGCCTTGCTCGAGGCGTCGGAGAGGCCGCTGACGGTCGCTCTGCTCGGCGCAAAACGCGTCAATGCCGAGCGCGCCGCGGAGCGGTTGGCGGAGATCGCGCCAAAGCATCGTTTCGTCGTCGTTCACGATGGCTTCTTCACCGCTTCGGAAGAACCCAAGATCGTCGCCGATATTGGCGCGCTTCGCCCGGACATCTTGCTTGTCGCCATGGGAGTTCCGCGCCAGGAATTCTGGATCGCGCGCAACCTGAGGCCGGAACATTGCACGCTGCCGATAGCGGTAGGTGCGCTGCTCGACTTCCTCAGCGGCTCGGTGCCGCGCGCGCCTGCATGGATGCGCCATCTGCGCCTCGAATGGTTGTTCCGCCTGATAATTGAGCCGGGCCGGCTGTGGCGGCGCTACATCGTTGGCAATCCGCTCTTCCTGTTTCGCGTGCTGCGCCAGAAGTTTGGCGGGCAGGGCGGGGAGGACCGCTCTTGAACGCCAAGGGCACATCGGTGGCTCCGGATGCCGCACTGGTGACGGCCAGCTATGCCGCCGATTTCGAGCGCTGCCGCCTGCTGTGCGAGACCGTCGATCGCCACGTTATGGGCGCCTCGCATCACTATCTGCTGGTCGAGCACCGCGACGTGGCGCTGTTTCGTCAACTCGAAGGCAGCCGCCGCACTGTGATTGACGAGCGCGATCTGTTGCCGTCCTGGCTGCGCGACATACCCGACCCGACAAGCCTGTTTAAGCGCCGCATCTGGTTGAGCCTGAAGGCACCGCCGCTGCGTGGCTGGCACGTCCAGCAGTTGCGGCGCATGGCCATTGCCGAAAAGATCGAACAGGAGACACTTGTCTATGTCGATTCCGACGTCGCGTTCCTGAAGCCATTCGATTGCGCCAGGTTCTGGCGCGACGGCAGGTTACGGCTTTTTCGCCGCGATGATGCGCTGCTTGCCCCTGGCCACGAAAACCATCGTGTGTGGTCTGCGAATGCCGCCGCCGTGCTTGGCATTGCTGCGCCCGACATTTCGCCGCACGACTACATCTCGACGCTGATCGCCTGGCGTCGCTCAAGCGTACGCGACATGCTCGCCCGGATCGAAGAGATCAGCGGCCGGCATTGGGTCGAAGCGGTGTGCGCACGGCGCAAATTCTCCGAATGCATGATCTATGGCCGCTTCGTCGACGAGGTCATCGACGGTGCCGGGCATTACCACGGATCGGAGGAATTCTGTCGGGTCCATTGGACCGGAACGCCACTTTCGGATGCGCAATTCGAAGCCTTCGTCGCGGCGATGTCGCCGGAACAGGTGGCTATCGGCATGCAGTCTTTTATCGGTACCGATCTTGGCCGTATCCGCAGGCTGGTCGCCGCCTGACGCTCAGATCGCCCGGGCTGGCCGACGCAGAGCCGAATAGGTCACTGCGGCCGAGGCGAGGTACAGCAGCGCGAACATGCCGTTCAGCGACCATATCAGCGTCTCGGTATCGGCGACCCGTAGCAGCAACATCGACAATAGTGCAGCCTTCAGTCCTGCGAGCAATGCCAGATTGCCGGCGCGGATCAGGGTCTGGCCGCGCGCGAACAAAAGCTCTGCGTGATATTCGACGAGATTGCGCAGGGCCGGCATGAAAAGCGCGAGCCCAACCAGCGGTGCGGCCTCCGAGACATTGCGTCCGAGGAAATTGGGATAGAAGTGCAGTACCACGGCGAGGAACAGCAAGGCCGATGTGGAGACAATAAGGATGCCGGCTTCGATGCCGATCTTGACCTTCAGCTTGGCCAACATTTGCGGCGCTCGCATCATTCGCTGCACCAGCATCATCGAGAAGGTGCGGATCGGGATGGCCGTGAGGTCGACCAGCCGCATGACGATGGCGTAAATGCCGGCGAGATGTGGCCCGCCCATGGCCAGTACCAGCAGCTTGTCGAATTCCATCTGCAGATAAAACAGAACCTCGGCGCCGGCGACATAGATCGAATCCGAAAGCCTGCGCCAGTAGAGATCCGGTGTCAGCCTGAGCCGCTGGCGCGGATAGAACATGCCGAAAGCCAATGCCAGCGAGACGAGATTGCAGGCGACGTAGAAGCCGGCCCAGGCTTCGATCGTGTGGCTGGGCCAGAAAATGAACAATGCTGCCGCCGCAGCTTTTATCGCTGACGTCAGGATCGCCAGTATTGCCGCCTTGCCGAAGCGCCCGAGACCGTTGTTGACGATCATTGCCACCTCGACCGGCCGCCAGAGCAGGGCTTCGGCGAAGATCACGGTGGCGAAAATTGCGGCGGGCAACGTGTTCTTGAAGAACAGGAACCAGGTCAGCGCCGAGGCCGCCGCTAGCAACGGCAGCGACAGCAGCGCCAGCATCAGGAAGCCTGCGGTGTAGCTGCCGATCAGCCGGGGACGGATTGTTGCCGTCCGGTAGAGAGCCGAGATGAAGCCGAAGGCAAGTGTGCGCGACAGCATCACGCCGGCGGCTGAGGCAGTGGCGAAAAGTCCGAAATCGGCGATCGTCAAGGTGTTGGCGAGTGCCACGAAATAGATCAGCGAAAAGACCAGTCGTCCGGCAGAGCCGCTGATCGCCGAGAAGTAGTCGCGCAGGACAGCGCGTCGACCCGACAGGAAACTGCCGATACGCTGGCGCAGCGGCATGCGCGGTATGTCATTTGCCTGGGTCATGATCGGGCCGGAGGATAGGGGCCAAAACTTAATGTGCCGTTCCGCGACGGATGCATAAAATGCCACAAAGGCAGATAATTAACCTTTTGTTTCCCACGCCTGTTTAGCTTGGGTTAACGACCGGACAATGATCCGGACTATCCTGTTGGAAGCTGCCCGAAACATGGACGAATCTGGAAATCGCGACGACGGGAGGCGCAAGCGTTCGCTGCTCGCGCAGGACCAGCACGCCGCTACGCCCAAGTCCAAGGGGGCCTCGCTTCTCTCGATATCCGTCGACGAGCATGAGGAGGCTGGGGCGCAGGATCCGGTGACTCGGCATCGCATGGCGCGCCTACGCCGTGAAGCCGACCGTGCCGCAATCGCCGAGGCTCCGCATGCGGCGGAGGTGAAGCCCAACAACGTCAAAGACGCGTCTGCAAGCGAAGGCGCAGCGTCGACTCCGTCCTCGATGATCGGCAACTGGCGCGACAGATTGCTTGGCCCTACGGTTCCCGCTGCCGCGATGGTTCAGCCTGTGGTCCCGGATACGGCGTCATACGATCAAAGTGACCATGACGATGTCCGTTGGAAGCCGCTGATCGATCCGATGAAAGTCATCGGCGGGATTACCCGCTCGAAGCTGCTGATCGCCTCGACCACATTGGTGGGCGCGCTCATGGGCGTGGCGATCGCGCTGTCGACGCCCAAGATGTATCAGGCGTGGACCGAGATGATCGTCGATCCGCGCAACCTCAAGCTCTCCGACCAGGAGTTGACTGTTGGCAACCTGCCTTCGGACGCGACGCTTGCCGTCGTCGAAAACCAGGTGCGCGTGCTGACGTCGGGGTCGGTGCTGACCAAGGTCGTCGACAAGCTCAACCTTGCGGAAGATCCAGAGTTCAACGGCACCGCTGGAGGCGGTTTCAGCGTTCGTTCTTTCCTGCGCTCGCTGATTTCCCGCGATGATACGGCAACAGGAGATTCGGCCGGTCGCAAGCACACTTTGGCAACGACGCATCTCGCCGAAGCGCTGACCATCGAGCGCGGCGCAAATACGTTCGTCGTCTCGATTGGAGCAAAGACGGAAGACGCCGAAAAATCGGCGCTCATCGCCAACACGATGACTGAAGTCTTCATGCAGACCTTTGGCGAGTTGCAGGCTGGAACCGCGGGACGCGCGACCGACGAGCTTAGTGCCCGCCTCAATGAAATGCGCAAGTCGGTTGAAGCAGCCGAACGCAAGGTAGAGGCCTTCAAGGCCGAAAATGAACTTATCGATCCGCAGGGACGGCTGATCACCGACGACGAAATCCAGCGGGTCAACGACCAGCTGACTGCTGCGCGCTCGCGTACTTTGGAACTTAACGCGCGCGCGGCATCGACACGCGGTCTCGGCGTCGACGCGGTCTTGAGCGGAACCTTGCCGGAGGCCATCAACTCTCCCACGATCAATGAATTGCGGGCGCAGTACGCAGCACTTACCCAGGAGGCGGATCGGGCGGCAGTGAGGCTTGGTCCTCGCCACCCAGAACGTCTGGCTATCGAGGCCCAGTTGACCGGTGCACGTGAGCGCATCGCAACGGAGCTGCGCCGTGTCGCGGCTTCCATCCAGGTCGAGCTCAAGCGCGCCGTTCAGATGGAGCAGGAGCTTGCTGCTCGCCTTGCCCAATTGAAGGTGCGCCAGGGCAGTGTCGGTGATGAGCTTGTCACGCTGCGCGAGCTCGAACGCGACGTCACCGCCAAGCGCGCCGTCTACGAGGCGTTCCTGCTCAGGGCGCGTGAAACGGGTGAGCAAAGGGACATCAACTCGGCCAATGTGACCGTCATTTCGACGGCTTCGCCGCCGCTTCAATCGACCGGGCCGTCGCGCGCCATGATCTCGATCGCCGGCATGCTGCTTGGTTTTGCATCGGGCGTTGGCATCGGTGCGTTACGCGGCGCGCTCGAAAGCCTGCGCGATACCGCCAATCGCCGCGCTCGCGCCAAGCCGGTATCGCGCCGCAGGCCCGAGGAGACGACAGGAAGCGAGTCGGACGCGCGTCCCACGGCACCTGCGCCCAGGGCCGAGGTAGCTGCGCCCCCGGATGCTCGCTTGGCTGAGTACCCCGCGGCCGATCAGGCGATACCGGCGCCGCTGCCGGTTCAGCCGCAGCCGATGCACCCGCCGGCTGGTCAGCCGACTCCACAAGGCGGTTTCGTGCAGTCATATGCGCCCTATTCGCAAGCAGGCTACGATGCAGCCGTGCCGCCCCAGCCTGGCTATCACACGCCATATCCCTACCCGCCGCAGCCGGCCGGCTATCATCCCTGGCCCCCTGTGCAACCACAGGTGCCGCGCACCGAGCCGCCGGCAGCGCAAAACCAGATCGACGAGATCAGCGAGAGCCTGCGCGAGGTGCGCAAGGAGTTGAACCAACTCAGGGAGCGCCGCTCGCGCCGCTACTTCTGAAATTCTACCCAGCGGTTTCGAGTTTACGGCACCGGACGCCGCAATGGCGAGGTTGCGGGTCGGAAATTTGATGACAATGCCGCCTCGAACGATGCAGCAGACGGAGTGAGCCATGGCTGAGATCATTGACGGAAAAAGTGTCGCGGCCGAGGTCGTCGAAGGCGTCAAGAAATCGGCGGCGACACTTGCCGAGCATGGCGTGAAGCCAGGGCTCGCCGTGGTCATCGTTGGCGAGGATCCGGCCAGCCAGGTCTATGTCGCCAACAAGTCGCGTACGGCCAAGGAATGCGGTTTCCATTCGGTCCAGCACACGCTTGCCGCCGAAACCTCGGAAGTCGATCTCGTCGCGCTGGTCGAAACGCTCAATGGCGATCCTGATATCCACGGCATTCTCGTCCAGCTGCCGCTGCCCGGCCATATCGACGCCGGCAAGATCATCCAGACCATCGCGCCAGACAAGGATGTCGACGGCTTCCATTTCATCAATGTCGGCAAGCTCGCCACCGGCGAACTGGACACGGCGCTGGTGCCTTGCACGCCGTTTGGGTCGATGCTGCTCATCGAGCGCAAGCACGGCAAGGACCTGTCGGGGCTCAACGCCGTTGTGGTTGGCCGCTCCAACATCGTTGGTAAGCCGATGGCCAATCTCCTGCTTGCCGCCAACGCGACCGTCACCATCGCCCATAGCCGCACCAAGGACCTGCCGGCGCTGTGCCGCACCGCCGACCTTCTCGTCGCTGCTGTCGGCCGGCCTGAAATGGTCAAAGGCGACTGGGTCAAGCCAGGCGCCACAGTCATCGACGTCGGCATCAATCGCATTCCGGCACCCGAAAAGGGTGAGGGCAAGTCTCGCCTGGTTGGCGATGTCGAGTTCGCTTCGGCCGCCAAGAACGCTGGCGCCATAACCCCGGTTCCGGGCGGCGTCGGGCCGATGACCATCGCCATGCTGATGGCCAACACGCTGGTGTCGGCCTATCGCCATGCCGGCCTCGAACATCGGGGGTTCTGAGTGAAAGCGGCGTTGTTGAAACCGGCGCCGCTTCCTTGCCCAAGCCTGCGCTTTCTGTAGATTTGGCTTCGATGTCAGAGCCCCACCCCGAAGGTCGCCAGTTCGCATTCCTGCTGGTCGACAAATTCTCGATGTTCTCGCTTGTTGCCGCTATCGACACCTGTCGGTCGGCCAACCGGCTGCTCGGCCGCGACGTCTATGGCTGGACAACGGTTTCGGCCGATGGCGAGGCAGTGATCGCCTCCAACGGGCTGCCGCTCAAGGTCGACTATTCCGTCGCCGACGTGCCGGCGGTCGACATCATGTTCGTCTGCGTCGGCGTTGCCACCGAATTTCCAGGCAAGAGCAAGGTACTTGGCGCGCTCCGATCCTGGGGGCGGCGCGGGGCAGCGCTCGGAGCGCTTTCGGTCGGCTCCTACTTGCTCGCCGAGGCCGGCCAGCTCGACGGGTACCGCTGCACCATCCATTGGGAAAACCGTGCCGGTTTCATGGAGAAATTCCCCGATATCGAGTGCACCAACAATGTCTTTGAGATCGACCGCAAGCGCTACACTTGCGCCGGCGTGACCACCTCGATCGATCTGATGCTCGAGATCATCCGCCGCGATTTCGGTACCAATCTCGCCAATGAAGTCGCCAACCAGTTCCAGCACGAGCGCATCCGTTCGGCCGGAGACCGCCAGCGTGTCGGACCCGAGCGTGATCTCACTGGCAAGTCGGACAAGCTGAAGCGCATCGTCGAGCTGATGGCCGACCATCTCGACGAGCCGTTGTCGGCAGTGCAGCTCGCCAAGACCGCAGGTCTGTCCGTCCGCCAGGTCGAGCGGCTATTCCTGCGCCATCTCAACGTCACGCCGGGGCGCTACTACATGCGGCTCAGGCTTGAGCGCGCCCGCGAGCTTTTGCGTCAGACCAACATGCCGATCCTCGACGTGGCGATCGCCACCGGCTTCACCTCGCACTCCTATTTCGCCCAGAGCTATCGGCTGCAGTTCGGCCGCCCACCAAGCGAAGAGCGCCGCACCACCTATTGATCGATCCCAGGGTTGTCAGTCTGATGCCCCTTGTTTAGCCTCGCCGCATCAACCTGAATCGGCGAGGGATGGCATGAAGGCGTTTACACGAGGCATCCTGGCGTCTGCCCTCATGCTGTCGGCAATGGCCACCGCGCATGCCGCCGACCGGACCATCATCGTGCTCGACGCCTCGGGATCGATGTGGGGTCAGATCGACGGCAAGCCCAAGCTGGAGATCGCGCGCGAGGCGCTGCGCACGGTGCTGAAGACGGTGCCGGCCGACGCAGAGCTTGGCCTGATGGCCTATGGTCACCGCGAAAAAGGCAGCTGCACCGACATCGAGCTTGTCGTGCCGCCAGCCGCCGGTTCGGCGAGCGCCATCACCGCTGCCGCCGACGGCATGAAGTTCCTTGGCAAGACGCCGCTTTCCGCCGCCGTCAAGCAGGCCGCCGAAGACCTCAAATACACCGAGGAGAAGGCAACCGTCATCCTCATCACCGACGGGCTCGAGACCTGCAACGCCGATCCGTGCGCCCTCGGCAAGGAGCTCAAGCAATCGGGCGTTGACTTCACCGCCCATGTTGTCGGTTTCGGCCTGACGGCGGAAGAGGGCCGGCAGGTCGCGTGCCTCGCCGAAAATACCGGCGGCAAATACATTCAGGCCTCCGACGCCAAGGCGCTGGAGGAGGCGCTGGTACAGACGGTTGCAGCACCACCAGCGCCCGCGCCGGCTCCAACTCCTGCACCCGAGCCGGCCAAGCCGGAGTTCAATTTCGTGCCTGAAGTGACGATGGCAGCAGGCGGCCAACCGCTCAAGGATGCCGGCAACGCCTACGAGATCTACAAGGCCAATGACGACGGCACCAAGGGCGAACGTGTCGCCACCGAGTACAACAACTACAAGGGTTCGCTGGAAACCGGCGACTACATTGTCCGTGCTGTTCTCGGCGAGGCAGCAGTCGAGCAGCCGCTCAAGGTCGAGGCTGGCCAGGTCTACAAGCCGCTTTATGTGCTCAACGCCGGCACCCTGGTTGTCCGCCCGCGCCCGAGTGAAGGTGCTGATGTCAATGATGGCGCAACCGTCGTCGTCGAATATCCCGGTGGCAACGGCCCTGCCACCAACTATGGCCAGACCAGGATCGTTTTGCCCGCCGGCGCGCAGACGCTGACGGTCAAGATCGGCGAAGGCGAAACAAGCGAGACGATCCAGCTTGCCGCCGGCCAGACCATCGAAAAGGATGTCGTGGTCGGCGTCGGCCACGTGCTGGTCAATGCACTCTATGCTGAGGGCGGCGAGAAAGTCGACGCGTCGGGCCTCGACGTGAAGATCTACAAGGCCAAGAAAAAGATCGACGGCACGCGCGAGCAGGTGACCTATGCCTTTGGCTCCGACGCCAAGTTCGATCTCTCCGCTGGCGACTATGTCGCTGTTGTGAGGATGGACCAGGCCGAGGTCGAGCAGCCCTTCAATGTCCGGATTGGCGAGCGCGGCGATGTAACGGCTGTTCTCGACGCCGGCGTTTTGGCCGTCAGCGCCCCGGGTGCCAAGACGATCAAGGTGTTTTCGGCCAAGAAAGACATCCAGGGCGAGCGCAAGGATTTCGGACTGGCTTATGACGAGAAGCACCAGACGACGCTGCCTGCCGGCGACTATGTCGTGGAAGTCGATCGCGAGGCCAATGGCGGCAAGAAGGAAGGCACGGCGACCGTCCATGCCGGCGAGCGCAGCGAAGTAACCATCCAGTAGGATTGCAACTTGGTGCGAGCGCGGCTATTTAGACAGCGCAACTCGTCAAACAAACAAAGGAGGGCTGCGTGTACACGTTTTTTCGTCACCATCGTCAGCGCGGCCCCGTCCACGCCCTGCAAACAAGTTTGCAGGGCTGACCACAGACGATCGCCAAAGCGTATCTCTTTATTGGTCTGCCCTTCGTGGTGATGCAGCGCTGAGCCTATGAGCTCGCGCCGCACGTGACAATCCACCGGTCCAGCTTCCCCAGATGCATCCCTTGACCGGATGCGGGATGACGGTCCGGACCGACCAGAGAACGACTATGGCATTGATCAATCTGAGGTCCCTTGGCGTAACGCTTGGCGCGCGCCTTTTTTCCAATCTCAATCTTTCCGTCGAGCCGGGCGACCGTCTCGGCATCGTCGCTGCCAATGGCCGTGGCAAGTCCACGCTCTTGCGTTCCATATCGGGCGGCTTCGAACCGACGTCGGGCGACATCACCCGCGCGCGCGGCCTACGTGTGGGCCATGTCGAGCAGGACGTGCCGGCCAGCCTGAACGCCGCGACGTTTTTCGAGGCGGTTCTTGGCGCCCTGCCACAGGATCAGGCAGAGAGCGAAAGCTGGCGCGTCGACATCGTGCTCGATGAGCTCGATGTGCCCGAAGCCATGCGTGAACGCCCAATGTCCCAGCTGAGCGGCGGCTGGCAGCGGCTGGCGATGCTGGCCCGCGTCTGGGTGACTGAGCCCGACATGCTGTTGCTCGACGAACCGACCAACCATCTCGATCTTGCCAAAATCAGCCAGCTCGAAGGTTGGCTGAACGCGCTGCCACGTGATGTGCCGGTGGTGATCTGCAGCCATGACCGCGCCTTCCTCGACGCCGTGACCAACAAGACGCTGTTCCTGCGCCCGGAAAATTCGCAGGTCTTCTCCTTGCCTTATTCCAGGGCACGGGCGGCGCTCGATGAAATCGATGCCTCCGACGAGCGGCGGTTTCAGAAGGACATGAAGACGGCGCAACAACTGCGGCGGCAGGCGGCCAAGCTCAACAATATCGGCATCAATTCGGGCAGCGACCTTCTGGTGGTGAAAACCAAGCAGCTGAAGGAAAGGGCTGAGAAGCTTGAGGATGCGGCTCGGCCCGCACATCAGGAGCGATCGGCCGGTGCTATCAGGCTCGCCAATCGCGGCACGCATGCCAAGGTGCTGGTCACGCTCGACGATGCGCTTGTTACTACGCCCGACGGAACGCTGTTGTTCAGGACAGGCAGGCTGTGGCTGCGCCAGGGCGATCGTGTCGTGCTGCTGGGCCGCAACGGCACCGGCAAGACGCGGCTCGTCAACATGGTCAGGCAGGCGATCGGCGCCCCTGAAAATGCCGGCGATGCCGTCAAGGCGACGCCGTCTCTGGTGCTTGGCTACGGTGATCAGGGCCTGTCCGATCTTGAAGATCGCGACACGCCGCTCAGTGTGCTCACCAGGCGTTTCGAGCTTGGCGAACAGCGCGCCCGCACCTTGCTGGCCGGTGCCGGCATGGGCATCGACATGCAGACGAGCCAGATCGGCCGCTTGTCAGGGGGCCAGAAGGCGCGCCTCGGCATGCTGGTGCTGAGGCTGACCAATCCGAACTTCTACCTGCTCGACGAACCGACCAACCACCTCGACATCGACGGGCAGGAAGCCTTGGAGGACGAATTGCTGAAGCACGAGGCGAGTTGCCTGCTCGTGTCGCACGACCGCAGCTTCGTGCGCGCCGTCGCCAACCGCTTCTGGCTGATCGAGAAGAAGCGCCTGATCGAAGTCGAGAGCCCGGAAGGCTTCTTCACCGACGTGGGGAGGAACGGCGCCTAGCTTCTGGTGCGAGAAAAACCCTGCTGGAGCTTCGGCTTCGGCAGGCCTTTTCACCGTGCTATCGTTCTTGCAAGAAACGCGAAGTCAACGGAGGTAGAAATGCGTTTGTTCTTGGCGGCAATGGTGCTGGCGTCAGCCGTTGGCACAGCCTCGGCGACCAACGTCACTTTAGAATTGCCCGGCGACGCCAAGGTCGAGCGGCAGTCAGTCGCCTACAAATGCGGCGACCGCGACGTGAAGGCTGAATACATCAACGCCGGCAGCAATTCGCTTGTCGTGCTTGGGCTTGACGACGAGACAGTCATTGCCGTGACGGTGCTCAGCGGCTCTGGCGCCAGATACGCCGGCCAGCAATATGTCTGGTGGACCAAGGGCGACAATGCCGACCTTTACGACCTGACCAAGGGCGAGGAAGCGCCGGCGGTGTTTTCGTGTGAAGCGGTGAAGTAGCTCCGTTCAGGCCAGCAGCTCTGCCTCGACGCCGATCTTCCTGACTAGGCTTGCCGCCTTCTTGTCAAAAGTGAGGAACGTCGAGCCGCCTGACTGTGCGCCCTCGAAGGCGATGACGCCGTCTGCAAAATCGCCGCCGGCGAGCAACACCGCGATGCCCGCATCGGCGGCCGGCCGGTTCGTTTCGACAATACTGGAGGCAAGGAGCTGTCGAAGCGACGCTGCCACATTTGCGGCCGGGCGTTTGTAGCTCTGCCTCAGGACCCAAACCAGCTCGCAAAGTGTGGTCAGTGGAACGACGATGCTGTCGGCGTTCTCCAGAGCGCGCAGGGCGGTCGCTGTCTGGATTTCGTCATCCATGACCGCGATCCGCACCAACACATTGGTGTCGGGTGTGATTTTCACCTCTTGCCGGCCCAGCCATCACGAATGGCCTGGTTAATCTCTTCAAGGGTGCGGGCTCGCTCCCCCGGCTGGTGCAGGCTGCCGATGAAGCCCTTGAGTGCATCCTTTGGCTTGACCGCGCTCAGGCTTGCCTTGCCGTCGGGCAAAACGTCGACGGCAATCTTGTCCCCGGGCTTGACGCCCAGATGTTGCAACACCTCCTTGCGGAGCGTGACTTGGCCCTTGGCTGTAACGGTCAGGATGGTCATGACGCACCTCTGGCCGAAAAGTAAGGCAGAACTGCCTTACTTTCAAGCCGATGTCACGCCGTCCCGAACACGCTTGCGCCATGGTCGGCGCGGCCGGCCATCTGGCGGAAGCCGGCGAAGAGTTCGCGGCCGAAGCCATATTCATTGCCTGAGAGGTCGCAGACTGGAGCGGGGCGCAGCGCCAGGTCGCCGGCTGAAACTAGCACTTCAAGCGTGCCTTCTTCGGCGTCGAGCCGGACGATGTCGCCGTCATGGACGCGGCCGATGGGGCCGCCTTCGAGCGCTTCGGGCGTGACGTGGATCGCCGCTGGCACCTTGCCCGACGCGCCCGACATGCGCCCGTCGGTGACCAGTGCCACCTTGTGGCCGCGGTCCTGTAGGATGCCAAGTACCGTGGTTAGCTTGTGCAGTTCCGGCATGCCGTTGGCCTTCGGTCCCTGGAAGCGGATGATCGCGACGAAATCGCGGTCGAGCAGGCCGGCCTTGAAGGCATCGTTCAGCCCTTGCTGGCTGTCGAACACCAGCGCCGGCGCCTCGATGATGCGCCTATCCGGCTTCACCGCCGATGTCTTGATGATTGCGTGGCCGAGATTGCCGCCAAGCACCTTCAGCCCGCCGCTCGGCTGGAAAGCCTTCGATGCCGGCGCCAGTACTTTTTCGTCGCCGCTCAGCTTGGGGGCTGGTTCGCGCATCACCGAACCATCGGCGCCAAGCTTGGCCTCGACCGCATAGGGACGCAAGCCTTCGCCCCACACCGTCTGCACGTCCTCATGCAACAGGCCAACGTCGAGCAGTTCGCGGATCAAGAAGCCCATGCCGCCAGCCGCCTGGAAGTGGTTCACGTCGGAAAGCCCGTTCGGATAGACGCGCGCCAGCAGTGGAACCGCGTCCGACAGATCCGAAATATCCTGCCAGGTCAGCCGGATGCCGGCGGCTGCCGCCATGGCGATCAGGTGGATCGTATGGTTGGTCGAGCCGCCTGTGGCATGCAGCCCAACGACGCCATTGACCACCGAACGCTCGTCGATCATGCGCCCGGCGGGCATGTATTCGTTGCCAAGCGCTGTGATCGCCAGCGCGCGCTTGGCAGCCTCGCGGGTCAGTGCTTCGCGCAGGGGCGTGCCCGGATTGACGAAGGATGCACCCGGCGTGTGCAGGCCCATGATCTCCATCAGCATCTGGTTGGAATTGGCGGTGCCATAGAAGGTGCAGGTGCCAGGGCCGTGATAGGATTTCGACTCGGCTTCGAGCAGCTCGGCGCGGCCGACCTTGCCCTCGGCATAGAGCTGGCGAATCTTGGCTTTCTCGTCATTGGGCAGGCCCGAAGTCATCGGCCCGGCGGGAATGAAGATTGCCGGCAGGTGGCCGAATGTCAGTGCTGCGATCACAAGCCCCGGCACGATCTTGTCGCAGACGCCGAGATAGACCGCGGCGTCGAACATGTTGTGGCTGAGCCCGACAGCAGCAGCCATGGCGATCAGGTCGCGCGAAAACAGCGACAGCTCCATGCCTGGCTGTCCCTGCGTGACGCCATCGCACATCGCCGGCACGCCGCCGGCGACCTGGGCGATGCCGCCGGCCTCGCGCGCCGCATCCTTGATCAGCTGCGGATAGGTCTCGAACGGCTGATGCGCCGACAGCATGTCGTTGTAGGAGGTGATGATGCCGATATTGGCGACCTTGTCGCCGCCGAGCGCCACCTTTTCAGATGGGCTGCACACGGCAAAGCCATGGGCGAGGTTGCCGCAGGAGAGCACGGCGCGGTTGGCCGTCTTGCCGGCCGCCTCGGTGACCCGGCCGAGATAGATCTCGCGGCTGACCTTGGAGCGTTCGCGGATACGCTCGGTGATGGCTTGGATGTCGTTCCTGGCGGTCATGGCCTTAGTCCTTTCAACTCGGCGCCCGAAGCTTGGGAGAGGGCATCGGGCAATGGACGTCCGCTCAGGGCGCCCAATAAATCTCGGCGGCGCGCGGTGCCCGGTCGAGCACGGTGCGGATTGGCAGAGCCTTTTTCGCCGCCATGGCGCCATCAAGCACGGAACGCTTTTCAGCACCTTCGATGTGCACGACCAGCAGCCCGGCTCCGACCAGTGCCGGAAGCGTCAGTGACAGGCGCGGCTCGCCCGCGCTTGCGGCATGCACCGGCATGACGATGCGCGCCGAAGTCGGGTCGAGCAGGGCATCAAGCCCCTGTGCGTCGGGGAAAAACGAGGCCGTGTGGCCATCGCCGCCCATGCCCAGGATCGCGGCATCCAGCGGCCAGGGCAGGGCGCGGATTTCGGCATCGGCCATCGCCGCAGCGTCTCCGACGGTAGCAGCCTCATGATAGAGCGGCGCGAACCGGGCGGCGGCGGCATTGTTCTGCAGCAGGTTCGCCTTGGCCAGCGACGCGTTGGAACGCGGCGAACTCTCAGGAACGAAACGCTCGTCGACTAGCGTCACGATGACCTTGCTCCAGTCGAGCTTTTCCTGGGAAAGCGCTGCCATGAAACGGCCCGGCGTGGTGCCGCCTGACACGGCGAGGAAGGCCTCACCGTGCCGTGCGATCGCCGCTTGCAGCGCGTCGGCGACCTTGGCGGCAAGTGCTGCCGCCAGTTCATCGCGCGTCGCAAACTCGTTCCAGCGGGGCAGGGCCATGGTGCTCAATTGCTTTCGTGCCAGGTGCGGCCGTCGCGTTCGATCAGGGCGATCGATGCCGATGGGCCCCAAGTGCCGGCGGTATAGCCTTGGGCTTCCTGGCGGCTGGCTTCCCAGGCGTGCTGGATCGGATCGATCCATTTCCATGCCGCCTCGACCTCGTCGCGGCGCATGAACAGTGTCTGGTTACCACGCACCACATCCATGATCAGCCGCTCATAGGCATCGGGCGACCGCCCGTCGAAGGACTGGGCAAAACTCATGTCGAGCGGGATCTGGCGCAGGCGCATGCCACCAGGACCCGGATCCTTGATCATGATGAACTGCTTGACGCCCTCGTCGGGCTGCAGGCGGATCACCAGCTGGTTGTTGAAGATCGGCCCGGCACTCTCGCCGAAGATCGAATGCGGGATCGGCTTGAACTCGATGACGATCTCGGAAACGCGCGAGGCCAGCCGCTTGCCGGTGCGCAGGTAGAAAGGCACGCCAGCCCAGCGCCAGTTGGCGATTTCGGCCTTGATGGCAACGAAGGTCTCGGTGGTGCTTTCGGCACCTAGTTCTTCGATGTAACCCTTGACCGGTCCGCCGGCGGAAGCTCCGGCGCGGTACTGGCCGCGCACGGTGTGCTTTGGCGCCTCATTGCCGTTGATGCGCTTCAGCGCGTTCAAAACCTTCAGCTTTTCGTCGCGTACCGCATTCGCCTCCATCGAGGCAGGTGCCTCCATGGCAACGAGGCAGAGCAGCTGCAGCATGTGGTTCTGCACCATGTCGCGCAAGGCGCCGGCCTTGTCGTAATAGGTGACGCGGTCCTCAAGGCCGACGGTCTCGGCGACGGTGATCTGGACATGGTCGATATTGGCCGAGTTCCACAGCGGCTCGTAGAGCGCGTTGGCGAAACGCAGCGCCATCAGGTTCTGCACCGTCTCCTTGCCGAGATAGTGGTCGATGCGGAAAATCTGGTGCTCGCCAAAATCGTCGCCGATGATGTCGTTGAGCGCCTTGGCCGACTCAAGGTCCCGGCCGATCGGCTTTTCCACGACAATGCGCGAATCTGGGGTGACGAGCTTGTGTTCCTTGAGATGGTCGGAGATGTCGCCGAATAGGCTGGGTGCCACGGCGAGGTAGAAGACCCGGATGCGCTTGCTATCGGCAACCGACTTCTTCAACTCGGCAAAGCCATCACCCGACTTGGCGTCGATCGCGACGTAGCTCAGCCGGTCGAGAAAGGTCTTAAGCTCCGCCTCTTCGATATATTCCGGTTTGACGTGATCCGAGATCGCCTTCTTGGCGAAGGCGCGGAATTCCTTGTCGTCCATCTTCGTGCGCGAGGCGCCGATGATGCGCGTCGGCTCGGAAAACTGGTGGTCGCGCTGGCGATGATAGAGCGCCGGCAGCAATTTGCGTTCCGACAGATCGCCGGTGCCCCCGAAAATGATGAAGTCGAAGGGATCGACGGGGATGATCTGGCTGGTCATTTTCTATCCGTTTCCAAGACGGTCGCGATGTCGCCGCCCGATATATGCTAATCGATTTAAAAACGCCAGTGCCTAGGTGTCACAGTTTCGTTTTCGACACAGCGGTCGCACCAGCCCAACATAGGGCCACGGCGTCTGGAAATCCAAGCACTAGCCGCTGGCCCGATACATCGGCTGCTCTGCCTTGCATCGAGCATTGCGGTCAACTGTGGCGGCGGCTAGATCGACAGGGAAGAAAATCGACAGGGCGGAAAGACGATGCGTCTCAAGGACAAAGTAGCGATCATCACCGGGGCTGCGGCAGGTTTCGGCGAGGGCATGGCCAAGCGCTTTGCCGAAGAAGGCGCCAAGGTGGTCGTCGCCGACCTGAACGCTAGGGAAGCCGAGCGTGTCGTTGCCGAGATCGGCAACAACGCCATTGCCGTCACAACCGATGTCTCGCTGCGCTCCGAATTCGACGAGCTGGTCTACGCGGCCAAGAGTGCCTTTGGCCGCATCGACATCATGGTCAACAATGCCGGCTACACCCATCGCAACGGCGATCTGGTCGATGTCGAGGAGGATGTTTTCGACCTCATCACGGCAGTCAACATGAAGGCGATCTATCATGCGGCGCGCGCCGTGGTGCCGATCATGGAGCGCCAGGGCGGCGGTTCGATCCTGACCACGGCATCGACCGCAGGCCTGCGCCCGCGTCCGGGCCTGACCTGGTACAATGCCTCGAAAGGCTGGGCCATCACCGCCACCAAGTCGATGGCCGTTGAACTGGCGCCGAAGAACATCCGCGTCAACTGCCTTTGCCCGGTGGCCGGCGAAACCGGCATGCTAGAAAAATTCATGGGCAAGGACACGCCTGAAATCCGCGAAAAGTTCAAAGCCTTGATCCCGCTCGGCCGTTTCTCGACGCCGCTCGACATTGCCAACGCTGCGCTGTTTCTCGTCTCCGACGAAGCTTCGCTGATCACAGGCGTTGCCATGGAAGTGGATGGCGGCCGCTGCATTTGAGCATTTCTGCCGCGAGGTAATCGCGCTTTCGACCTGAAATTGTGGTCGCAAAGCTTGACCGCTGCTGCCTGAACCTTATTCCAATGGCTCAAAACCAACGGGAAACGCCATGCACAGGGTTGCGATCAGCGGAACCGGCATCTTCACGCCGGAGGAAGTCATCACCAACGCCGAGTTGGTGGCCTCCTACAACGAATATGCCCACCGCCAGAACAAGCTGCACGCCGACGCCATCGAGGCCGGCGAGCGCGCGCCGATGGCGATGTCGTCGGAAGAGTTCATCGTCAAGGCGTCGGGCATCGAGCGCCGCCACGTCGTCTCCAAGTTCGGGATCCTCGATCCGGGCATCATGCATCCGGTGCTGCCCGAGCGCGCCGAAGACGAGCTGTCGCTGATGGCCGAAATTTCGGTCAAGGCGGCCGACAAGGCGATGAAGAAGGCAGGGCTGACCGCTGCCGATATCGACGCCGTCATCTGCGCTGCCTCCAATCATGAGCGCGCCTATCCGGCGATTGCCATCGAGGTGCAGCAGGCGCTCGGCATCAAGGGCTTCGCTTTCGACATGAACGTCGCCTGCTCCTCGGCGACCTTCGGCATCCAGCTTGCCACTGATATGATCCGCACGGGCTCGGCCCGCGCGATCCTGATGGTCAATCCCGAGATCACCTCCGGTCACCAGGAATGGCGTGATCGCGACTGCCATTTCATCTTTGGCGATGTCTGTACTGCGGTCGTGTTGCAGCGCGCCGACGAGGCCAAGGCCGAAAACCTCTACGAGGTTGTATCTACGCGTTGCCTCACCGAATTCTCCAACAACATCCGCAACAATAATGGCTTCCTCAGGCGCACACGCGAGGGCCACATGGCCGACCGCCGCGACATGCAGTTCCACCAGGAAGGCCGCAAGGTCTTCAAGCAGGTGGTGCCGATGGTCGCCGAACTGATGCTCAGCCATTTGTCCGACCAAGGCATCGAGCCGACAAGCCTTTCGCGGCTGTGGCTGCACCAGGCCAACAAGGGCATGAACGACTTGATCGGCTCGCGGGTCCTGGGCCACGAGGCAACACGCGACGAGCAGCCCAACGTGCTGCAGGACTATGCCAACACCTCGTCGGCCGGCTCGATCATCGCATTTTCGAAATTCTCCGACGACCTGCCTTCGGGCAGTCTCGGCGTGATCTGCTCGTTTGGTGCGGGCTACTCCGCAGGCAGCGTCATCGTCAGGAAGATTTGATCGGCGTTACTGCCCGCGCAGCCGCTCGACCACCTGATCGGCCATGCGTTCGCAGCGCACGCCGTTGAACGGGAACAATTCGGCAAAGCCGCTCGAAAGGCGTTTTTCGATGGCCGCCCGCATTAATTTGCGGGCGCGGTGCAGGCGCGTCTTGACCGTTTCAGGCTTGAGCGCGAGCTGCGTTGCGGTCTCGTCGATGCTCATCTCCTCGACGTCGCGCAAGATGAAGACGATGCGGAAAGCCGCCGGCAACTCGTCGATCGCCTGTTCGAGCAGAGCGCGGACCTGCCCGCGAGCCAGCTCGGCATCCGCACCTGGTGGTGTCAGCGACGTCGGAAACATGATCACTTGGCCTCCGTTGCCCGCAGCCGCGACATCCAGTTCTTCCAGCTCGGCCACCGGTCGCCGCTTGCGGATGCGTGTAAGCGCTTCGTTGAGTGCGATCTTTGTGAGCCATGTCGAAAACATCGCATCGCCCTTGAAGCTGTCGAGCCGGGTGAAGGCCCTGACATAGGCTTCCTGCACCACGTCCTCGGCTTCTGCGTCGTTGCGCATGATGGCGCGGGCGACGCGAAACAGCCGCTGGTTGTTGCGTTTGATGAGCGCGCGGATGGCATTTTCGCCGCCTTGGCGCGCGAGTGCCACCAGTTCCTCGTCGCGGCGTCCGTCGAGATCGACCTGTTGCCGCAAGTTTGCCAGTTGCATGCTGTCGCCTCCCTTTGCCATCGCCGTTCAAACGCGGCGGACGATGCCCTTGGCGATGATCTCGTCGACAGGCGGAAACCCGTTCAGCGCCACATCGGGCAGCGGCGTGAGCGAGGGGTTCGCTGCACTTGGCGTGACCGGCAGCGGTATGCCGACCACGATGCGCCCGACCATGCCGGCGTGCTCATGCGGCACGCAGTAATAGTCATACACCCCCGGCACGGTCAGCGTCACCGAGAAGGACTGGCCCGGCAGCAGATAGTCGGAATTCCAGGGCTTGGCGTTCGCCGGGATGCGCAGTGGCCGGTCGAAGACATCAGGATGATATGACGTCACCGTGTGCGAGTTGCCCGGGTCGCGGTTGGTCCAGCGCACCGTCTGTCCGGGCTCGATATGGATGCCGGCAGGGTCGAACCAGACATGCGCGCCATCGTCCTTGCCATGCATCTCGACATCGACAATGTCGTTGCCTGCGGCGAATGCCTGCCTGGGGAGGAGCACGGCGAGGAAAAATCCCCCGCCGGCTCCGATCAGCTGTCTGCGGGTGGCGGTCATTTCGCTACCCGTGCCTCATCGGCTTTGGACACATGCCATAGAACGACATGGGCATGCGGCTCTTCCACTCCGGGGTGGCCGGCGTTGTAGTAGACGCTGACATGGTCGACATTGCCGCCTGGCGAGGCGAGGTCGTCGAAGCGCTTGTTGGGATTGAGGTCCTTGATCGGCAGCATGTAGATGGTGCTGACCAGCTTGCCGTCATGGTCGTAGGCGAGGAATGGGCCAGCCGGCAAGGTGGCCGGATCGACGAAGAGCTGGCCCATGCCGGGCAGGAAGTCCGGCAGTTTGACCAGGGTGCTCACAGCCTTGAAAGCGCCTGGGGGCGGGGCTTTTGCCACGTCTTGGGCGAGCGCGGGCAAGGCGCCGGCGAGCATGAAAGCGAGTGCGGCGGAAACCATTTTCATTGGAACATCTCCCGGTAGAACGCCCCGCATTGCGCGGCGGCATCGAACCATTGGATGCGGCGTTAGCGAAAAGGTTCCCGGAAATCGTAGCGGCAAGGCCCCCGGATCGATCTCCTCCGGGATCTGCAATGTAGGTGCAACCTTGGCGGCGTAGCTGCGTGCAAATCGTCCAAGTTTGGGATCAGACATGTCTTCCAGCAATGCCAGCCGCGCTGTCGGCGTTCTTGTTGCCGCCGCGACGGTTTTTCTCGCCGGCTGTATGTCCGATACGATGAGGAACTACATTGGCCAACCGGTGGAGTCGGTCATCCTCGACTATGGCCCGCCGGTGGCGGTGCTTGAGCTCGGCCGTGGCGAACGCGCCTATCAATGGCGCAAGATTTCGACGAATGTCGTGCCTGGTTCGACGAGCGGCGAAGTCAGGGACACCAGGCGCGGCACGCGCTACGAGGAGACGACAACGCCAGGCTATGTCGAGGAGCAGGAATGTTTCTACACATACTACGCCAGCATGTCTGGCGGCCGTTGGTACATCACCAACTTCCGCAAGCCAAAGTTTGAATGCGAGTGAGCAAGTCCATCTGTCGTCGTGTCGGAGGTATGGACGCCGCGCCGGCTAGTGTTGCGATTATCGGTCCGTGGCCCCTTTGAAGGAAACTGCCCATGCGCATTTTGCTGCTCGAGGACGAGCCGGAGATGGCTTCGGTGCTGAAGTCCGCCCTCGCGCGCCGCAATGTGATCGTCGATCATGTCGCGACACTTGCCGATGCGGAAGCAGCCGCGGAGTTCGGACCATACGATGCGGTGGTGCTCGATCGTCGCGTGCCTGATGGTGAAGGTCTCGACCTCATTCCGAGACTGCGGGCGCTGCGTGTCGATGCACCGATCTTGATGCTGACCGCGCTCAGTGGCATCAACGACCGCGTCGCCGGGCTCGATGCTGGTGCCGACGACTATCTGGTCAAGCCGTTTGCCATGGAAGAGCTTATGGCGCGGCTTCGTGCGCTGCACCGGCGTCCTATTGCTTTGAAGGCCGAGCAGACGGTGATTGGCCGTCTCACCTATGATTTCCACCATCGCGAAGCTTCGGTGGGTGACAAGCCGCTGGAACTTTTGCGGCGCGAGCAACTGGCGCTGGAGGCACTTCTCCGCCGGCCCGGCCGAACCGTCCTGCGCGCGACGCTCGAAGAATCGGTCTATGCCATGGGCGACGAGATCGGCTCCAATGCGCTCGATTCCCATGTCTCGCGTTTGCGCCGCAAACTCGATGACGTCGCTGCCGGCGTCGAAATCCGGGCCATCCGCAACCTCGGCTATCTCCTGCGCGCCGTGGCATGAAAAAGCTGCGGCCTACTTCACTGCAATGGCAGCTCGTGCGCAGGCTGATTCTGCTTCAGGCGGCGACCCTGCTCGCATTTGTTGCGCTCATCTGGCTGGTGCTTTTCTTGCTCGAGCCGAGGCTGCTCACCGACAACGAAACCGCGATGGAGGCCGTCGCCGGTGCTGTAAGTAGAGACATCAACGGCAATCTTGTCTTGCTCGACACCCCGGATATGCGCTCAGCGCGCGAGAATTATCCGAAGCTCTGGCTGATGGTCCGCGACAAGGCGGGAAAGACTCTGCAGCAGGGGCAGGTTCCCGCCGTCTATGCCAACGAAAATGTCGAGTTGCCGTGGGGCATCGACAATGTGCTTCTGCGTTTTCCGATCTATGACGTTCGTCCGGATGCAAAGATGGCCAATCGCGAAACCGCAGCAGGCCCTGTCCAAATACTCACCTCGACGGTCTACACGCGTGCGGATATGGACGGTGTCGATGTTACCTTTCAGTTGAGCATCGATGGCACCCGTGATTCCGATGGCCAGATCGCCTGGCTGAAAATCGGTCCCATCGTTGCGCTGATCATAGTGGCGATTCTGGCTCCGTTCTTTGTCGTGATGGGAGGAACGACCCTGGTCGCGACCCCGGCAGTTGTGCGCCGCTCGCTTGCCGGCCTCGTTGCCACCGCCAGCCAGGCCGGCCGCATCGACATTGACAACCGTGCCGTCCAGCTGCCGACCGAGCAGGTGCCGACCGAGGTTGCGCCTTTGGTTCAAGCCTTCAATCGCGCACTGTCACGCCTCGGACAGGGTTACGACCAGCGCAACCGTTTCTTGACCGATGCCGCGCACGAACTGCGTACGCCGATCGCTATTCTGCGCACCCGCGCCGAACTGCTGCGCGAGGACCCCGAAAGCGCGCGCCTGCTGAAAGACATCGAGCGTCTGTCGCATCTGGCGCAACAGCTGCTCGACCGGCAGGTGCTCGACCACTCGGCAGGTGCCCGCGAGGTCGTCGACCTTGTCGAGTTCGCGCGCCACCTTGCCGCCGATTTCGCGCCGCTGGCGCTGGCGGCAGGCTATGATTTTTCCTTCGAGCCGGCAGGTTCGAGCGTGTTCGTCAACATTCAGCCCTCGCAGATCCAGCAGGCCGTCACCAATCTTTTGCGCAATGCCATCGACCATGGCGGCGGCGAGGGCACCATATCGGTGGTGGTGGACGCCAAAGGCGGGCTAGAGATCCGCGACGAGGGGCCTGGCATCCCTCACGAAGAACACGAACGCGTCTTCCAGCCGTTTTATCGCTTGCGCCCTCGCAACAGCGGCGCAGGCCTGGGGCTCAATCTTGCCCGTGAAATCGCCAAGCTACATAGCGGCAACGTCGAAATCCTGGTGGGCCCATGGCACGGCGCCCGCTTCAGACTACAACTGCCGCTGGTCGACGGGCTGCAAGCAGCCGGGGTTAAATCCGATCGCGCAGCGCAAACCAGTTGAGCGCCAGAAACAACAGCGGCGCGCGAAAACGCCGCCCACCCGGGAAGGGCGGTATCTTCAGGTCCTCGATCAGCTTGAGCCTGTCTCGGTTGCCGGCCACCGTCTCGGCATAGAGCTTGCCGAAGAAGTTGGCCAACATCACGCCATGGCCGGAATAACCGCCGACCGAGATGACATTGGGCATCACCTCGCGCACGAAAGGTTTGCGCGGCATGGTGATGCCGACATAGCCGCCCCAGCCATGGGTGATTTCGACGTCCTTGAGCGTCGGGTAGATCTCAGCGATCTGCTTGCGGATGTGGATATGGATGTCCTTGGGGTCGTTGACGCCGTAGATTTCTCGGCCGCCGAACAATAGTCGGCCGTCCGGCGATTTGCGGAAGTAACGCACTACAAAGCGGGAATCGTCGACCGATTCGCCGCCGGGGATTACCTTGGACTCGGCGCCCAGCGGCACCGTCGAGCCGATGAACGAACCGATCGGCATGATGTGAGACGCACTTATCGGTTCCAGATTACCGCCATAGGCGTTGACGGCGATCAGGCATTTCTGCGCGGTAATCGTGCCGCGCGGCGTTGTCACGCGTACCTTGCCGCCTTGGGAGGTAATGCCGGTCGACTGGGTGTTTTCGAACAGCTGCGCGCCGGCCTCGGCAGCAACCCGCGCCGTGCCGATCACCAGTTTGAGCGGGTGGATATGCCCGGTGCCGGTGTCGCGTGTGCCGCCATAGTAGTGCGTCGAGCCCAACCGCTCGGCGGTCTCCCGCGCATCCATGAATTTGACATGCGGGTAGTTGAAGCGGCTTGCCATGATCTCGGCATGGGCCTTGTAGTCGTCGACAAAGCGCGGCTTGTGCGCCACCGACATCTGCCCCGGCATGTAGTCGATGTCGATGCCATGGGTGGCAGCGAAGTCGAACAGATGCGCCTTGGCCTCCTCGGCGAGGTCGAACAGCGCCTTTGCCCGGGTGAAGCCGTATTCGCCCTCCAGCTCCTCCGCCCAGGCACGCTGGCCGGTGCCAAGCTGGCCGCCATTGCGCCCCGAAGCGCCGTCGCCGAATCGATAGGCCTCGATCAGCACGACATTTGTGCCGGATTTTGCCAGATGCGTAGCCGCCGAGAGCCCGGTGAAGCCGCCACCGATGATGACGACGTCGGCCTGCCTGTCGCCGTCGAGCGCCGGATATTCAGGCCGCGGCCCGGCGGTGTCTTCGTACCAGGAAAGGCCGGGCGAAATCGGGGATTGGTAGGGCATGATGCGCTTTCAGTAGGGCAGTAGGGCAGTAGGGCAGTAGGGCAGTAGGGCAGTAGGGCAGTAGGGTTACTCGTTCGATAGCTTTCGGATCAGCAATCGCAGCAGCTTGCCGACGCTTTCGCTCATTGTCATCACAGGTCGAATTGCCTCACCAGTGGTGATACCAACGCGCTCGGCAATGAGCAGGTGTGTTTCCATTTCTTTGAGCGACCCTTGTGCAATCCGCAGGAACTGCTGGTAAGAGCCACGGTTTTCACGGCCATAACCCTCGGCGATGTTGGCTGGAACGGAGGTGGCAGCGCGCCTGACCTGGCTGGTCAGCCCGTAGAGTTCCTCCTTCGGCCAAGTCCTGGTCGAGCTGTAGATGGCAGTGGCCAATTCCATCGCCTGCTGCCAGACGACAAGGTCTCGATACGAGTTGATCTCGGTCGGCACGCTCGATCCCCCTCGCTGCCGCGCTACTGCCTTACTGCCCTATTCCCTTACTGCCTTACCCATCACACATTGAGCAGCAAATACTCCCGCTCCCAGGGGCTGATGACCTCCATGAAGGTCTCGAACTCGGCCCGCTTGATCGCCGCATAGGTGGTCGCAAACGACTGCCCCAAAAGCGACGTCAGCTCTTCGTCGCCCTCAAACAGGTCGACCGCTTCGAGCAGGCCGCGCGGCAGGTCGATCTCGTCCTCGTTGGCCGTGGTCAGCACCGGCGCCTCGGCCTGCAGCTTGCCGGTGAGGCCGATAAGCCCGCAGGCAAGCGACGCTGCCAGCGCCAGATATGGATTGGCATCCGATGAGGGAATGCGGTTTTCGACACGACGGCCGCCGGGATCGGAACGAGGCACGCGGAAGGCAGTGGTGCGGTTGTCGTAACCCCACTTGTTGTTGACCGGGGCGGAGGCCGCCTGGGTCAGCCGGCGATATGAGTTCACGTAAGGCGCAAACATCACCAGCGCGTTCGGCACATGCTTCTGCATGCCGCCGATGAAGTGGAAGAAGGCCTCGGTCTCCGAGCCGTCTTCGGCGGAAAAGATGTTCTTTCCGGTCTTCTTGTCGATGATCGACTGGTGGATGTGCATCGCCGAACCTGGCTGTCCCTGGATCGGCTTGGCCATGAAGGTGGCGTAGATGTCGTGCTTCAGTGCCGCCTCGCGAATGGTGCGCTTGAACAGGAACACCTGGTCGGCGAGTTCAATCGGATCGCCATGGCGCAAGTTGATCTCGAGCTGGCCGGCACCTTCTTCGTGGATCAGCGTGTCGATCTCCAGGCCCTGGGCCTCGGAGAAATGGTAGATGTCGTCGATCAATTCGTCGAATTCGTTGACGCCGGCGATGGAATAGCCAGCACCTCCGCCGATCGGGCGGCCGGAGCGGCCAACGGGCGGTGTCAGCGGATAATCGGGATCGGGGTTCTTGCGAACGAGGTAGAATTCGATTTCCGGCGCAACGACCGGCTTCAGCCCAAGCTTGTCGTATGCGGCGACCACGCGCTTGAGCACGTTGCGCGGCGTGAACTCGACCTGGCGCCCGTCCTGGTGGGCGAGGTCGCAGATCACTTGCGCGGTTGGATCGTCTTCCCACGGCACGACGCTCAGCGTCGAAAGATCGGGCACCAGCTTCAGGTCGCCGTCATCTTCCGGATAGGCAAAACCGTTGCCGTCTTCCGGATAACCGCCCGAAATCGTCATCATGAACACCGCCGATGGCAGCGCCAGCGAGGTGTTGGAGGTGAACTTGGAAGACGGCATCATCTTGCCGCGGGCGACGCCCGCCTGGTCGGGGGTGATGCACTCTATGTCTTCGATGCCGCGCCATTCCAGCCATTCGGAGGCTTCTTTCCAATTGCGAACACCACGGGTGTTTTTCACAAAAGCGGGCGTGCGGGCGCGAGCCCCCCGAGTGGTCGGACGGACTTCCTTCTTTGCAGGCGGCATCAATCACCAGGTTGTGGTTGCAGATTGCCGAGTATAGCCGTGCCCCGTGAAGGAAGAAAAGGGGGGCTGGCGAGCGATTCCAGCAAACTGTTAGGGCCAAGCCGCTGGTTTTGAGCTGATTTCTGCCCTAGATCATCGCCATGACCTCCAAATCGACCCAACTATCCACCATCGGATTCGATGCCGACGACACGCTGTGGCAGAATGAACAATTCTTCCGCATGACGGAGAAGCACTTCGCCGAACTGCTTGCCGAACATGGCGAGCAGGAGCAGTTGATGGCTCGGCTGCTCGATGCGGAGAAGCGCAATCTCGGCACCTATGGCTTCGGCATCAAGGGCTTCACCTTGTCGATGATCGAAACCGCCATCGAGGTGACGGAGGGCCGCGTGCCGGCCCCGGTGATCGAAAAGATCCTGGCCGCCGGCCGCGAGATGCTGAGCCACCCGATCGAGACGCTGCCCCATGTCCACGACACGCTTGAAGCGCTCGCCGGGCGCTACCGCCTGGTCCTGATCACCAAGGGCGACCTGTTCGACCAGGAGCGCAAGCTGGCCCAATCGGGCCTTGGCGACTTCTTCGATGCCGTCGAGATTGTCAGCGACAAGTCGCGGCCGACCTATGAACGCATCTTCGCTCGCCATGGCGACGGTCCGGCCCGCAGCATGATGATCGGCAATTCGCTGAAGTCAGACGTCGTGCCGGCGATCGAGGCTGGCAGCTGGGGTGTCTACATTCCCCACGACCTGACCTGGGCCTACGAACATGTCGACGAGCCGACAAAAGCCAAGCGCTTCCGCAAGCTGCCGCATCTCGGCGAGCTTTCCGAGCTGTTGAAATCCCTGGACTGAATTCAGGCTCGTCCGACGAGTTTTTCGACGACAGGCTGCAACCGCTCCGGCGTGATCGGCTTGGCCACAACGATGTCGATTGCGCTCGACAGCGAAAGGCTCTCACGTGTTCCCGGACGGTTGGACAGCAGTATCACCGAGGGCAGGTTCGCGCCTGAGGCGAGCCTCAGCGACAAGATCGAAGGCATCAGCGCATCGCAATCCGCGTTGTCGCTGCCACCATCCAGAATGATTGTGCCCGGCGCCATCTTGCGTAGCATGGCCAGGGCGGTATCGGGTGATTCCGAGATTGTCTTGAGGCCAGAGCGCTCGACGATCTTGGCGACGACGACGCGGTTGATCGGCGAGCGGCCAACGATGAGCACCTTTGAAAGATCGGCGACAAGGCGGTCAGGAGTGCGCGCATTCGTATCCGGGCCTTGGCCCGAATTGAGTTCATTGCGTTTCATTTGGCTTAGCCGACAGCTGAGGGGCGTCTGTTCAATGCGTGGTTGCGTTCGGTACCTTACGTTCGCGTCAACTGTGAGAAGTGTCAAGTAATACACTCAAAATGACGTACGACTTTAGTCTTAGACGATAGCATTTCTTCTCGCTAATCAAAGTCCAATACACAGTGCCGCCAAAGACAAACCCCGCCCGCAGCCGGGGCTGCGAACGGGGTCCGGGGGGCAGGGGCAGGATGTTTTGACTGCTAGCCGTGCGGCTGCTGCGTCACGATGACAGGGATCAGCAGATCGCCCCAGTTGCCATCGCCACCGTGGTGGCGAGCCGAGCGGACCAGTTCCACCGACACGCCGGCCTCGACTGCCTTCATGACCGACTGGTTGAGTCGGTGCAGGTCGTTGGCGACAATACGGATCACGGCCTGCTGGTCAGCACTCATGGTCGTGGCCTGTTCTTCGGCTCGTTCCTTGACGCGGGTGCGCGGTGCCATTGTGGTTCTCCTCGGGGTGTTGCCTTGCCCTTGTGGGGGCGTTTGTTTCGTTTGTCGCCGGGCCTATTCGGCGGCCGGGCGGAACTGCTCGTGCTCGGTCGATTCATGCATCGCGGTCGTCGACGACTTGCCGCCTGTGATCGCCATCGACACGGCATCGAAGTAGCCGGTGCCGACCTCGCGCTGGTGCTTGGTCGCGGTGTAGCCGTTGACTTCGGCGGCGAATTCCGCCTCCTGCAACTCCGAATAGGCCGCCATCTGGCGATCCTTGTAGCCGCGGGCCAGCTCGAACATGCCGAAGTTGAGCTGGTGGAAGCCAGCCAGCGTGATGAACTGGAACTTGTAGCCCATCGCGCCCAACTCGCGCTGGAACTTGGCGATCGTGGCGTCGTCGAGGTTCTTTTTCCAGTTGAATGACGGCGAGCAATTGTAGGCCAGCTTCTTGCCCGGATGCGCCTTGTGCACGGCTTCGGCGAACTTCTTCGCCTGAGCGAGGTCCGGCTTGCCGGTTTCCATCCAGATCAGGTCGCAGAATGGAGCGTAGGCGATGGCACGGGCGATGCAGGGCTCGATGCCGTTGCGCACCTGATAGAAGCCTTCCACCGTGCGGCCGGCGTCATAGTCAACAAAGGGCTGGTCGCGCTCATCGATGTCGGATGTCAGAAGCTTGGCAGCCTCGGCGTCCGTACGGGCAACGATCAGCGTAGACGTGCCCATCACGTCGGCGGCGAGGCGCGCGGCGTTCAGGTTGCGGATGTGGGCGGCGGTCGGGATCAGCACCTTGCCGCCGAGATGGCCGCACTTCTTTTCCGAAGCGAGCTGGTCTTCGAAGTGGACGCCTGCAGCACCCGCCTCGATGAACGCCTTCATGATCTCGAAGGCGTTGAGCGGGCCACCGAAACCGGCTTCCGCGTCAGCCACGATCGGCGCGAACCAGGTGTCGACCGACAGGCCCTTGCCTTCCGAGACCTCGATCTGGTCGGCGCGCTGCAGCGTGCGGTTGATGCGCTTGACCAGCTCAGGGGCCGCATTGGCCGGGTAGAGCGACTGGTCGGGATACATGGCGGACGCGGTGTTGGCGTCGGCCGCAACCTGCCAGCCCGAGAGGTAGATCGCCTTGAGACCGGCGCGAACCTGCTGCATCGCCTGGTTGCCGGACATGGCGCCCAGCGCGTTGACGAAATCTTCCTCATGGATGAGCTTCCACAGGCGGTTGGCGCCCATCTCGGCGAGGCTCTGCTTGATCTGGACCGAGCCGCGCAGCCGCTTCACGTCCTCCGGCGAATAGGGGCGCTCGATGCCATCGAAACGGCCTTCCGGGGCTGAAGGGACGAGGTTGTAAAAATCAGTCATTGTCGACTCCGTCTGATCACTTTGGGGCTTGAGGCGGTCGCCGCGTCTTGGCTTCTTGCGGCGATTTCTATGTGACTTGTTTGACATCGCCGCGCCGAAGCAGCCAGAAAATTCAACAATTTGGCCGCGAGATAAGAGAAAACCTGTGTTGCGTTTGACAAAGGCTCGCTGTAAATTTGTAAAGAATGTAAAAGGTCGGGTAGGGTGAAAGCCCTACTTTCGTTGTAAAAATGGTGTAAAAGCCGATGGCCGAGCAGAAAATCTTCGCCGGACCGCGCATCCGGCGCATCCGCAACCAGAAGGGCCTGACCCAGACGGCGATGGCCGAGGGGCTTGGCATTTCGCCGTCCTATCTCAACCTCATCGAACGCAACCAACGGCCGCTGACGGTCCAGCTGATCCTCAAGCTAGCCTCGGTTTACAAGGTCGAGCCGGAGGAGCTTCAGGGCGAGGCGCGCGGTTCGATCGCTTCGCTGCGTGAAGTCTTCGCCGATCCGCTTTTGGCCGGCGAACTGCCAGGCGATCAGGAGTTGGTCGAGATCGCCGAGGCAGCCCCCAATGCGGCGGCGGCGGTGATCAAGCTGTTTCGCGCCTATCGCGAGCAGGCCGAGCGGCTGTCCGATCTCACCGAACTGCTGGCGCGTGAAGGGCATACGACGGCACTGTCAGGCGCGCGCTTGCCGATCGATGAGGTGCATGAAGTCTTCGAGCGCCGGCCCAATCATTTTACCGCGCTTGAAGAGGAGGCCGAGGCCTTCACGACGCTGCTCGATCCCGGCGACGATTTGTTTGGCGCGCTGAAGGCCTGGCTCAGACGCGAGCATGGCATCGTCGTCAAGGTCTTGCCGGTTGCCACCATGCCCAACTGGCGCCGACGCTACGACCGCCATTCGCAGCGTCTTTTCCTGTCTGAGCGGCTGTCACCCTTTGACCAGCTGCGCGAAGTGGCGATGGAGGCGAGCCTCATTCGCATGCAGGTGGCTGTTGCCGCCGAGATCCAGGCGCTGAAGCTGACGTCGGACGAGGCGCGTCGGCTCGCCCGTTTCGAGCTCGGCCGCTACGCCGCACATGCGCTGATGATGCCCTATCAGGCGTTCTTCGCAGCCGCCCAGCGCGCGCGCTACGATGTCGACGTGCTGCGCTCGCGCTTCGGCGTGTCCTTCGAGCAGGCCGCCAACCGGCTGACAATGCTCCAGCGCTCCGGCGCGTCTTCGGTGCCGTTCTTCATGCTTGAGGTCGACAATGCCGGCAATCGCTTTCGCAAGGCGGGCGCGCAAGGCTTCCCGCAAAGCCGCTTCGGCGGAGGCTGCCCCAAATTGCCGGTGCATGCCGCCTTCACCCAGCCCGGCCAGATTTTTGTCGAGGCGGTCGAGATGCCCGATGGTGCCGAGTTTCTCTGCGTTGCTCGCACGCTTGAGGGGCCGCAAGGCGCGTTCAGCGAACGGCCCCGGCGCACGGCGATCCTGCTTGGCTGCGACATCGGCTTCCGCGACGAGATCGTCTATGGCGCAGCCTTGCCGGCACCTGCCGTGGGCGCCAAGCCAGGCGCGGTCGCCGCGACGCCGATTGGCCCGGCCTGCCGGCTTTGCGAACGCTCCGGATGCCTGTCGCGCGCCGAGCCGCCGATCACCCGCCCTCTTGGTCTCGACGAGATGGTGACGGGGCTCTCGGCTTTTGACTTCCAGTAGACGTTCAGGCGATCAGTCTGGATGCAGTCTCATCCGTGCCCAGGCCGGTGTGGGCCAAGAGACGCGCGGTGCCGGAATCGAGCGGCCGGCCATACAAGAAGCCTTGCGCCTCGTCGCAGCGCCGATCCTTGAGGAACGCTGCTTGGAAATCGGTCTCGACGCCTTCGGCCAGCACCGGGATCGACAGCTTGTGGCCAAGCTCGATGACTGTCTCGATGACGCTGGTTGCCTGCGCCTGCCGACCAAGCGCGTTGAGGAAGCTGCGGTCGACCTTGATCTTGTCGAAGGGGAAGGAAAACAGCGTCGACAGCGACGAATAGCCGGTGCCAAAATCGTCCATGGCGATCCGCACGCCCAGGGCCTTGATCTGGCGCAGGACATGGAGCGCCTGACCGGGATTTTCGATCAGCGCTGTTTCGGTGATCTCGATTTCGAGGCGGGTGGGGGCCAAGCCGGTCTCGGCCAAAATCTCCTTGAGACGCTCGGCGAAATTGGGACGCATCAGCTGGATAGGCGACACGTTGACGGCGACACCCAGCGGCGCCGGCCATAGGGTTGCCTCGCGGCAAGCCTGCACCATCACCCAGTCGCCGATCTCAACGATGATGCCGGTCTGCTCTGCCACCGGGATGAAATCGGCGGGCGAGACGTCGCCGAGCGCGCTGCTGGTCCAGCGCAACAGGGCTTCGAAGCCCAGCAATTCGCGCTTCTTCATCGCAATCTGCGGCTGGAACACCAGGCGCAGCGAACCGTCGGCAACAGCGCTGCGCAGGCCGATGGCGATCTGTCCGCGCCTGCGGCCGTCTTCGTCGGCATCGGCGTCGAACCAGCACCAGGTACCGTCAGGCACTTTTTTCGAACGGTACATGGCAAGGTCGGCGCGCATCGTCAGCTCGTCGATGCTGTCGCCATCCTTGGGGTAGACAGCGATGCCAATGCTGGCGCTGGTCGAAAAGCGCGCCTTCCCAAGTTCATTGGGCCGCGAAAAGGCATCGCTGATGCGCGCGGCAAACTCCTCGACTTCGTTTTCGCGCGTGAACGGTTTTACCGCGATGAATTCGTCGCCGCCGGTGCGGGCAAAGAACTCGCCGTCGATCAGTGCCGCACGCATGCGCGCTGTTGTCTGGCTCAACACCGCATCGCCAGCCGCATGGCCGTAGACGTCGTTGATTTCCTTGAAGCGGTTGAGGTCGATGGCAATGAATGCCAACGACGTACCACCTGCCTGCTTCAGCCGCATCGGCAGTTCGTCGCGAATGGCGGCGCGATTGGGCAGGCCGGTCAGTGGGTCGTGCATGGCCAGATGCCTGTAGTGCGCGACGGCGTCCTGCTGGCCCTGTTCTTCGGCAAGGTGGGTGATGGCGCCGAGCACCACCACGAGCACCGTCACCACAACAACAAGGATCCCCAGCACGCTGTCGGACATCAGCTGGCCGGGGACCGCGACGCGCGGGTCGGGCGTGATCTGCACCGCACCCATGGCGGTGAAGTGCATCATTCCGATCCCCAGGATAAGCGCGGTCATGCCGACATACTGGCTGCGGCGGGTGGTTCCCCGCGCCACGCGGTTGGTCGCCAGCATTCCGAGAACGGCACCGGCAAAGATAGAAAAGGCAACGAGGGCCGGATCGTAAGAAACCGTGCCGGCCACAACGAAGCCGCGCATGCCGGTAAAATGCATCAGCGCAATGCCGGCGCCGATGATGCAGCCGCCCATCTCGATCATCCAGCCACGTTCTCGACTGGCGGCGATCAGGAAGCCAGCCATCGACGTGGCGATCGCAAAGGCCAGCGAAAGCACGGTAAAGTTCGGTTCGAAACCATGTTCGACACTCGGGGTGAAGCCCAGCATCGCCAGGAAATGTGTTGTCCAGATCGTCATGCCGCCGGCGACGCCGGCCATGAAGACGAAAGCCGCGTGCTTGGCGCGCCTGACGTTGCGGGCACGCGCAAACAATCGCATCGACACCACGCAGCCGACGGCGCAGATGACCAATGCCGCGGCGACAAAGCGGTAATCATGTTCGGTGACGAGGCAGTTGAGTACGGTCAGCATGTGCGGTTCCTTGCGTGCCTCGGCCCGACGAATTGCGATCGTTTTCGACAGGCGTGGTGCGCAGATTCAAAGAATTCGACTGCTCTTATCGAGGGCAAAGATTGCCGATCCGTTTCTTCACGCTCGGACAGGGCGCGCGGTTGACGTGCCAGGTAATTGAATGGCGTGTGCTCCCCACCCATGTGCTGTTCCAGATTGGGCGATGGCACAGTATCTGGAGAGGTGGCTATGAGTAGTTCTGATGTCGGGCCTAAGTGGAAGCGGTGGCTGAAGCGCGGTGCGCTCGCGGTTGTGGCGTTGCTGATTGTCGTTGTGTTGCCACTCAGCTTCATCCTGTATCCGGTTTTCAAGTCCTATCCGTCATTGGATATATCGACCGGGGATTCTCTGGCTGACAAGAACACGCAGGATTTGGCCCATCTTCGCAATATGCAGATGATCGAACGAAGCTTTACGGCTCAAACCAGCAAAGCCTTTGGCCAGGCGCTTGACGAACTCACTGCCCGAGCCTCCGAACTCGACCGGCCTGCACTGGCGATGGGAGCGGCAAAGGCCGTCGCCCTTGCGCAAAACGGTCACACCAATGTTCTGGGCCTTGCCGGCGGACAAGGCTTCAACGCCGTTCCGCTGCGTCTCGGCTGGTTTGCCGACGGTCTTTTCGTTGTCCGCGCCACCAGCGAGCATCGCGATCTTGTGGGTGCGCAAATCCTGGCGGTGAATGGCCAGTCGCCCGATGAACTGGTCAAGGCGTTGCGCGCATATGTCGGCGGCACCGACCAATACGCACGGGAGCTTTCGCCGAATTTCATGATTTCGCCTGAACTGCTCCACGCGGCCAAACTGGCTGGCAAGCCGACCGAAAGCGAGTTTCGCGTTCGCAAGGCTGATGGTTCCGAGATCGAGCGCACGCTTGCGGCATTGCCAGCCAAAGGTGAGCCTTTGACGAGAACCGTGTGGCCAAAGCGGGATCTAAGTCCGGTTGGGGTGAGCGAGAGTGACGCCACATGGGTCCATGTTCTGGATGGCGTTGAAACGCCTGGCTATCTCTCGCGTCCCGATCAGAACTTCTGGCACAGCTATCTGGAAGCGGACGATATCCTCTACGTGCAGCTCAATCGGTTCCGCGACCAAGAGCCAGTTCTGATCTCCGACTATCTCGCAGAACTGCTTGCCGAGGCCGGCAAACGCGAGGTCAAGCATGCTGTCGTGGATCTGCGGTTCAGTCCGGGCGGCAATTATCTGCTCGCAACCGATTTTTCGCGGCTGCTGCCCGAGGTGGTGCCGAATGGCCGGATATTCATTCTGACCAGTGGCAACACGTTCTCGGCTGCAATCAGCATCGCGTCGCGACTGAAATATTACTCAGGACAGCGTGCCGTGCTGATCGGCGAAGAGATGGGGGACGGAGCCCAGATGTGGGGGGAGGGCGGCACGACGATCTTGCCCTACTCCAAGATCGCTTTCCGATACACCACAGCCTACCACGATTGGGAAAATGGCTGCCGTCTGTCACAGATCGGGACGTGTTTTTTCCTGAACTATTTCTACGGCACAGCGGCGGGCTCCTTGTTGCCTACTGTTCCAGTTACGCAGACCTTCGCCAGCTATGCCGCTGGCGATGATGCTGTGATGTCAGAAGTGCTGAGGTTGGCGAAACAAGACAGATAGAGGGTCAAGACAAACCAGGGCGGGTTAGAAGGCACTTCCGTTGGCTTGGTAGCTGCGTGCACGCAGGATTGTCGTTGCGCCGATGAGGATCGCGATGCTGCCTACGGCGAGCCCGGTGTAGAGGAAGGTGTCGGCGAACCCGAACGCCGCGATCATCGGCTGGCTGACGAAGGGCGAGATGAAGTGACCGGCAAAGATGCTCGCCGTCATGCCGCCGGCAACGCGGCCGCGCATCGCGGGCGCTGCGGCTGCCATTGCAGCCGCGGCAATGTTGGGCATGATCATCCCAAGCCCCAGCCCGACCACGCATGCGGCCGCCAGCACAGTCGCCAGCGTATCGGTCAAACCCAAAAGACCATAGCCGATGGCAGTCAGGCCAAAGGCAAGGCCGAATACGCCGATCACCCCAAGCCTGGCGCGCAAGCTGGCATAAAACAGTGCGACAGCTGCCCCGATCATGTTGCCCAGGCCGATCGCAAGCCCGGCAACGGTTGGCGAGCCCATGCCCATGGCATTGAGATAGAACGGTAGCTGCGTTGGAAGCAGGTAGTAGGCAACACTGTTGAGAATGGCTGCAATGTAGACGGCAATGACAGCAAGCCAGACTGTGTGGCTTGCTGTCTGCGTGGACGCCTCCACAGTGGATGGATTGTTGCGCGCAGGCTCATTGATGAAAGCCAGAACGGCCGGGATCAGCAGCAGTGACAGGCCATAGACGGCAAAGGGCGCGCGCCAGTGCAATTCGGCCAGCATGCCGCCGCCGGTCAGAAAGATCAGCCCGCCAATGCCGACAAAAGCTGACTGGTAACCCATGAAACGGTCGCGTTCCGGCCCGGAGAAATAGTCGCCGACAAGTGCCGTCGCGGTCGTCATGACGCCGGCTACTGCGACGCCGAGCATAGCGCGTCCGACGAGAAGCCCAGTCAGACTGTCGGTAAGCAGGCCCGACATGCCGCTCAGCCCGTAAAGCAGAGCGCCTAAGATCAGCAACGGCTTGCGCCCGAAGCGGTCGGCAAGCCCGCCGGCGAAGGGCGCGCAAATGACGATGAACAATGCGGGCAGCGTCAGCACGAGTCTGGTCAGGATTTCGACATTGTCGCTGCCGGCGAAGTGGCTTTCGATGGCGGGCAGCGACGGCGATATGGTTGCGCCTGACATGATGGTCAGCGTGCTGATGAGCAGCAGCGTTGCATTGCGGCCGGCATGACTGTCGGGAAAGGGATTTGCCCGCACGACCTGAACCTGTTGCGCCATGGTCATGCCGCCACCTCGATAAAGGGCTTGTTGGTGCGGGCCTCACGAAGATTGATCGCCCACCATTGCAGGCGCGCGAGCAGAACCGACATCGCCTTGCGTGCGTCTCGCGGTTCTATCAGCGCGCCGGTGGCGTCGAATTGTCTCGAGGCGAAGGCAAAGCTGACCGTGTCTCGGATCGCCACGACATGAAGCTCGGCGAAGACCAGGCGCAACTGTTCGATGGCCCGCAGCCCACCCGAGATTCCGCCATACGACACGAAGGCCAGCGGCTTGGCTTGCCACTCCACGCTGTGGGCGTCGATCAGTGCCTTGAGGTCGGCGGTGTAGCCATGATTGTATTCGGGCGTCACCACGATGAACGCGTCGGCCGCGCCCAAGCGGCGCGCGACATCGGCACGATTATTGGCAAGCTCGCGCGGGTCGATCAGATCGATGTCGAACTGCTGGTGGCCGCGAATCTCGGTTGCGGCCCAATTGACGACGGTGTCGCAGAAGCGGCCTTCGCGGGCGCTGCCATAGATCAAGGCGAGCTTGATTTTCTGAGGCATTTTCGGGGTGGCTCCGTTTCATTTCTTGCAGGAGCCTCGTCTGTAAAACCTCAACTAATATTGAGGTCAAGCGCTAATTTGAAACTTTGAAAGGGCGTCTGGCATTTTGGCTCGGCAGTCGTGCTTCGCTTGTGCCACAACGGGATCGGATCGCTGGACCTCGCCGCAAAGGCCGCTTTGCGTTACGCGAACGCACAAGCCCCAGTCGTTTAGAGCGCATCGTGCCGCTCGCAAGTCGTCGAGATTAGCGCCATGACAGATCTCGCCGCTCCGCCATCGCCAACAGGCGCCACGCCGCACGTCTCGCGAGGCGAGGAGCGTCTCGGCGTATTCCTGGTGTTCATGTCGGCACTGATGTGGAGCCTGGGCGGGTCCATTGCTCGCTTCATCGAGGAACCCGACAGCTGGACGGTGGTGTTCTGGCGCTCGGTCTGGGCCGCGGCCTTCCTGCTGGCCTTCATGGTCTGGCGCGACGGCCTGCGGGGAACGCTGAAACTTTTCCGCGACATGGGCCTGCCGGGCCTGTTGGTGGGGATATGCTTCGCCACCGCCTCGACCTCGTTTGTCGTAGCCCTTTCCTACACCACCGTTGCCAACATCCTGTTGATGCAGGCAGGCGTGCCGCTGCTGGCGGCCTTGTTTGCCTGGGTTCTGTTTCGAGAGCGCGTGGCCGTCGCCACGTGGGTGGCGATTTTGGCGGTCATCTCAGGCGTCGCCATCATGGTCTCCGAATCGTTCAGCGGCCAGGTCTCGCCGGTCGGCGACAGTCTCGCCTTGCTGATCGCCGTGGTGTTTTCCATCGCTACAGTTATCACCCGTCGCTTCGCCCATGTGCGCATGACACCCGCGACCTGCCTCGGAACTTTGATCGCCGCCACCTTTGCCGCAACGCAGGCCTCGATGCTGGCCGTGTCGCCGCGCGACATGGGGTACCTGATTGCATTTGGCGTGATCAATCTCGGCCTTGGCCTTGCATGCTTCGCCACTGGTGCGCGGCTCATTCCGGCCGCCGTTGCCGCCCTGATCGGTACCTTCGAGCCGCTGCTCGGCCCGATTTGGGTCTGGCTTATCCACGGCGAGGTACCGTCGGTTCGCACCATCACCGGCGGCGCGGTCATTTTCACGGCTTTGCTGGTGCATCTGACATTGGAATTCAGACGCCAGGCGAGGCCCCAGAGGCCGGGTGTGACAGGCATGCCTGTCCCTGATTGATCAATGTATTGTTTACCATTGACAATCCTGCTGTCCGGCGGGCAGGCTGCGACTTGAGGGTAACAACAACAACAACACAGGCGTATCTTGCCAGGTTCCACTGCCGGGGCTTCGGTGTCCGTAGCTGTAAATCGCCAGAACGTTTGCGCCGCGCTGCAAGCCGGCGGGAGCGCGCTACCTTCGTCACTCGATTTTGCACAGGGATCAGGATGCTGCCGGGATGGGCGCGTCCACAAAGGAGAATGTCATGAACCGTAGAGCGCTTTGGCTGACCGCCGCGTCAGCCCTTGTTGCCATTATCGCGACCTCGGCAAACGCCCAGGAACGGGTCGTCAACGTCTACAACTGGTCGGACTATATCGACTCCTCGATCATCGAAGACTTCACCAAGGAAACCGGCATCAAGGTCGTCTACGACGTCTATGATTCCAACGAGATTCTTGAAACCAAGCTGCTTGCCGGCGGCAGCGGCTACGATGTGGTGGTGCCGACTGCCAGTCCCTTCTTGGCGCGCCAGATCCAGGCGGGCGTCTACCAGAAGCTCGACAAGTCCAAGCTGCCCAACCTTGCCAACATGTGGGACGTGGTCACCGAGCGCACCGCCGCCTACGATCCGGGCAACGAATACTCGGTCAACTACATGTGGGGCACGGTCGGCATCGGCTACAACCAAAAGAAGATCAAGGAAGCCCTCGGCATCGACAAGATCGACAGCTGGGATGTCGTCTTCAAGCCTGAACAGCTCGCCAAGCTGGCCGATTGCGGCGTCTATGTCTTGGATTCGCCAACCGACATCATCCCCACGACGCTGATGTATCTCGGTCTCAAGCCGCAATCGACAGCGCTCGACGACCTGTCAAAGGCGGAGGAAGCGCTGCTCAAGGTGCGGCCGTCGATCCGCAAGTTCCACTCGTCGGAATACATCAACGCGCTCGCCAATGGCGATATCTGTCTCGCCGTTGGCTGGTCGGGTGACGTCTTCCAGGCGCGCGACCGTGCGGCTGAAGCGGATCAGGGCGTCGTCGTCGATTACGTCATTCCCAAGGAAGGCGCGGAGATGTGGTTCGACCAGATGGCGATCCCGGCTGACGCCAAGCACGTTGCCGAGGCGCATGAATTCATCAACTACATGATGAAGCCGGAAGTCGCGGCCAAGGCGTCCAACTACATCTTCTACGCCAACGGCAACAAGGCGTCGCAGCAGTTCATCGATAAGGGCATCGTTGGCGATCCGGCGATCTTCCCCGATGAGGCGATGCTGGCGAAGCTCTTCACCGTCGCACCATACGATCCCAAGACCCAGCGCGCGGTGACCCGCAGCTGGACCAAGATCGTCACAGGGCAATAATTGTAGGGACTGTCCCGGCGCCATCGGCGCCGGGATTTTTTACCGGGGCAGGGACGGAGAGGGACATGAAATCGCTCGGCAACATCCGCAGGGAATTTGCGCCCTGGAACCAGCCTGACGCCAAGCCCTACATTCAATTCAAGAACGTCACCAAGCGCTTCGGTGACTTCACCGCCGTCAACAACCTCTCGCTGTCGATCTACGAGCGCGAATTCTTCGCGCTCCTCGGCGCTTCGGGCTGCGGGAAGTCGACGCTGCTGCGCATGCTCGCCGGCTTCGAGGAGCCGACGTCCGGCCAGATCCTGCTCGACGGCCAGGACCTGCGCGGCATCCCGCCCTATCGGCGGCCGGTCAACATGATGTTCCAGTCCTACGCGCTGTTCCCGCACATGACGGTCGAGCAGAATATCGCGTTCGGCCTCAAGCAGGACGGCATGCCCAAGGCCGAGATCGAAACGCGCGTCGCCGACATGCTCAAGCTGGTCAAGCTTGGCCAGTTCGCCAAGCGCAAGCCGCATCAGCTGTCGGGTGGCCAGCGCCAGCGCGTCGCCCTTGCCCGGGCTGTTGCCAAGCGGCCCAAGGTTCTGTTGCTCGACGAGCCGCTCGGTGCGCTCGACAAGAAGCTGCGCGAGGAAACCCAGTTCGAGCTGATGGACCTGCAGCAGACGCTTGGCCTGACCTTCGTCGTCGTCACCCACGACCAGGAAGAGGCCATGACCATGGCCGACCGCATCGCCATCATCGACAAGGGCGAGGTGATGCAGGTGGCGACGCCAGCCGAGGTCTACGAGGCGCCGGGATCTCGCTTCGTCGCCGACTTCGTTGGCAACATCAACATGTTCGAAGGCAAGGTCGCCGACCGCGATGGCATGGGTGCGACCATCGCCAGCGCCAATGGCGTGAGCATCCGCACCGCCAATGCCGGCGATGCCCCGGCGGGCAGCGAAGTTGCTTTCGCCATCCGACCCGAGAAGATCAAGGTTTCGTCGAAGAAGCCGGAAGGCAGCGACAATGTCATGGAAGGCGAAATCTACGACATCGCCTATCTCGGCGACATGACCATCTTCCATGTCCAGCTCGGCAACGGTCAGGTGGTCAAGGCGAGTTCGCTCAACGCGACGCGCGCCACCGAAGACCCGCTCAGCTGGGACGACAAGGCGTGGATCTCCTTCCGCAACGACGCCGGCGTCGTTCTGACGCGATAGGTGGAGAGATGAAACGCCCCCTTTCGGCCGTCACCGATCGCCTCGTCATCATCGTTCCTTATCTCTGGCTGCTGTTTTTCTTCCTCATTCCCTTCTTCATCGTCTTCAAGATATCGCTGTCGACCACCGCGATCGCCATGCCGCCCTACACGCCGGTGCTTAGCCTTTCCGACGGCTTTTCCGGCCTGATGTCGCAGATCGGCGAGTTCAGCTTCGACAACTATCTTTGGCTGACGCAGGACGCGCTCTACTTCAACGCCTATGTCTCAAGCGTCATCATCGCGGGGATCTCGACGTTCCTGGCGCTGCTTGTCGGTTATCCGATCGCCTACGGCATGGCACGTGCGCCGGCGACCATCCGTCCGACGCTGCTGATGCTGGTCATCCTGCCGTTCTGGACCAGCTTCCTGATCCGGGTCTACGCCTGGATCGGTATCCTCAAGCCCGAGGGCCTGCTCAACCAGTTCCTGCTCGCCACCGGCGTCATCGACGAGCCGCTGGTGATCCTCAACACCCATACGGCGATCTTCATCGGTATCGTCTATTCCTATCTGCCATTCATGATCCTGCCGCTCTATTCGGCGCTCGAGAAGATGGATTATTCGCTGATCGAGGCGGCACAGGACCTTGGCTGCCCGCCAATCACCGCCTTCTGGAAGATTACCTTCCCGCTGTCATTGCCCGGCGTCATCGCCGGCTGCCTGCTGGTGTTCATTCCAGCAGTGGGCGAGTTCGTCATTCCCGACCTGCTTGGCGGTTCGCAGACGCTGATGATCGGCAAGACCCTGTGGAACGAGTTCTTCGCCAATCGCGACTGGCCTGTGGCCTCGGCCGTGGCGGTGATCCTGCTTCTGCTTCTCGTCGTGCCGATCATGTTTTTCCAGCAGGCGCAGGCACGCGCCCAGGAACAGGAGCGCTGAGATGAATTCGAGCTGGAGCCGCTTCAACATCTCAGCCATCGTTTTGGGCTTTGCCTTCCTCTATCTGCCCATCGTGCTGCTGGTCGTCTTTTCCTTCAACGAATCCAAGCTTGTCACTGTTTGGGGTGGGTTCTCGACCAAATGGTATGTCTCGCTGTTTCACAATCAGGGCCTGATGGATGCCGCATGGGTGACCATCCGTGTCGGCCTGATCTCGGCGACACTTGCCACCGTGCTCGGCACGCTCGCTGCCTTGGCGTTGACCCGCTACACCCGGTTTAAGGGCAGGGTGCTGTTTTCGGGCATGGTGTTTGCCCCGCTGGTCATGCCGGAAGTCATCACCGGCCTGTCGCTGCTTTTGCTGTTCGTCGCTGTCGGGCTCGATCGCGGTTTCTTCACGCTCACGCTCGCCCACATCACCTTTTCGATGTGCTTTGTCGCGGTCGTGGTGCAGTCGCGGCTGGTCACTTTCGACCGTTCGCTCGAAGAGGCGGCAATGGATCTGGGGGCTCCGCCGGTGAAAACCTTCTTCCAGATCACGCTGCCGGTGATCTTGCCGGCCATCATCTCTGGCTGGATGCTGGCCTTTACCCTGTCCATCGACGATCTGGTGATTTCGAGCTTCACTTCGGGTCCGGGCGCAACAACCCTGCCGATGAAGATCTACAGCCAGGTGCGGCTTGGCGTGACGCCCGAGATCAATGCTGCCTGTACCATCCTGATCGCTATCGTCGCCGTTGGTGTCATTGCCGCCTCGCTGGTCAACAAGCAGCGCGAGGTCCAGCGCCTGCGCGACGAGCAGGCCGCGCAACGGGGGTAAGCCGGCACGCAGCCCAGCCGTCAGCAACGCCGGGCACAAGCGGCCAAAAATGGAAATGCAAGGTCGTGGAAAGCCCAAAAGGTCAGGCTTTCCAAGGATATGCCACTGGATAAGCCAAAGTCGCCATGATAGCGTCGTGGCGATAATCTTGAGGAGTAGGGTACATGACACGTTTTATGGCTACGGCCGCAGTTTTGTCTTTCGTCGCATTGGCCGCAGCGGCCTGTAACACCCCGCAGGAACGTGCCTTGGGCGGCGGTGCCGTTGGCGCAGCCGGTGGCGCACTCGTTGGCCAGGCCATCGGCGGCAACACCGGCGCGACTGTCGCGGGCGCGGTCATCGGCGGTCTCGCCGGCGCCATGATCGGTGCTGGCACGGCTCCGGGCCAATGCCGCTACCAGCAGTTGGATAGCCGCGGCCGTCCGATGTACGACCGCAACGGCAATCCCATGAGCTACGAGGCTCCTTGCCGCTAACACCACCCCGCCAGTTCTGACTAACTGTCCTTTGGGGGACAAAAACGGCGCGCTTCGACCGAAGTGCGCCGTTTTGCATTGATGCCTGTCTGAGTGGGCAGATTGCAGTTCCGACACCAGAAGCTGGGTCGAGGCTCCTTCAAACGTGTGATTCGCGCATACCCCCGACGAGGTGTTAAGCTGCCTTTGTTGTCTGGTGCGTTCACCCAGCGCATTTGCCGGCAACAAAATGCGTGAGTGGGGCCTCTACCCCAGCCCCCAAAGCCCGAGAGGCTCCACTCGCCGTCTCCTTGGCGCCCCATCAGCGATCAACAAACCGTGCGTCGATAGCGCTGCGCTGGGACAGGTGGTAAATTGGGCTGTTGCGGGGCATGGGGCTGGCGCAACTGGTGGGAGGGAGCCCACGGCTTTGCTTGAGCGGCGCTCTCCCACCGCAACTTCACGACATCTCAGCCACCGGTACCGATGCATGATCGTCGGCTAGCCATTGGCCCTGGCGATTCGGCCAACCCTGCTGCGATGCATGTCGCTTGGCCGTCGCCAGCAGCAATCTCTGGAAATCGATTTGCAACACAGTGCGGCACGGAAATCGCCTCGCCGATTGGCGGTGGCTAACTATGTGTCCGATTTTGTTGGAAGAAAAATGGTACGGTTGGGTGGGCTCGAACCACCGACCTCCGGATCCACAATCCGGCGCTCTAACCAACTGAGCTACAACCGCGTACCTGTTGGTGCGGCGTCAATACGGACTCTTCGAACGCATTTCAAGAGCTTTGCGCATAATCCACTGCGGCGATTTGCGCTGCCTGTGGGAAGTCGTTGATTTCAGGCGTTTCGGCACCGCGAAAAAAGAAAAAGGCCGGCGGGAGGAGCCGGCCTTTTCCTGTAATGACCAGCGGGAGGAGGTGCTGGCCGCTTCGCCCGACAGGCAGAGGGAGGAGGAACCGCCCGCCGGGTATCTGCTTCAGGCGCTATCAAGCGGCCTTGAGGTCTTTCAGTGCCTTTTCGAAAGCGGTCTTGACCGGCTTCGAAACGTCTTCGGCGGCCTTCGAGGCAACTGCCTGGAATTCCTTGGCCTGCTCGACGGTCTGCTCGACGCGGCCGCGCAGATAAGAGGTCTGCAACTCGATGACTTCCGACAGCGTCTTGGCGCCGGCCAGAGCTTCGAGATGCGAGAAACCGGCCTCGGCATTGGTGCGGAGCGCGGCAATCGCCTTGAGCGACAGCTCGTTGGTCACGCTGCGGGCGGTCTCGTAGCTTGTCTCGATGGTCTTCTGCGCCTCTTCGGCACCGCTCTTGAGCTTGGTGTAAGCTTCCTTGGACTGCTCGACGCCCTTTTCGGCGAAGACGCGGAACTGGTCGGAGGCCTTGGAAACGTCAAAGCTCGGCATTTCAATGGTATCTGCGAATTCTGCGGTCTTGGTCTTGGACATTGTCTCACCCTGTGGACTGGACGGGGTGTTGTCACCCGTCTCGTTTATTCGCATGCTCCATATAGGGCATTTTATGGTGCATTGCAATATCCATGTTGCAGTGCACCATTTTGATCCGCTGGGGTTAACCACGTGGCGAGAATAATGCCGCTATGGTGCACCTGTTTGCTAGACCTGGGCGATGACGGCTTTTATTAACAAAGCATTAATTACGAGAATGCGTGCCTTGCGGGTTATGTGAATGCCGTCAGCAGCCTATTCCTTTATCGACGTCGCGGTGGTCGATCGTGTCAGGCAGCGTTTCGCTGCGGGCGACGCTATCGTCGTTCTGTCGGTCGATCTTGAGCAGGTGCTCTGGGCCAATGGTCCCGGTGCTGCCGTGCTCGGCTATGACGACATCGATGCGGTGATCGGAGCGCCCGCGCGTCTGGGTATGGCCGCCCGCCGCCAGATCGCCGCCACCTCCGGATTCCCCGAGATCGGCCGCGACCGATCGATCATGGTTCGCGTGGCATCCGGCATGACCAGCAGCGCTGTCGCCTTCGCGGCAAGCTCGGTTCGGCTGCCTGATGGCGCAACTGCGATCATGCTTGCGGTGCCGGCAGCTCAAGCCAGCTCGCGCGGTTCAAGGGACATTGCCGCAAACGCCATCAAGGGTTTCACCGAGCCGGGCCATTTTCTCGCCTTTGTCGATGGCGGCGGCGAGATTGAAGCTGCGACCGACGGCTTTGCCGAACTTGGTATTGCCACTTCCACGCTTGCCGGACTGGTCTCATCAGTGGCTCGCGAGCGTGACCGCATCATCAAGCGGGCGATCCCCGCCACTGGCGGCTACCTGCCGGCCGGGCTGGCGCGGTTGAGCGACGATCCGGCGCGGCACCTGCTTGTCGTCGTCGACGAGCGCCTCGAGTCGATGGACGACGCCGACCAGGAGGCGGACGCGCCTTTGGTGATGGCGCCCACTGCGCCCAGCGAGCGCCCCCGTGACGAAGCGTCGGCATCATCGCCAACAACAGTGCATCCTCAGGGGGATGCCGATCACGATCATTGGTATTTCAGCCCCGAGGAACGCGAAAGCCAGGCGGGTGCCACTGTTCGAGCGATGGCTGCCAAGCAGACTGAAACACCTGTTGTATCAGTGGTGACAGAGGTGCCAGCCGATGAGCCGGCTTCCCTCCCTGAACCAGTTGTAGAGCCGGTTGCGGCCTTGAAGCCTGTCGAGGAGCCTGCCGCAGTAGTAGCGGCCGCCGAGGCTTTGCCGACGCAGCCCCAGCAGGCACAGGCAAAACCGCTAACCGACCGCTCGGCCGCGCCGGTTCGCTTCGTCTGGCGCACCGACGCCGAAAGCCGCTTCAGCGCGATTTCGCCCGAATTCGCCGCAGTCGTGGGCGAACATGCCGCCGATGTCGTCGGACGCCGTTTCCAGGATGTGTCGAATACCTTCGAGCTCGACCCATCAGGCGAAATCGCCGGCCTCCTGCAGCGCCGCGACACCTGGTCCGGCCGCTCGGTGCTGTGGCCGGTCGCTGGCTCCGACAAGCGTATTCCCGTCGATCTTGCCGCCTTGCCGGTCTATGGCCGCGACCGCACGTTCGAAGGGTTTCGCGGCTTCGGCGTAGCGCGCCCCGGAGAAGCTGTCCTCGATCATGAGCGCATCGGCCTGGCGCTGGTGCCCAATGGCAAACATGCCGAAGAGGCCGAGCCACAAGTCGCAGACATTGCCGAGCAGCCTTCCGCTGATGAGCCCGCCGCAGTCGAATCGCCCATCACGCAGGCAAGCCTGCCTGATGTCGTGCAACCCGGGGCCAAGCAGCCGGAACCCGGGCAGCCGGAAGCCGAAAGTCCGCAACAGCCTGTCGAGGAGGTTCCTGTCGGGACCGAGGGGCTGGCAGATCCTTTTGCCGGTGAAGTGCCAGCGCTCGAGGTCGGACCCACGCAGGACCGCCGCTATTCCGACAAGGTGATCCGGCTTGCCGAACATCGGCCGGCAGCGGTGGAAGAGCCTGCCAATGGCAAGGGGCTATCCAGCGTCGAGCGCAGCGCCTTCCGCGAAATCGGCGAGAAGTTGAAGCGAGCAAACGAGATCGTGGCTGCAAGGCAGCAATCGGCGTCCGCAGCGGTCAGCGACGCCCAGGCGGCGGAGACGTCCGACACCGAGAAGAATGGCGAAGCGGCATCGGCCGAGATCGCGGCCTATTCGGAAGCCGCCGCTGCTGAAATCGCCGAGCATGCATCTGTGGCTGCTGAGCCTGAGGCACGTCTGCCGACTTCTGAAACAGCAGAGCCCGCAACGCCTGAGACTGAGTCGGCACCTGTCGAGCAATTGGGGACCGAGAGCGCCGAAATCGTCACACTGTCGTCCGTCCGTCCATCTGATGCCTTCGAACAGGCCGATGTCGAACGCGACGAGCCCGAAAAGCCGCCTCTTCGCACCGAAGACGTCATTCCGTCCTTCGCCGCGGGGCGCGACACCCCTGTCGACGCGCCGATTCTCGAGCAACTGCCGGTGCCGGTACTGATCCATGCCGGCGATGTGCTCCACTACGCTAACGCCGAGTTCCTCGACCTGACGGGATACGCCTCTGTTGACGAGCTGGCGCAGGCCGGTGGCCTCGACGCGCTTTTTGCCGAAAGCTACGGCGACGAACCGGGCTCGGACCATGACCTCAGGTTGAAGACCCGCGACGGCGAGGAGTTTCCGATCGAAGCGGTGCTTCGGTCCGTGCCGTGGCAGGATGGCAAGGCGTTGATGCTGGTCGTGCGCCGCATCAGCGGCGACGACGATATCGAGGATGCTTCCGAGCAGGTGGTCGAACTCGAAGAGCGCCTCGCTGAGATGCGCACCATCATCGACACAGCGACTGACGGCGTCGTCCTTATCGACCGCGATGGCACCATTCGTTCGATCAGCCGGCCTGCGGAAGCTCTATTTGGCTTCGACAGCGACGAGGTTACAGGCAAGCCGTTCTATTCGCTTTTCGCCATCGAGAGCCAGCGCGCCGCGCGCGACTATCTTGTTGGCCTTTCCGACCACGGCGTTGCAAGCGTGCTCAATGATGGCCGCGAGGTGATCGGCCGCGAGTCGCAAGGGCGTTTCATCCCGTTGTTCATGACCATTGGGCGTCTGCCCAACGAGAGCGGCTTTTGCGCCGTGGTTCGCGACATCACCCAGTGGAAGCGCGCTGAGGAAGAACTGACCCAGGCGCGCGCCTTGGCCGAGCGCTCGTCGTCGCAGAAGTCCGATTTCCTCGCCCGTATCAGCCACGAGATCCGCACGCCGCTCAACGCTATCATCGGCTTCTCCGAGCTGATGGTCGATGAGAAGTTCGGCCCCGTCGCCAATGACCGTTACCGCGACTATCTCCGCGACATCAACCGCTCGGGCAATCACGTGCTATCGCTGGTCAATGACCTGCTCGATATCTCGAAGATCGAGGCTGGGCAGCAGGAGATGGACTATGAGGCGGTGTCGCTCAACGACACGCTGGCCGAGACCGTCGCCATGATGCAGCCCCAAGCCAATCGTGAGCGCGTCATCATTCGTTCGAGCTTCGCGTCGCGCCTGCCGGAGATCGTTGCCGACCGGCGCAGCATCCGCCAGATCGCGCTCAATATCCTGTCCAATGCTGTGCGTTACACCCAGGCCGGCGGCCAGGTCATCGTTTCCACCGCCTACGAGACATCCGGCGACATCGTCATGCGGGTACGCGACACCGGCATCGGCATGAGCCAGGCCGAGATCGAACAGGCGCTGAAGCCGTTCAAGCAGATCAATTCGCTGAAGCGCACGCGCGGCGACGGCACTGGCCTCGGCCTGCCGCTGACCAAGGCGATGGTCGAGGCCAATCGCGCCCGCTTTGCCATTGCATCGACGCCGGGCGAGGGCACTCTGGTCGAGGTGACATTCCCCTCGACGCGGGTGCTTGCCGAATAACGCCAGGACGGCAGGGTGCGACATTTTGTGCACATTGGCGTGACCTGCCTCGGCGATTGTTAGAATTTGTTGAACAAGCCATTGAATCCGGTGCGAAACAATCCAGTTTAGAATAATTCTAAACTATTGAAAAGATTGACCTTTAAACTTGACTGGAAGTCTCACAATGACCATAGGGGAGACAGCCTCGAAACCGAGGCTTTGACTTGTTCCTCGAGGGACTTTGACCCCTTTGGCCAGGAGAGAAAAATGAAGATCAACAACGCCCGGTCGGCGATTGCCGGCTACGCTTTTGCGGTTGCGGCGCTCTTCACTACGTCGGCGCTCGCCGATGGTGTCGTCAACATTTACACCTATCGCCAGCCTGACCTGATCAAGCCTGTTCTCGATGCCTTCACGGCCGAAACCGGCATCAAGACCGAAGTGCTGTTCCTCGACAAGGGTCTTGAGGAACGCGTCCTGGCCGAAGGTCAGAACTCGCCCGCCGACGTCATCATGACTGTCGATATCGCTCGTCTCACGTCGGCCAAGGAAAAGGGCGTCACCCAGCCGCTGGTCGATGAAGAGATCAACAAGCTGCTGCCGGCCGAATATCGCGATCCCGAAGGCAACTGGTTCGGTGTGACCAAGCGCGCCCGCGTCATTTATGCCTCGAAGGACCGCGTCAAGGACACGGCCATCACCTATGCTGACCTCGCCGATCCCAAGTGGAAGGGCAAGATCTGCATGCGCTCGGGCCAGCATGACTACAATCTCGCGCTCTTCTCGTCGGCGATCGCCCATTGGGGTCCGGAGAAGACCGAAGAGTGGATGAAGGGCCTCAAGGCCAATCTGGCCAAGAAGCCCGACGGCGGCGATCGTCCGCAGGCTGGCGCCATTGCCGCCGGCGAGTGCGACATTGCCATCGGCAACACCTACTATGTCGGCCTTATGCGCAACAACGAGAAGGACCCCAAGGAAAAGGAATGGGGCAACGCCATCAATGTGCTCTTCCCGACCTGGGAAAACGGCCTGACCCACGTCAATATCTCGGGTGCAGCACTGGCCAAGTACGCGCCGCATCGTGATGATGCCGTCAAGCTGATCCGCTTCCTGGCCAGCCACAAGGCACAGCAGGTCTACGCCGAAAAGAACTACGAATATCCGGTAGAGCCGGGCCTTGAGCCGTCCGAGACGGTCAAGGCCTTCGGTACGCTCAACGCCGACACACTGCCGCTGGTCGACATCGCCAAGGGCCGCAAGGCGGCGTCCGAAATGGTCGATCGCGTCGGTCTCGACGACGGCCCGAACAGCTGATCGGGCGGTCAGATTTCTGAGGAAGAGCCGGGCCGGGCAATCAGCCCGGCTTTTCCGCATTACAAGGAAGTTGCCTTGCCGACGACTGGCGGAGCAAATGGTGGTGTTTCTGGCGTGGCTTTTGCCGCGAACGTCCGAGCCTTGCCCGTCAAACGTCTGCGCCATCCTTTGATCGGCACGCTGGCGCTTGCCGTCGGCATTGTCGTCATCCTGCCGGTGCTGTCGCTCGTCTTCGTTGCGTTTTCGGGCACCGGCGAGGACTGGCCGCATCTGATCGCAAACGTCCTTCCGGGCGCGACGCGTACGACGCTTGCGCTGCTGGCCATGGTGGCCGCACTGACCTCGGTCGCGGGTGTTGCCTGTGCCTGGGCGGTCGTCGCATACGATTTTCCCTTCCGCCGCATCTTGTCATGGGCGCTGGTGCTGCCGCTTGCCGTGCCGCCTTATCTCGCGGCCTACGCCTTCGGCGAATTCTTCCATTACCAAGGGCCGGTGCAGAGCCTGGTCCGTGAAATCTTCGGCTTCCAGACCATCCGCGACTACTGGTTTCCCGACATTCGCTCGACCTGGGGCACAGCCTTTGTGCTCGCTTCGGTGCTCTACCCCTACGTCTATCTCACCACGCGCATCGTCTTCCTCATGCAGGGTCGCAACATCGCCGATGTCGCCCGCACGTTGGGTGCCCGTCCGGCGCGAGTGTTCTGGCGCGTGCTCTTGCCTGTTGCGCGTCCGGCCATCGTTGCCGGCGTTGCTTTGGTATTGATGGAAACGATCAACGATATCGGCGCTGCCGAATATTTCGGCGTCCGCACGCTGACCGTCGCGGTCTACACAACCTGGCTCAACCGTGGCAGCCTGGAAGGCGGAGCGCAGATCGCGCTGCTGATGCTGGTTCTCGTCGTGTTGCTGCTTGTCGCCGAGCAATGGGCGCGAAGGCGCCAGCGCTTTCATGCCGGTCGGGGCACCCATCTCAAGGTTCATCCGCCGAGGGTGGCGCTCAAGGGCTGGACGCGCTTTGCATTGCCGGTTGCCGTACTACTGCCGATCCTCAGCGGCTTCGGCGTGCCGATCGCCATTTTCGGCCAATATGCCTCGCGCCGGCTTGAACAGTTCGCGTCGCCAGATGTGGCGCGCGCATTCCTCAATAGCCTGATGACCGCATCGCTCACCGCCGCCATCACCGTTGCCATCGCGCTGTTTCTGCTGAACGCCCAGCGCCTGTCCAAGACCCGCGCCATGGCCGCTACAGTGCGGCTGGCGTCGGTGGGCTATGCTTTGCCCGGCGGCATTCTAGGCCTCGGTCTGCTCTTTGTGCTCGCGCGCTTCGACAATTCGATCGACGCTTTCGCCCGCGCCTATCTCGGCTTTTCAACCGGGCTTCTGCTCACCGGCTCTGCCGCCGCCGTCATTCTTGCCTGCACCATCCGCTTCGTCGCGCTTGCCGAAGGTGCTGTGCGCTCCGGCATGGAAAAGCTGCCCGGCAGCCTCGACGAGGCGGCGCGCAGCCTGGGCAAGACACCGGCGCAAAGTGCCACAAGCGTGCTGCTGCCGCTGCTCAAGCCGGCCATCCTCACCGCTGCCGTGCTGGTCTTCGTCGATACCGTCAAGGAACTGTCGGCGACGATCCTGCTCAGGCCCTTCGGCTTCAGCACGCTTGCCACCCATGTCTACGAAAACGCCTCGCGCGGCGTACCGGAGGAGGGGGCAGTCGCTGCGATCGTCATCATCATCACGGCGATGGTGCCGGTGGTGCTGCTTTCCGGTGCGCTGGTACGCGACGCCGAGGCCTCGCTCTAAATTCTCGCCACTTCAGCCAAAGAAAAAGGCGCCTGATCGGGCGCCTTAAAGGAGATGCTGTTTCAACGGGGACTTGAGCAAACGGCTATCCTCGAAGGCGAGGAAAGGGATTTCTCCCTCAAGTTAGGCACGAATATCGGCCCCGAACATTAACAGCTCCTTACCTGGATAATGAAAAGTTTACGAAAGTGTACCACTCCTGAAGTCTAGGTAAATTTACACTTCACCTTTCGTTAAGCATACGGGCGCCATGCGCTCATTTTTGCAGTGCTGGAATGTCGCGATAAAGCTCCAGTGCCTCGGGATTGGCGAGCGCTTCCTTGTTCTTGACGGCGCGGTGGTGGACGATGTCGCGGACGGCAAGTTCGGTGATCTTGCCGGATTTAGTGCGCGGGATGTCTGTGACGGAGACGATGCGCGCCGGCACGTGGCGCGGGCTGGCGCCGATCTTGATCTTGGCACGGATGCGCTTCTCTAGCCCCTCGTCGAGAGTGATGTTGGGCGCCAGGCGCACAAACAGCACGACCCGGACGTCGTCGTCCCAGTCCTGGCCGATGCAGATCGCCTCGGCAATCTCGTCCATCTGCTCGACCTGGTTGTAGATCTCGGCGGTACCGATGCGCACTCCGCCTGGATTGAGCGTCGCATCGGACCGGCCATGGATGATCATGCCGCCATGAACAGTCCATTCGGCGAAGTCGCCATGGCACCAGACATTGTCGAAACGCTCGAAATAGGCGGCGTGGTATTTTTTCCCGTCCAAGTCGTTCCAGAAGCCGATCGGCATCGCCGGGAAGGCTTTGGTACAGACGAGTTCGCCTTTCTCCTGGCGCACCGGCTTGCCGTTGTCGTCCCAGACGTCGACGGCGAGGCCGAGGCCAGCACCCTGGATCTCGCCCGACCACACTGGTTCGGTCGGCACGCCGAGCACAAAGCACGAAACGATGTCGGTGCCGCCCGAAATCGAGGCGAGATGGACGTCCTTCTTGATGCCTTCATAGACGAAGGCAAAACCTTCCGGCGACAAGGGCGAGCCGGTCGACGAGATGGTGCGGACCGTGGAAAGATCGTGGCTGTCGATCGGCCTCAAGCCGGCCTTGCGCACGGAATCGATGAATTTCGCCGAGGTGCCGAAATAGGTCATGCCCTCGGCCTGGGCGAAGTCGAACAGCACATTGCCGTCGGGGTGGAAAGGCGAGCCGTCATAGAGCAACAACGTCGCTTCCGAGGCCAGGCCCGACACCAGCCAGTTCCACATCATCCAGCCGCAGGTGGTGAAGTAGAAGAAGCGGTCGCCGGATTTCAGCCCGGCATGCAGGCGTTGTTCCTTGAGATGCTGGATGAGCGTGCCGCCGGCCGAATGCACGATGCATTTGGGGATGCCGGTCGTGCCTGACGAAAACAGGATGTAGAGCGGGTGCGAAAACGGCAGGGGCTCAAACGTCACCGGCTTTGCCACGAACGGCGCCAGCGCATCGTCCAGCGCCTCAGCCTTGGCAATGCCTGACGCCACCTGCGTGGCATCGCCGAGATAGTCGACCACCAGCACCTTGGCGGCACTTGGCAGCCGCTTTGCCACGGCCGCGACCTTCTCGCTGACATCGATGCGTTTTGTGGCATACCAGTAGCCGTCAGGCACGATGAACAGTTTCGGTTCGATCTGGCCAAAGCGGTCGAGCACGCCTTGTTCGCCGAAATCGGGCGAGCACGACGACCACACCGCCCCGATCGAGGCCGCTGCCAGCATGGCTGCGACAGTCTCGGGCATGTTGGGCATCATCGCCGCGATCCGGTCGCCCTGTTTGACGCCGAGCGAAACGAACAGCTGCTGCAGCCGCGACACCAGTGCTGAAAGCTCGTCCCAGCTCAGCCGCCGCTCGACCTTGTCTTCGCCGCGGAAGACGATCGCCTCGCGGCTGCCCGAACCACGCAACAGGTTCTCCGCGAAATTCAGCTTCGCATCGGGGAAGAACGCCGCACCCGGCATCTTGTCGGCATCGACCAGCACGCGGCTGCCCTTTTGCCCGATGACCCCGCAGAAATCCCAGACCAGGTCCCAGAACGCCGCGCGCTCAGCGATCGACCAGGCGTGCAGATCGGCAAAACTGGAGAATTTTCGGCCGGCGCGTTGGCTCGCCTGAGCCATGAACGCCATCAACGGCGCCGCAGCTACCTGCGCGGACGAGGGCGTCCAGAGCGGCGTTTCAACAGTCATCGGCATCTCTCCCAGAACCGTGCATGGTTATGCATGTCGCATTGCAGCAGATCAAGGTAATGTCGAATTAAGCCATTGCGCTGTGCGCAAACGTCATCGCCAGGCCACAAAGACTTGAAATGGCGCGTGTCTCGGTTACACCCAATTCCCATATCCGCGCAGCACGGGCAGCATAAGGGCAACATGCCATCACCACTGTTCAGGCGCAGCATCTGGGCGATCGTCGGCATTGCCGTCTTGATCGCCATCGCTGTTGCGGCATTGCCGTTCATCGCCTCCACCCAGATCGTCAAGGACCGCATCGCTTTCGAGATGAGCGCGTGGAGCGGATTTCGCGTCTCGATCGACGGCGCCCCCGACATCGAAATCTGGCCGGTCTTCCGGGCCACCCTCACCGACGTGACCTTGACGGACTGGGAGGACGCGGGAGGCTCGCCGGTGATAGAGGCCGAGCGTGTCGACATCGAACTGTCCGCGCTCTCAGCCTTGAGCGGCAATGTCGATTTCTCCGATGCGCATTTCATCAGGCCGACGCTTCGCCTCAAGCGCCTGGCAAATGGCGCTCTTGAGATTCCCCAATCGCGCGGCGGGCGTCTCAGTCGGGCGATCGAAAGCGCCCGGGCCACCGTCGCCGCCAACCCGGCCGAACCGGATCTGAGCACCTTGTCATCCGACCAGTTCGGCACGGTTGAGTTTATCGACGGCCGTGTCGTGGCTGTCGCGGCCGAGGGCGAGGCCGACCTTTTGAGCGACCTCACCGGCAAGGCAAGCCTGCCGGCGCTCAACAAGGCTGGAAAGCTGACGGCCAGCGGGGTCTGGCGCGGCGAACAAGTGGCGATCGAGCTGTCCTCGCCGCGCCCGCTGGTGCTGTTCGCCGGCGGCACCGCACCTGTCATTGCTTCGGTGAAATCAGCGCCGGTGGAGGCGTCCTTCGACGGCACGATAAGCATGGCTGCCGACATGCATGTCGAAGGTCAGGCCAAGCTGTCGGCACCTTCGCTCAGGCGGATGCTCGAATGGTCGCAGCCCGGCGTCCTTCCGGGCAGCCCAATCGGCTCGATCTCGCTCGCCTCCAAGGTCACCGGAGATCTGTCGCGCCTCAAGATAGAGAACGCCCAGGTCACGCTCGACGGCAATCCCGGCATGGGCATCCTGGACGTGTCGCTGGCCGGCCCGGTGCCGTCGATTTCGGGCACGCTTGCCTTCGACACGCTCGACCTGATGGCCTTCGCCTCGTCCTTCGCGCCGATGGCGCCGACGAATAATCCAGGCACGTCCCAGATCGACACGAGCTTCGCCGACCGCATCAATCTCGATCTCCGGCTCTCGGCAACCAAGGCGACGGCCGGCTCCATCGCACTCGCCGAGGTCGCGGCAACCGCGCAGGTCAAGGGCGGCCTGGCCGCATTCGACATTTCCGACGCCGAAGCCTTCGGTGGCAATGTCCAGGCCAGCATCCGCTTCGATCGCAAGGCCGGCGGCACGCAGGCCGAGATGCGGCTTCTGGCATCCGACATCGATGGTGGCGCCTTTGGTGCCGCTGCGGGCATGAGCCATATCGTGCCGATCGGCCGTGGCACCGTGTCTGTGATCCTCAATGGACCGGGCCTGAGCTGGAATGCACTGCTTGAGAATGCCAACGGTTCGGTGGCTGCCACTTTCGGCGTCGGCGCCATTGCCGGGATCGACCTTCAGGCGTTCCTGAAACGCACCTCGCAAGGCGGCTTCTTCTCGCTGGATGAAGTCAAGGGTGGCACTGTGCCCGTTGATGGCGTCGAGCTCAAGGCGACGATCGCCAACGGGGTTGCCAAGATCGACAAGGCCGAGGCACGGACTGCCACCAACCGCATCTGGCTGACCGGCATCGTGCCTTATGTCGGGCGCGGGCTGGCCCTGTCGGGGGCCATCGAGGCGAAGGACCCCGCGACCACGGCTACCCCTGAAACGCGGCCGACGGCCTTCTTCGTTGGGGGCTCGTGGAGCGCACCGTTCGTTTCGCCGCTTGTCCCGCCTGTGCTTTCCAAGCCAGTGGGCGACTAACCCTAAAACAGGCTGCCCTGGTTGCCGGGTTCCTTGACCTTGGCGACGGGCTTGGCCAACGGCTTGGGCTTGGCGTCGCCACTGGTGGCGATGGCATTCGCTGTTCCATCGGCAAACTCGATCGACAATGAAGCGCCCGTGGCGATGTCGGCGGCACGCTTGAGCACCGCACCATCGGCATCGCGCACCAGGGCAAAGCCGCGCGCCAGAACCGCCTTGTGCGACAGCGTTGCCATCAGCCGGTCAGCCTGGGAAAGTCCGGTCCTCGCCCGTTCGAGCCTGCGCCCGATCGCAAGCGTTCCGCGCCGTTCCAGTGCGGCGAGCTGTTGGCCATAGACCTCTTGCCGCCGAACCAGCGGCTCCGGCGAAAGCCGACCTTGGGTGCGATCGAAACGGATGCGCTTTTCGCGCACCATGGCCCGTAGCGCTGCGTCGGCGCGCAACATGTCGCGGTCGAGATGTCGCCGCGTCTCACCGATCCGCCGCGCCAAGGTGGCTGGCGACAGGCGCACTGCGGAAAGCCGCGCGCGCTTGCGCTCGGTGGCAACCATCAGCGCCCGGCCAAGCCGGCTTGTCGCTTCGTCGAAGCGCCGGCGCGGCAGCGCCAGAAGCTGGTCGGGCGTCGGCAGGGCGCGGGCGGCTGCCCGCACAGCCTGGCTGCGCCGGTCGATCATGCGTGAGACAGCACCGCGCAGCCGTGCGCCAAGATTGGCAAGTGTCGCCTCAAGCTCGGCTTTGACGGGCACCGCAAGCTCGGCAGCACCGGTGGGCGTCGGCGCGCGCCTGTCGGCGGCAAGATCGATGAGCGTCCAGTCGGTCTCATGGCCAACGGCTGAAATGACCGGGATGTGGGAAGCGGCAACCGCTCGGATCAGCGCCTCGTCGTTGAAGCCCCAGAGGTCTTCGAGGCTGCCGCCACCGCGCGCCACGATCAAAAGGTCGGGCTGCGGGATCGCACCGCCATCGGCGAGCGCGTTGAAGCCGTTGACGGCGGCGGCCACTTCCGCGCCTGAGGTCTCGCCCTGCACGCGTACCGGCCAGACCAGCACATGCAGCGGAAAGCGATCCTTGATGCGATGGATGATGTCGCGGATGACGGCACCGGTCGGCGAGGTCACCACGCCGATCACCAGCGGCATGAACGGCAAGAGCTGCTTGCGGCTGTCGTCGAACAGGCCCTCGGCTGCAAGCTTGCGCTTGCGCTCCTCCAGCAATGCCATCAGCGCGCCGGCGCCCGCAGGCTCCAGACTTTCGATGACGATCTGGTATTTCGATGAACCGGGATAGGTCGTCAGCTTGCCGGTGGCGATCACCTCCATCCCTTCTTCGGGGCGGAATTTCAGCCGGCTCATCGTGCCTTTCCACACCACGGCTTCGATGCGGGCGCGGTCGTCCTTCAGCGAGAAATAGGCATGGCCCGACGAATGCGGCCCACGATAACCTGATATTTCGCCGCGCACCCGCACATTGCCGAAAGCGTCCTCGACGGTACGCTTCAGCGCGCCGGAGATCTCGCTGACGGTGTATTCGGCAGCGTTGGTGCGTGATTCGGTGGCAAGTTCGTTCATGGCGCGATTGAGGGCCGGGTAGCCCCCCTCGTCAAGCTTTGCCGCTCAGTTGTCGCCTACCATCCCGGCATGATGTGGTTCGGCCTGAGCCGGCGCCCACGTGTGGCCGCGAGGGCGGCGAAATCGAACGTGCCGGTTTCTTCGGTCGTCGGCACCGAGATGTTGTCGAGGCTTTCCGAGATGTGGCGGGCAAGCGCATCGACGATGTCAGGCCGGCTGGTATGGCCACGCATGATGCCGATCCGGCAGTCGGGCAGGGGCCTGAACCCGTCAGCTTCGCCAAGCACGCGCATGCCCGGCCGCAATGCGCATTCGGCCAGCACCGAAACGGCGAGCCCTGAAAGAACCGCTGCGGCAATGACCGTCGCCGACCAGCTGGTGAACAGCACGCGGTACTGGCGCCCCGACGCATCGAGCATCTCGGTTGCCGTCCGCCGCCACTGGCAGTTCGGCCTGCCGAAGGCCATGGGCAGGATTTTTTCCTCATGCACCATGTGGCTCGACGACGACACCCAAAGCAGAGGTTCATTGCGCACGATCTCGGCTGGCCTGGTGTCCTCGCATTGCGTCACCAGCGCGATGTCGAGATTGCCGCGGCGGATCTGGTCGGCGAGATTGACCGTGGGTTCGCACAGGACCGAGAGCTCGACGCGCGGGTTGGAGCGCGAAAACCGCGCCATGATCTCGGGCAGGAAGCGGTCGGCATAATCGTCCGGCACGCCGATGCGGATCGTGCCTTCCAGCGCCCGATCGTCGAAAGCGGCCAGCGTTTCGCGGTTGAGGTGCAAAAGCCGCCTGGCATAGGTCAGGAGCCGTTCGCCATCCTCGGTCAGCTTGTTCATGCGCCCTTCCTTCTCGAACAGCGCCTTGCCGATGCGGTCCTCGAGACGGCGCATCTGCATCGACACGGCCGACTGCGTGCGATGCACCTCGTCGGCGGCACGCGTGAAGCTGCCGGTGTCGACGATGGAGATGAAGGTGTGAAGCTGGTCAAGATCGAGCGGAGCGGCCATCGTCGTTTCCATCATGAACATTGATAGTAAAGATTAGAAACATTCGTTGGATTAATCAATACGGCGAGAGCACTCTCTCATCGTCCACATGAAGCATGTGAATCGGACCGGTGCGGCGAAAAAAGGAACGCCAGCCGGAAGGGACCCGTTTGTCCCTAAGGGAGATCGCTATGACCACGCTCGACCATTCCACTGAGACGACGCATTCCGCGGCTCGGCCGGTGAATGCGATGCGTATCGTCAATTACACCGCCGATCTCTTGCGCGCCTGGAAAAACCGACGCGCCTTTTATCGCCTTGGCGAGATGACCGATGCTGAACTGGCTGATGTCGGGCTCACCCGTGGCGATCTGTATGTCGCTGTCGACCTGCCTTTTGCCAGTGACCCAACCGTCAGGTTGCGCTCGATCAGGCAATCGCGCAGCGAAAACGTCGAGGCCATGGCCCGCCGCGTCGCTTGAGTTTCGCAGGCTCCCCACTCCCAGCCGGTCCCCTCCGGCCTTGCCTGCACGTTGCCCGGTCCTCCCAAGGACCGGGCTTTTTCTTTGGGATAGGGCAGTAGGGCAGTAGGGCAGTAGGGCAGTAGGGTTAGACGTCACTGCCCTATTGCCCTACTGCCGTACTCCCTTACCGCTGCCTGTCCATGCCCTTGCTGAACTGATCGAAGATCGATTCGACGCCCTTTTGATAGTCGTCGCGCTGCTGGCGGCCGGACTCGAACATCTTGCCGAACAGGTCGTCATAAGGGTTCTTTGGCGCGGCCTGCTCCTGTGGTTGTGGCTGTGGTGCTGGCGTGGCGGTCTGGCTCCCGGCGCCAAGCATCTGTTCGAAGATCTTGCCCAGCGGGTTGTCGCCATATGGGCTTTGCTGTGGTGCCTGCTGACTTTGGGTGGGCTGCGGCTGCGCTTGTCCGCCGCCGAACATGTCCTTCAGCACCTTGCCGAACGGATTGTCGAACGGGTCGGGCGCTTGCGTCTGCTGCGGTGCTTGCTGAGGGGCCGCTCCGCCGCCCATCATTCCGCCCCCGCCCATTCCACCAGATTGGCGCATCATCTGGTCGATGATGTCGCCGAGCGGATTGTTGCCGCCGCCAAAACCGCTGGCCGCCTGCATCTGCCCTGTCGACTGCTTGAACAGCCCGCCCATGATCATCGAGGCAATCACCGGCAGCATCTGCTTGAGCACGTCCTGGCCTATGCCTGTGGCCTGTGCCGCCTGGCCAGCGACCGCCCGTGACAGATCCTTCGAGCCGAACAGATGGCCCAAAATGCCATTGCCCTCATCGACCCCCTGAGGCGAGAAGGCGCGGGAGGCGTCGTCGAAATATTTGGCGTGCTGGCCGTTCGCCATGGCCTGCAGGAACGAGCCGACGCCGTAAGGATCGGAGGCGTTGCGCTTAAGGCCCTGGCTGAAGGCCGGCATCAGTGCTTCGACAGCCGATTGCGTCTGCTGCTGGCTCAGCCCGAACTGGCGCGACAGCGCTTCCATGCCGTTGCCGTTCTGGGCATTGGCCAGCATCTCGAACAGTGGCAGCATTTTTTCCTCCTCGGGTCATTCACCGAGGAGGGAGCGTAGTGCCTTTTCGCAGGCGGTTGAAGGGGCTTTCGGAGCCCCTAGTATGCGTATTCGAGGAACGCCGGTTCGATCGAACCACCCCAGCGCGTGTTGTAGGCGTTGAGCATTTCTTCGGCACTCGTCGTGCCACGCGCAATCACCTCGTCGAGCGTGTTGAGGAAGCCGGCCTCATCAAAGCCTTCGCGGTTCTTGCGGCCACGGTTGACCAGCCCCTGGCGCGACAAGGCCAGCACTTCTCGGCCGATCTCGCGCAGCGTGGTGTTGCGGAATGGAGCCGAAATGCCTTGCTCGGGCACGGCGTCGCGCATCGCAAGAACTTCCTGGTAGGTCCAGTCCCTGGTGAATGCTTCAACCGCGTCGAGTGCTGCCGGATCGTAGAGCAGGCCGACCCAGAAGGCCGGCAGCGCGCAGATGCGGCGCCATGGGCCGCCATCAGCGCCGCGCATTTCAAGGAAACGCTTGAGCCGCACGTCGGGGAACAGCGTCGACAGGTGGTTGGCCCAGTCGCCCATCGTCGGCATGCCGTCGGTGATCTCGTTGCGCGCCGCACCCGCCATGAACTGGCGGAAGGTCATATGCGTCATGTCGTGATAGCGGTCGTCGCGAATGACGAAATACATCGGCACGTCGAGCGCCCATTCCGCATAGTCGGCAAAACCGAATTCCGGCGAGAAACAGAATTCGAGCAGGCCCGAGCGCTGGTTGTCGGTGTCGCGCCAGATGTCGCCGCGCCAGCTCTGCATGCCGTTGGGGCGGCCGTCGGTGAAGGGCGAGTTGGCGAAGAGTGCAGTCGAAAGCGGCTGCAGCTTGAGCGACACCTGCATCTTGCGGCGCATGTCGGCTTCGCTTTCGAAGTCGAGGTTCACCTGGATGGTGCAGGTGCGGTACATCATGTCGAGGCCCTTGGTGCCGACCTTGGGCATGTAGGCGGTCATGATGTCGTAGCGCGATTTCGGCATGCGCGGCGTCTCGGCCAGCGTCCATTTCGGGCTGCCACCAAGGCCGAGGAAGCGGATGCCGAGCGGTTCGGCGATCTCGCGCACCTGCGCCAGATGCGCGTTGCCCTCGCGGCAGGTCTGGTGGATGGATTCGACAGGCGCGCCGGAAAGCTCGAACTGCCCGCCTGGCTCTAGCGAAATCGCGCCCTGGCCAGTCGGCTCGACAAGGCCGATGATGCGCCCAGCATCGATGATCGGGTCCCAGCCGAGCGTCTGCTGCATGCCTTCGAGCAGCGCGCGGATGCCGCGATCACCGCCATAAGGAACCGGCGCGTTGCCGTCGACATAAAAGGGGAACTTCTCGTGTTCGGTGCCGATCCGCCATTTGTCGCGCGGTTTGTTGCCGGCGGCGAGATAGTCGACGAGTTCGTCCATCCCCTCGATCGGCCGGAAATCAGTGGTGTCGCGCGCCATGTATGCTTCTCCTGAAGGGCGGAAGGACCGCGGGCGCTTGATGTACGATCGAGCGCCTGCCGATCAAGCGAAAAATCCTGAGCCTTCGTCAACAGGAATTGATCGATTCCGCGGCCGATATTGAAATGTTGATGCTTGGAATTGTCCCGTTGCGGACTGCTCATTCCAATTTTTGGTCAATCTCCAGACAGGAATACGCCTTCGCCGGTCGTCCTACCAGTCGCCGATCACGGCTTGGATCACCGCCAGAGCCGCCACCGCTGCCGTATCGGCGCGCAGGATGCGGGGGCCAAGCGGGATCGCAGTGACGAAGGGCAAAGCGCGCAGCATGCGCCGCTCGTCGTCGGAAAACCCGCCCTCTGGTCCGACCAGCAGAGCAAGCTTGCGCTCCTTGATGCCTTGCAGTGCCGCCATCGGATTGTTGGTGGTGGCGTCCTCATCACAAAAGATCAGCCGCCGCTCGTTGTCCCAATTGCTCAGCAGTCGCTCAAGTTTTTCGGCCTCGCGCACCTCTGGGATGGCAAGGATGCCGCACTGCTCGGCCGCCTCGACGGCATTGGACCGCAGCCTCTCGATGCTGGGTTTTGCCAGCTGCGTGTGCTGGGTGATGACAGGCACAAGCGCGCCGGCGCCCATCTCGACGGCCTTTTGCACGAGATAGTCGAGCCGGCCCACCTTCAACGGGGCAAAACAATAGATGAGATCGGGATGATCTGGCTGCGGGCGCTGCTGTTCGAGCACCTCCAGCCGCACCGCCTTTTTGGTCCTGGCAGCGATCTTGGCCGACCATTCGCCGTCGCGGCCATTGAACAGCAAAACCTCGGCACCTTCGCCGAGGCGAAGCACATTGCCGAGATAGTGGCTCTGCTGCGGGCTGGCGTCGAAGCCGGCACCGTGGGCGAGGTCGTCCGGCACGAAAAGCCGTTGCATCTTGTAGTTTGCACGCATCGGCGAGGAATGCGGCAGCCCACGGCGGCGGTCAAGACCCGGCTTTTCTTCCTGGGCACTATCCAATGCAATATGTTCATGGTATGTTCTTGCTGGGGGAGCATCATGACCATCTTGCGCGTCATCATTGCGTGTCTCTTTTTGGCAGGCTGCGGTGCGCAGCTCGCCGCCGCCTACGGCGTTCCCATCGTGCCGGCAGCACAAAAGGAGCAGGTTTCCAAGAACATCTCGGTTGAGCACGATCCGCATACCGGTTCGATCGAAGTCTCCGGGCCGCTGATTTTCCATGACCGGAACCTGCTCGGAAACACCTACTTGATCCGCAGCTGGATCAATCAGGAGCGTCCGTCCATTGACGACAAGTTCCAGATACTCGTCACCGGTCGATACCCAAAGCGGGTCTATCTCAAGCAGGCCTATGCTGATGGCGAAGAGGTAAGCACGACAGCAATCGATCGCGAGCGCGTCAGCTGTGCCGACTTCTGCATCATCAAGGAGGTCGTCGGCATCAACCTCACCGAGGAGGAGATGGCGCGCCGAGCCGAAACCGGCATGTCGTTCAAGGTGATGGGACGCCGTGACATGCTGACGATGACGGTTCCGCCTGGCTATTTCTCAGCGGTTCTCGAAGCGCACCGAAAGGCGCGGGAGACGGGCTGAGCGGGTGATCTACTCTCGCGCAGCACTCGGATGCCATGTTGGCTGATAGCCTTGGCGTAGTACTGCAAGGGTTGTTGCTGGCGTAACTAGGCACATCTCGGTTGCGCCGAACTCGTCGAAGCCAAGGCTTGGTCCATAGCCCGAGAACGACCAGCGCAAGGCGTGGCCGTTTCGGATGGCGTAGTCGGCTTCACCGTCGGAAACCATCGCGCCGTCAGGCAGGAGCGCAAGCCCATGCCGGTCGACTTCGATTGCCTTGCCGCCTGAAGCCAGTCGCTCGACATGCAGCCGTGCATCGATTTCGCCCACTTTGGGATCGTCGGCCGCAAAGGCGTCTGCATAGGCTGCGCTGAAGGCTTTTGCCCGCTCGCGCCGGCAAAAGAAGCATGGCCTGTGGCCGGCGGCGAGTGCTGTTACCTCGTCGAGAAAGAACAGCTCGGTCCAGCCTGTCTTGCCGCCGGGGCGGTTTCGCCCCATCGGCATGCGCTTGGCACCCTTGAATGCCAGTGCGCAGGTGATCCATGCCTTGGTTGCCCACCGCTTTTTCAGAAGCGTCTTCGTCTCAGGGTCGTGGATGATGCCGCGATTGCCGGTGAACATGCCACGCGCCGGATCGGCATGGATCTCGCCGAAAGGGTCGACCCGGTTCTGCAGTGGCATAGCTGTTCCTTCTTGGCTGCGTCGCGCGGCGCATGATAGGGCTCGCCGCAACTTTGTCACGTTGCTGCGGAAGGGCCGAAATGCGCGTTCTGATCGTCCAGAATTTTGCCGATACGGGCCTCGGCCAGGTCGGCTCCGCCCTTGCCGAAGTGGAAGCGGTGGTCGATCAGTGCAACGCCTATCTCGGCGATGCCCTGCCGGCCGATGCCGATGGCCATGATGCGATGATCATGCTCGGCGGCGGCCAGAATGCCCGCGACGATGCGCACTCGCCCTATTTCCCCGCTTTGCTCGAACTTGCCCGCGATTTTGTCGAAAAGGACAAGGCAGTACTCGGCATCTGCCTCGGCGGCCAATTGCTTGCCCGCGCCTTCGGCGGCCACAACCGCATCGGCGGGTCGACCGAATTCGGCTGGCATGGCATTACCTTGACCGACGAAGCGCAGGACGATCTCGTTTTCAGCGATTTGCCCCAACGCTTCCCGATCTTCCAGTGGCACGACGACACCTTCACTCTGCCCGAGGACGCGGTACGGCTTGCCGGAAGTTCGGTGACAGGCAACCAGGCATTTCGTATCGGTCGCGCCGGTTACGGCATTCAGTTCCATTTTGAGGCCGACCGGCCAATGGTGCGCCAATGGAACGAGGCATTCGCCGAGGTCATCGCCCAGCGCAACCCCGATTGGCCCACGCGCCACGACAGCGAGGCAGCACTTCACGGCCCTGAGGCCGATGCTGTCGGCATGGCGCTGGCACGCGCCTGGGTGGCGGCGATCTGACCACAAAACCAGCGGTTCCGTGACATTTTTGGCACGTCGAAAAAAATCCGCTGTGCATAGCCATTTGCCGGCTGGATTGTGCCTGAAAGCCTTTCTAAAGACAGCCCCGCGCCAGTTGGCGATGGTATCGCGAATGAACCGTCTCTGAGTGCAGCGCGACATAAGCCCGATACAGAACGAACTTAGAAGCACGGCCGTGATGCCGCGCGTCGACGGTTTCGCTTAAACTTTTCGTAAACTTATTCGTAACTCTGCTCATGCAGAATGCAGGAAGCTCAACCTGAGATGACTCCCTTGAAAGCAGCGCTCCTGTCCTTCGCCATGTTGTCGGCAATCGTGCTCGGCGGCTTTGGGATCTATGCCGCGGATGCCGCGGCCGACCATCATGTGGTTGACGGCTACGGCGTCACCGCCGCCCGCTAAAACCGGGCACTTCCACCGAGATCAGCCGTTTTTCCGCGCCGTCGATGACGAGCGCGGTCAATGCGCCGGAGTAATAGACGCCGGTGTCGACATTGACGCGGTTGGCCATCACCTCTGGCTCGGCCTGCGGCGTGTGGCCGTGCACCACGACTTTCGGATGCAGCCCCGGATAGTTCAGGAACTCGTTGCGGATCCAGATGAGATCCTGCGGGTCCTGTCGGTCGAGCGCTATGCCCGGCCTGATGCCGGCATGGCAAAAAAAGAAATCACCATAGGACGCCGAACGAGGCAGCGAGCGCAAGAAGCGCTGATGACTGTCTGGGACAGCACGCGCCAGTTCGCTGTGGCTGGTGCGCAGGGCTGCGGAATTACCCGTCCGCAACACCACGCCATACGATCCCGCAGTCTCCACCCCGCCATGTCTTGCAAACAGGCTCTCGGGATCGGGCTCCGCGAGAAAATCCAGAAAAGCAACGTCATGATTGCCTGTTAAGACAACGCTGCGGCTGTCTCGGGCGGTCGCTGCCATCAGATATTCGATCACGCCCCTGGAGTCGGGGCCCCGGTCGACGAGATCGCCGAGATGGATGATGCGCCAGTCCGCAGGATTGTCGCGATCGATTTCCTCAGCGATCCGCGCGTGCATTTCCGTCAGAAGCTCAAGGTGGCCATGCACGTCGCCGATGGCATAGATGCGAATGCCCTCCGGGCCCTTGGCGTCGAGGAAATGCATGCCCGTCATGGCTTGCTGTCCATGCGCTGCCGCAGCCTCAGGCGCGAGATGCGCTGCCAGTCGCCGCTGCGCTCGGCCTCGCTCATGGCGCGTTCGAGATAGGTGATGTGGTCCATCGCCGCCTTGCGCGCGCCATCCGGGTCGCCCGACACCACCGCGCGATGAATGGCCTTGTGCTGCTCGAGCAGCGCTTCGCGGGCGGCGGGCAGGGCAAACACCACCAGCCGGTTCTGGAAGACACCGTCGGACAACAGCCTGTAGCAGGAGCGCAGCGTGTGCAGCAGGATGATGTTGTGGGCGCATTCGCCGACGGCATGATGGAACTCGACGTCGATTTCCGCTTCTTCGGTGAAATCGGCACGCGCATGCGCTGCTTCCATCCGCGCCATGATGCCGTCGAGCAAGGCCAGGTCTTCAGTGGTTGCGCGCCTGGCTGCATATTCGGCCGCCAATCCTTCGATTTCGCGGCGGTATTCGAGATAATCGGCGGCCGCCTTGCGGTGGTTGACGATCAACTCCATCACCGGTTTGGAAAAGACCTGGCCGATGACGTCGGCGACATGGGTGCCGCCGCCATGGCGCGTCACCATCAGCCCGCGCCCTTCAAGCACCTTCAGTGCTTCGCGCAGGATCGGCCGCGACACATCGAACTGCTTGGCCATCTCGCGTTCGCCGGGCAGCCGGTCGCCGGCGCGCAGCACGCCTTCGAGGATCAGGCTCTCGATCTGCTGCACGACCTCGTCGGCCGTCCGCGAATGTTCGATCCTGGAAAAGATGTCGCTCAAATTCGTGTCCGAAGCCTTTGTTGTGATCCTCAGGATAGGAGTCTGCCGAGCAACTGGTCAAATTATTTATCCAATCCGGCTCAATTGAGTCGCATGGCTGGCGTGCGCGCTCATCAGTTGGCGCTAAAGTTGGTGTTTGCCTGTTGCGCTGAATATACCTAGAGCCAAAAAATTCCGGGCACAGATGGAGCCATTGGTGACAGTCGACCCGTCCTCTCTCGAATTCCTCCCCCGCGCTACCGGCAGCGTCATGGGTTTCCCAGCGCATGAGGGTCGTCCCGGCGCCCTGGGCGAGGTGCATTCGCGCCCGCATCCGCTGGTCGAAAACCCGCGCGTCCTGATCCAGCTCTCCTTCATGACTGAGGGTGGCTCCAGCGTCGATCACGCGGTGCTCTCCGAATTGTCGCGCCGGCTCGGCATCGCATCGCCCGACCGACATGCCCGCCACCACGCCATGAAATGGGGGCAGGGCTCCTTGCGCTGGGAGCGGCACACCGAATTCTCGACCTATCTCTGGGAAGGGCCGCTCGCCGATAGTGGTCGCGCGCAGGAGGATTCGCCCTTCGGCAACGGCTTCAGCCCGCCCGGCACCGTCATTTCGGGCATCAGGCTTGAGATCCGCAAGTGGACGCCTGACAATGAAAAGCTGATAGCCGGCTTCGACCCGACCAGCCTGTGTTATTCCCTAGTCGAAAATGGCGCTGCCGGCATTGTCACCGATTTCCGCCAGGACGGTGATGGGCTGACGCGCATCCTGATCCTCGACCGCGGCCTGACGCCTGCCCGAACAGGCGCGTTGTCGCAGCGGCTGATCGATATCGAGACCTACCGCACACTGGCCATGCTCGGTCTGCCGATGGCGCTGTCGCTGTCGAGCCGCGTGCGTCGCATCGAGGACCGGCTTGCCCAGGCGACGCGGGAGATGAAGGCCACCGAAACCCGCGACAGCCAGGCCTTGCTCGCCGATCTCACCGAATTGGCCGCCGAACTCGAAGCGGATGCAGCGTCGAGCCTTTATCGTTTCGGTGCCAGCCGCGCATATGACGGCATCGTTCGCGAGCGCCTTGAGGCGCTCGAAGAAGAGGTTGTGCCCGGCTACGACACCTGGGCCGGCTTCCTCAAGCGCCGCGTCGCACCGGCCATGCGCACCTGCCGTTCGGTCGAGGAACGTCAGGCCAATCTGTCGCGCAAGCTGACCCGCGCCACGACGCTTCTGCGCACCTGGGTCGATGTCGAGGTCGAAAGGCAAAACCGCGACCTGCTCGCCTCGATGAACAACCGCGCCCGCCTGCAACTGCGCCTGCAGCAGACAGTCGAAGGCCTGTCGGTCGCCGCCGTGTCCTACTATGTCGTCGGCCTGATCGGCTACGTCGCCAAGGGCGCATCGACAGTGGATCATTTTTTCGCCCCCGAGATCGTCACCGCCGCCTCGGTGCCGCTGGCGGTTCTGCTTGTCTGGTGGGGCGTGCGCCGGGTTCGCCGCGCCCATGAAGAGCCCAAGACGGCAGCTGGCGAGTAATCGCGAGGCCTGACCTGCCCGAATGGGCAGGCCTTTCCCACCAGCGTCAGATTGACGCTGCGTGAACCTGATTGGATACCCATCCTGCATCCGACATGCGGGCGGTTTACAGGATGCCGGCAGTACTGGTAAAAGCTTTTTACCAGTTGACCGATCGCAGGTGACCTATGTCCGGCCTATTGATGCCCAAGCCAGATGCGGCGACGCTGAGCCGGCGCGACGAAATCGTTGCCGACATGCGCATCATCGTGCCGGGCGAGGGCGTGGTCGATACCGTCAACGAGATGCGCGCTTTCGAAAGCGACGGCCTGACCGCTTACCGCCAATTGCCGATGGTCGTGGTCCTGCCGGAAACGGTGGCGCAGGTGTCGCGTCTGCTCAAATATTGCAACGACCGCAACATCCGCGTCGTGCCGCGCGGTTCGGGCACTTCGCTGTCTGGCGGCGCGCTGCCGCTCGAAGATGCCGTGCTTGTCGTGATGAGCCGCTTCAACCGCATCGTCGAGATCGACTATCCCAACCGCGTGGTCGTGGCCCAGCCAGGCGTCACCAATCTCGGTATCACCCATGCCGTCGAGCAGGACGGGTTCTATTACGCGCCCGACCCGTCTTCGCAGATCGCCTGTTCGATCGGCGGCAATGTCGCGGAAAACTCCGGCGGCGTGCACTGCCTGAAATACGGCCTCACCGCTAACAATGTGCTTGGCATCGAAATGGTGCTGATGAATGGCGAGGTCGTGCGCCTTGGCGGCAAGCATCTTGAAGCCGAGGGCTACGATCTGCTTGGCGTCATGACTGGCTCCGAGGGCCTTTTGGGCGTCGTTACCGAGATCACCGTGCGCATTCTCAAGAAGCCGGAAACGGCGCGAGCGCTGTTGATCGGCTTTCCGACCAGCGAGCAGGGCGGCCAGTGCGTCGCCGACATTATCGGGGCGGGCATCATTCCCGGCGGCATGGAGATGATGGATCGCCCGGCGATCCACGCGGCTGAGGATTTTGTCCATGCCGGCTATCCGCTCGATGTCGAAGCGCTGTTGATCGTCGAGCTCGACGGGCCGGGCGTCGAGGTCGACCATCTGATCGGCCTCGTCGAAGCGATTGCCAACGCCAACGGCGCCACCACTTGTCGGATCTCCCAGTCCGAAGACGAGCGGCTGACCTTCTGGGCCGGGCGCAAGGCGGCATTCCCGGCTGTCGGCCGCATCTCGCCGGACTATTACTGCATGGACGGCACCATCCCGCGCAAGGAACTGCCGCGCGTTCTGGCGGGCATGCGCGAGTTGTCGGAGCAATATGGCCTCGGCGTCGCCAACGTCTTCCATGCCGGCGATGGCAATCTGCATCCGCTGATCCTCTACGATGCGAATGTGCCCGGTGAGCTTGAGAAGGCCGAGGCCTTTGGCGCCGACATCCTGCGCCTGTGCGTCAAGGTCGGCGGCGTCTTGACAGGCGAGCACGGCGTCGGCGTCGAAAAGCGCGACCTGATGCCTGAAATGTTCAACGAGATCGATCTCGACCAGCAGATGCGGGTGAAATGCGCTTTCGATCCCAATCATCTGCTCAACCCGGGCAAGGTTTTCCCGCAGCTTCGCCGCTGCGCCGAGCTTGGCCGCATGCATGTTCACCGTGGCCAGATGGCTTTCCCCGACATTCCGAGGTTTTGAGCGATGCTGCTCAAGCAATCCATCCTTGACGGTATCGCGCGCGGCGACATCACGCTTGCTTTTCGGCGCTGGCAGCGGCCGACGGTCAAGGCAGGTACCGGACTGCGAACGGCCGCTGGGGTCGTCCGCATCGGCAAGGTCGAACCACTTGATGAGGCGGCCATATCCGACGCTGACGCGATCGCCGCCGGTTATGCCGACCGCGCGGCACTCATCTTAGATCTGCGCGTCGATGGTGACCGGACCCTCTACCGGATTGCTTTCGACGGCATCGAGGTGGACCCACGGGTCGATCTGCGCAACAGCGAAGACCTATCGGACGCTGACTGGCACGAGCTTGCGAGGCGCTTCGAGCGCTGGGACAAGACAGCACCCGGCTACTTCGCCTCGATCCTCGGCGCGATTGGCAAGCATGCAGCCACGCCCGCCGCTGTGCTTGCGCAAGGCCTCGGCGTCGAGAAGCTTAAATTCAAGCAGGACGTGCGTAAGCTCAAGGAACTCGGCCTGACCGAAAGCCTCGAAATCGGCTATCGCCTGTCGCCGCGCGGCCAGGCCGCACTCGAAAAGCTGCGGGAGCACCGGCTTTGAGGCGCCCCCAGGACTTGGGTTCCTCGCCCCCGCAACGCGGGGGAGAGGTGGCTCGGGCGAAGCCTGAGACGGAGAGGGGGGCGGACGATGTTCCTAGCCGCCGCTCGCCAAGAAATATCGCCCGGGCTCGCCAACTCCGGCACGGCGACAACATGGCCGAAGCCGCCCTTTGGAATGAACTGAAGGCAAAGAAACTTGGCGGTCACAAATTTGTACGCCAGATGCCGCTCGGTCCATACTTCGCCGACTTTGCCTGCCGGCAGGCAAAGCTGGTCGTCGAACTTGACGGAAGCCAGCACGCAGGCAGCGACTATGACCGCCACCGTGACGAATTCATGCGCGACAAGGGCTATTCGGTCCTCCGGATCTGGAGCTCCGACGCCTTGCGAAATATCGGCGGTGTCTGCGAGACGATTCTAGCCGCGCTGGGTGGGCGGTTGGCTGAAGACATGATCGCGTCGGACATGAAGTTCGTCTTCGCGCCGGTGGCGCAATCAAGAGGCGAACAGCTGTGACGTTCCCCCTCTCCGCCTCGCTGTGCTCGGCACCTCTCCCCCGCTTTGCGGGGGCGAGGAACCCAAGATTTGTGAGCCTATGACCACATTCACACCCACCACATCAGCTGAAGTCCTTTCCGCCGTCCAATGGGCGCTGGCGGAGGAGACGCCGCTCGAAATCCTCGGCCATGGTTCAAAGCGCGGCATAGGCCGTCCGCTACAGACCGAGCATACGCTTGATCTGTCGAACCTTTCGGGCGTCACGCTCTACGAGCCCGAGGAACTGGTGTTGTCGGCTAAAGCCGGCACGCCGCTGGCCGAGATCGAAGCACTGCTTGCCGAAAACGGCCAGCAGCTTGCGTTTGAGCCGATGGACTACGGTCCCTTGCTTGGGGGCGAGCCGGGCCGTGGCACAATAGCCGGCGTGCTGGCCACCAATCTCGCCGGCCCGCGCCGTCTCAAGGCGGGGGCTGCGCGCGACCATATTTTGGGCGTCCATGCCGTTTCCGGTCGCGGCGAGGCCTTCAAGTCGGGCGGCCGCGTCGTCAAGAACGTCACCGGCTACGACCTCTCCAAGGCGATGGCCGGCTCGTGGGGTACGCTCGCAGTCCTCACCGACGTCACCTTCAAGGTGCTGCCGGCGGCTGAAACCGAGACAACGCTTGCGATCCGCGGCCTGCTCGATGACAACGCCGCCGCAGCCATGGCCTTGGCCATGGGCTCCAGCGGCGAGGTCTCGTCGGCAGCGCATTTGCCCGAGCGCATGGCTGCGCGGGTGCTTGACGGGCGCCTCGGAGGCGACCCCGCCACGCTTCTGCGTGTCGAAGGGTTCGGGCCTTCTGTCGCCTATCGCATGGCCCATCTCAGGGATTTGCTCGGCAATGCCGGCCCGATCGAGGAGATCGTGGGCGAGGCGTCGAAGACGCTCTGGCGCGACGTGCGCGATATCAGGCCGTTTGCCGATGGCACCGACAAGCCTGTCTGGCGCGTGTCGATGCCGCCGGCCGATGCCCATCACATGGTGCTGGCCCTGCGCATGCAGGTGGCGGCCGATGCGTTTTACGACTGGCAGGGCGGCCTCGTCTGGCTGCGCATGGAGGGCGAGCCCGAGGCCGACTTGCTGCGCGCGCTGATAAAAAGGTTTGGTGGCGGTCACGCCACGCTGGTACGCGCTGCCCCAGCCTGGCGTGCCGCACTTCCTGTCTTCGAGCCGCAGCCACCGGCGTTGGCGGCGCTGTCGGCACGCCTCAAGGCTGAGTTCGACCCGAAAAACATCCTCAATCCAGGCCGCATGGTGCCGGGCGCCGAATATGCTACCTCTGCTGCAATCACAGAGGGAGCAACTGCATGAGCGACACAACTCCGCCCGTAACCCCGCGCCAGACCGACCGCTGGCTCGAACCCGGCCAGACCAATGTCCAGGTCATCTACATCCTCTATCTCGCTGGCCTGGTCATCGGCGTCAGCGGCATAGTCGGCATCATCCTTGCCTACATGAATCGCGGCAAGGCTGGCGGCTTCGTCGAGACCCACTACACTTGGCTCATCCGCACTTTCTGGATCGGCCTGCTCTATGCGCTGGTCTCTTTTGTCCTGATGTTCCTGTTCGTCGGCTTCCTGCTGATGTTCGCCGTGGCCGTCTGGTTCATCGTTCGTTGCATCCTTGGCCTGCAGGCGCTTGGTCGCGGCGAGCCGATCAAGAACCCAGACAGCTGGCTTATCTGAGAAAGCCCAAAACGCCGTGCAGACCAATTTCACCCCCGCCCAGCTCGCCGATCCGCATGTCGCGGAATCGGAAAAGATCCTGCGCAAATGCGTGCATTGCGGTTTCTGCACGGCCACCTGTCCGACCTATGTGACGCTCGGCAACGAACTAGATTCGCCGCGCGGCCGCATCTATCTGATCAAGGACATGCTCGAAAACGGCCGGCCGGCCGACAAGGAAATCGTCACTCATATTGACCGCTGCCTGTCCTGCCTTGCCTGCATGACGACATGCCCCTCGGGCGTGAACTACATGCACCTTGTCGACCATGCCCGCGCCCATATCGAAGAGACCTATCGCCGCCCGCTGATGAACCGTTTTACGCGCGGCGTGCTGGCTGCGGTGTTGCCATATCCCGCACGGTTTCGCGCGGCATTGAAGCTGGCCAGGCTCGGACGGCCCTTCGCCAAGGCTTTCGATGCCGTGCCGGCGTTGAAGCCGTTTGCGGCGATGCTCAGGCTGGCGCCAGCCTCCGTGCCTGCTGTTTCCGCGATAGCTTCGCCTGGCAGCCATGCCGCCAAGGGCAAGAAACTTGGACGCGTCGCCATCCTCACCGGCTGCGCCCAGCCGGTGCTTGAGCCCGGTATCAACGAGGCGACGGTGTCGCTGCTCACCCGGCTTGGCATCGAGGTCGTGGTGCCGAAGGGCGAGGGCTGCTGCGGCGCGCTTGTCCATCACATGGGCCGCGAGGCGGCAGCGCTTGCTTCGGCACGGCAGAATGTCGACGCCTGGACGCGCGAGCTCGACAATGGCGGCCTGGATGCCATCGTCATCACCGCCTCGGGCTGCGGCACGACGATCAAGGACTATGGCTTCATGCTGAGGCTAGATCAGGCCTATGCCGAAAAGGCAGCGCGGGTATCGGCACTCGCCAAGGACGTTACCGAATATCTTGCCACGCTCGATCTGCCCGAGCCCAAGCGCAAGCCCGGCCTGGCGGTCGCCTATCATTCGGCCTGTTCGATGCAGCACGGCCAGAAAATCGTCCGCCAGCCCAAGGAGCTGCTTGCGCGCGCCGGGTTTATCGTCAAGGAGCCGCGCGAGGGGCACCTGTGCTGCGGTTCGGCTGGCACCTACAACATCATGCAGCCCGAGATTTCCGCAAAATTGCGCGACCGCAAGGTCAAGAACATCGAGGCGACGGGTGCGGCACTTGTCGCTACCGGCAATATCGGCTGCATCACCCAGATCGCCTCGACCGCCAGGCTGCCGGTGGTCCATACGGTCAAGTTGCTCGACTGGGCCTATGGCGGAGACAGGCCGGCTGGCGTTCCGGATATCGGCTGAACAAGCGGCGTAGGACGCTGTTTTATTACCTCTGAGGTCGTTGAAACAGATCGGCACTCTGGCATCTTCCTCGTCACGGGTCGCTGATCGACCGAATGATTTCGAGGAGACTGACTTGAGCGTTACCTACCTTATCGGCTTCACCGTCCGCCCCGCGCAGCGCGGCCGCTTCCTCAAGCTGCTCGACGGCGTGCTCGATGCGATGCGCCATGAAGATATGTTCGTTTCGGCGACCCTGCATGGCGATCCGAGCGACGCCAATCATTTCCTGCTGCATGAAACCTGGGTCGATCACCAGGACGTGCTCGATGTGCAGCTCAAGCGGCCATATCGCGAGGATTGGCATGCTGCCCTCGAAGAGCTGCTGGCCAAGCCGCGTGACATTTCGATGTGGCAGCCGTTGCGCAGCGACCACAACCAGAATTAGTTGCAGGCGTTGCCGCCTTCACGGATTGAACACGGCTTGTGGAACATGCGAATGTTCCACGCGTTGCTGGATTTCGAAACGTGGTAAAAGGCTCAATGTCAAAGATCAGCCGACGCAGTCTCCTGGCATTGGGCGCGACAGGCATCGCCTCTGTTGCCCTTTCCGCCTGCTCCACCACGCGCAGCGAACGGCCGACTTATGCCGGGACGCCTTTTCCGCAGCCGCCCTCGCTCAGCACCGATCCGTCCTTCGGCAACCCGAGCATGATGTATGCGGCCGTGAGCGACAACGGTCATGACATCCCCGCCGTTCCGTACCAGAAGATCGATCCAAGATTTTATCGCCAGGTCGTGCCCAACCCGACGGGCGAGCAGGCGGGCACCGTCGTCATCGATACGTCGGCCCATTTCCTCTATTTCGTGGCCAATTCCGACGAAGCCATCCGCTATGGCGTCGGGCTCGGACGTGCGGGCTTCGAATGGGCCGGTCGCGGCGTGATCGAGTGGAAGCAGGTGTGGCCGCGCTGGTTCCCGCCCAATGAAATGATCGACCGCCAGCCCGAACTGGAGAAGTACCGCGCACGCCAGATTCCTGGCAAAAACGAATGGGAAGGTGGCATGCAGGCGGGCGTCCAGAACCCGCTCGGCGCCCGCGCGCTCTACATTTTCCAGAACGGCAAGGACACGCTCTACCGTCTGCACGGCTCGCCCGAATGGGCGTCGATTGGCAAGTCAGTCTCGTCAGGTTGCGTGCGATTGATCAACCAGGACATCATCGACCTGTATTCGCGCGTCGCCGACGGCACGCCGATCGTTGTCACCAGCGGACTGCCGGCTGGTATTCAGCCGGCAGTGTCGCAAATCTCGGGCGGCGTTGTGAGGCTCTGAAAGCCGAGGTTACTCCGCCGCCAGTGTTTCTTCGGCAGTGCCGAAGGTCGCGCGATAGACCGCGCGCTGGCGGTTGAGTGCCACCATCGTGTTCCGCAGCAGGATCGCCACCGTCACCGGGCCGACGCCGCCCGGCACAGGCGTGATCCACGACGCGACTTCCTTGACGCTTTCGGTGTCGACGTCGCCGACGATACGAGACGAGCCGTCCGGCAGCGTTTCGGCATTGATGCCGATGTCGATGACCGCTGCACCTGGCTTGACCATATCGGCCTTGATCAGGCGCGGCTTGCCCACGGCGACAAACAGCGCGTCGGCGCGGCGTGCATGGGCTGCGAGCGAACGCGTCATGTGATGGCACACCGTCACTGTCGCGCCTTCGCTCATCAAGAGGAAGGCGATCGGCTTGCCGACGATTTCCGAATGTCCAACGACCACGACCTCCAGACCTTTAAGATCGAGCCCGGTGGCTTTCAGCAGTTCGACCGAGGCGGCTGCCGTGCAGGGCGCGAGGTCGAGCTGGTTGTAGACGATATTGCCGATCGAGGCCGGGTGCATGCCCTCGACGTCCTTTAGCGGATGTACCGCCGCCTGGATTGCCTTGATCGGGATATGCGCAGGCACCGGTCGCTGGATGATTATGCCGGTGATGCGCGGATCGGCATTCATGCCGTGGATGGCGGCTTCGAGTTCGCCGGCCGTCAGTTCGGCGGGAAAACGCCGTTCCTCGAAATCGATGCCAGCGAGCTCCGCCTTGGCGCGCTGGTTGCGGACATAGACGTCCACTGCGGCGACATCGCCGACGGTGATCGAAACAAGCTTGGGGCGGAAGCCTTCGTCAGTCGCCTTTTGTGCAGCGGCGCGCACTTCGGCAATGATACGGGCGGCCACGGGGCCGCCTTTGAGATAGCGGTTGTCGTCGAGCGGCGGCATGTGTCTTCCTTCGGCGGTCATCGACTTGGGATAAACCCGGATACTTCGGCACGCCGAGGATGAAAAGGGTCGACGAACTCAAATTTCATCCATGTTAAACAATTTTTCCTGAGAAATCGAGCCGTGGCTTTCAGTTTGCTGAACAGCGAAAAGGGCAGCGCGGTCTTCCGCCACGCTGCCCTTTTGCTTGGGAACCATGTCTTGCGACAGGCTCCGCCCCCGTAACCGGTAATTACCTGACGACCACCTTGGTGCCGACCCCGACCTTTTCGTAGAGTTCCATCACGTCTTCGTTGCGCATGCGGATGCAACCCGACGACACCGCCCCGCCGATCGTCCAGGGCTGGTTGGTGCCGTGGATGCGGTAGAGCGTTGATCCGAGATAAAGCGCGCGCGCGCCGAGCGGGTTGTTGGGTCCACCCGTCATCATCGCCGGCAGCACACGGCCCTTGGCGCGTTCGCGCGCGATCATTTCCGCCGGCGGACGCCAATCCGGCCATTCGCGCTTCGACGTCACCTTGTGCGTTCCCGACCATTCGAAGCCCGGCTTGCCGGTGCCGACGCCGTAGCGGCGCGCCTGGCCATCCGCCTGCACGTGGTAGAGGAAGTTCTCATTGGTATCGATGATGATGGTGCCCGGTTTCTCGCTGCCGTCATAGTCAACCACCTGCGGCAGGTAGATCGGGTTGATCTGCGGCTTGACGTTGCGCTTTTCGGGCGCGCGCAGCGCTGCCGTCTGCACCCGGTCGGGCTGGGTCTGGCGCCGCTGAGCGGCACGCGGAGCTACGGGCCTGACCTGCTGCTGGGCGCGTTGCTGGCGCTGCTGCCTCGGCGCCACTTCGTTCGGGTTGCGCCCGAGTTGCAGCACCCAAGGCGCCGAAAGGTCGGGGCTGACCACCACAGGCGGCCGCTCGGCGTAACGGTCATAAGCCATTGCTGGCGAAGCCAGTTCGGCCAGCATGGCGGCCGATGCCAACAGGATCAGAGGTTTTCTCATGGACGCACTCTCAACTCGATCGTCGCCGCGGGGCAGGGCACCACCCATCCCCCGATTCGAGATCATGTTGTCTGTGCCTACCCACCGAAACGTGAATCGGGTTGCTTAAAATGCGAGATTGCCTGGAAACCTTTTGGTGTGGTTACCGACCGGTTCAGGAGTCTGGTAAAGCACGGGTAAATCGCAGCTTCTCGCTGTTAACGAACGGATTTGTGATGGAAGAGAAAAAGACAGGCCTGATGCTGGGCGCCGACGGCGCAACGCGCTGCTTCTGGCCGGGCGCGCTGCCGGACTACCTGCATTACCACGACAATGAGTGGGGCCGCCCCGTCACGAACGATATCAGGCTGTTTGAAAAGATCTGCCTCGAAGGCTTCCAGTCCGGCCTGTCGTGGCTGACGATTCTGCGCAAGCGCGACAATTTCCGCGAGGCGTTTTCCGGCTTCGACTTCGACAAGGTCGCCGAATATGGCGAGACCGACATCGAGCGCCTGCTCGGCAACCCCGGCATCGTGCGTCATCGCGGCAAGATCGTCTCGACGATCAACAATGCCAGGCACGCCCGTGAATTGGCGGATGAGGCCGGCTCGCTCGCCGCCTGGTTCTGGAAGTTCGAGCCCGGCGCGGATGAGCGGCCTGAGGTTGTCGACTATCCCACGCTGATCGCCAATCCGACGACGCCGGCCTCGACGCGGATTTCCAAGGAACTGAAAAAGCGCGGCTGGAGCTTTGTCGGGCCAACCACAGTCTATGCCTTCATGCAGGCGATGGGACTGGTCAACGACCACATCGAAGGCTGCATGTGCCGGAGCAAGATCGAGGCCGAGCGCAAGGCCTTCAAGCGGCCGGGCTGAATTTGCCCCTCATCCCCTGCCGGACCTTCTCCCCGTAAGGACGGGGAGAAGGAGGTTGACCGCGAACGTTGACGCCTCCCTCTCCCCGTCCTTACGGGGAGAGGGTAAGGGTGAGGGGCAGCGCTGGCTTTGCCTTTTTAGCGCTCATACCGACCTTTGTACCCGCTGCCAGCGATGTTCCAGACAAGCGCCTTGCCGGAAACCGTCAGCACCAGCCCGCCGAAACCGCGGTCGTCGGGAGTATGGGTGCGGGAGGCGGCACGCCGCCCGGCGGGAATGACCTCCACCGAGGAACCCCGCTGCACCCAGCAGCCCTTGCCGTATTGGTCGTTGGCGCCATAGGCGAGCATGAATTCAAAGCTGCCGTCTGGCCGCAAAAGCAATTCCGAGCCGACTTCCATGACGCCATTGAGATAATAATGGCCGGCAAGCTTTGGATTGCCCGGCGTGCAGGCCTGGGCCGCACCGCCGCTTGTGGTGCAGGCAGCAAGCGCAGCCAGGCCAAAAGTCGCGAGTGACACGATCATCCGTGGCATGAGCAATACCTCTTGTTACCGGTCAGGCGCTCATGCCTGAAAACAACAGGCCGGCAGCGATCATGGCCACCGTCGCCAATGCCGGATAGAGCACAAGGACACAGGTCAGCAGCGCTTCGCCGACCGCCGGTGCGGGCTTCGATCGCGCGACTGGTTCCAGCTTTGCTGGCCGCGCCTGGGCGTCGTCGAGTTCTGATGCGGTCCTGGGCATGTCAGTCGTTCCATCTTTCGGATGGAGCGGCTTATCGGTCGCTGCCGTATCGGCACGATGTCGGGCAGAAATCACCTTTGTTTCCACTGGGCCAGTGCCAATAGCGCCCAAACGCTTGCCGCTCCATGCCATTTCGGTTACGACACGCCGCGCCGTGATCGCGGCCAAAACATTAAGAAAATAGCGGAATCTCGACCATGGCCGACAAATCGGAAAAGATGAAAGCGCGGCTGCCGCGCGGCTTCGTCGACCGCAGCGCGGACGACATCCGGGCTGTCGAGAAGATGATGGTCGCGATCCGCGAGGTCTACGAGCTTTACGGCTTCGAGCCGGTCGAGCAGCCGCTGATCGAATACACCGACGCGCTCGGAAAATTCCTGCCCGACCAGGACCGTCCCAATGAGGGTGTCTTTTCCTTCCAGGATGATGACGAGCAGTGGCTGTCGCTGCGCTATGACCTGACCGCGCCGACGGCGCGTTTCGTCGCCGAAAACTACGAGAAGCTGCCCAAGCCCTATCGCAGCTACCGTTCCGGCTGGGTGTTCCGCAACGAAAAGCCTGGTCCCGGTCGCTTCCGCCAGTTCATGCAGTTCGATGCCGACACCATCGGCACACCGGGTGTCGCGGCTGATGCCGAGATGACCATGATGATGGCCGATGTCATGGAAGCGTTGGGCATCAAGCGCGGCGACTACGTCATTCGCGTCAACAACCGAAAGGTGCTCGATGGTGTGCTCGAGGCGATCGGCCTTGGCGGCGACGAGAACGCTAACCGCCGGCTGACCGTGCTCCGCGCCATCGACAAGCTCGACAAGTTCGGCCCTGAAGGCGTCAAGCTTTTGCTTGGCAAGGGGCGCTGGGACGGCGGCGCGGAAGGCGAGGGCGACTTCACCAAGGGTGCGGGCCTGGATGATGCGGCGATCAACACGGTGATCGCCTTCACCGAAGCTGGTGCCGCCGATTCCGACATCACGGCCCAGAACCTCAAGGCCATCGTTTCCGGCAACATTCGTGGCACCGAAGGTGTCGATGAGCTGGCGCAGATCGGCTCGCTGGTTGCAGCGGCAGGCTATGACGATGGCCGCATCAAGATCGACCCCTCGGTCGTGCGTGGCCTCGAATATTACACCGGCCCGGTTTACGAGGCCGAGCTTTTGGCAGAAATCCCCAATGACGACGGCCAGGTCGTGCGCTTCGGCTCGGTTGGCGGCGGCGGTCGCTACGACGGCCTCGTTTCGCGCTTCCGTGGTGAACCTGTGCCGGCCACCGGCTTTTCCATCGGCGTGTCGCGCCTGATGACGGCGCTGAAGAACCTCGGCAAGCTCGACACGTCTGATGTCATCGCGCCCGTCGTCGTGCTTGTCATGGACAAGGACACCGAAAGCCTCGGCCGCTACCAGAAGATGGTCGCCGAGCTGCGGTCGGCAAAAATCCGCGCCGAAATGTATCTCGGTGGTGCCGGAATGAAGGCACAGATCAAATACGCTGACCGCCGTGGCTCGCCCGTCGTCATCATCCAGGGCGGCGATGAACGCGCCCGGGGCGAAATCCAGATCAAGGACTTGATCGAGGGCGCGCGTTTGTCGGCCGAAATCACCGACAATGCCGAATGGCGCGCCGCGCGCCCGGCACAGATCACCGTGCCTGAGGCCGAGCTCGTTGCTGAAGTGAAGAAGATCCTGGCCGCGCAGGCGGAAGAGCGGACGAAGCAGTAGGGCCATGAACGCGCGTTACCCGGCCATCGCGTCCGACATATTAGAACTCTTCGCCGCGCGCGGGGCCGATCCGGTCGATGTGCCGGTGCTGCAGCCGGCTGACCCGTTCCTTGACATGGCCGGCGAGGATTTGCGCCGCCGTATTTTCCTGACCGAAAGCGAGACAGGCGCGTCGCTCTGCCTGCGGCCGGAATTCACCATTCCGGTCTGCCTCGACCACATCCACACGCAGTCCGGCACGCCGCGCCGCTATTCCTATCTCGGTGAGGTATTCCGCCAGCGCCGCGAAGGCGGCAGCGAATTCTTCCAGGCCGGCGTCGAGGATTTGGGCGACACCGACACGGCGGTGGCCGACGCGCGTTCGGTAGCCGATGCGTTTGCGCTTTTGTCGCTGTGCTTGCCCGGCCATGACCTCACCGTCACGCTCGGCGACCAGGCGATCTTCGAGGCGGTGCTGGCGGCTCTCGGCCTGCCGCGCGGCTGGCGCATGCGCCTTGCCCGCGCCTTCGGCTCGGATGAGCTTCTGGCTGCGGCACTTGGCGATCTCGCAGCACCCACGCGCACTTCCGCCTTGACCGAACCAGTTGCTTCGTTGGTCGCCGACGGCGACCGCGACGCCCTGGCAGCGCATATCGCCACCGGCATGGAGCAGGCGGGCCTGTCGCCTTCCGCCGGCCGCACGCCCAACGACATCGCCCGACGTCTGATCGAAAAGGCCGAACTGCGCAGCGTACGTCTGTCCAGCGACGCCTTCGAGGCGCTCGAGCGCTTCCTGGCCATCGATGTTGCGCTCGATGAGGCACCTGCGGCGCTCAAGGAATTCGCTGCCGGCGCAGGGCTCACGCTCGGTGCGGCATTGGACAATTTCGCTGCCCGGGCCAAAGCCGTCGCCGGCCACGGCCTCGGCGCCTACTCCGTTCGCTATGACGCAGCCTTCGGTCGCCCGCTCGACTATTACACCGGCCTTGTCTTCGAGATTTCCGGCTCCGACGCCGAACGCCCGCTCGCCGGTGGCGGTCGCTACGACCGGCTGCTGACGCTGCTCGGTGCGGCAAAACCCATTCCCGGTGTCGGCTTCTCCGTCTGGCTCGACCGTATCGAAGCCCTGAGGGGAGGCAACTGATGGCGATATCGATCGCACTCCCTTCCAAGGGCAGGCTCAAGGAGCAGGCGCTTGAGGTGCTGGCCAAGGCTGGCTTCGCTGTCACCTTGCCCGACGACGACCGCCGTTACCGCGCCTCGATCGAGGGCAGGGCGGATATCGAGATCGCCTTCCTGTCGGCTTCCGAGATTTCTGGTGAGATCGGCCAGGGCAATGTCGACCTCGGCATCACGGGCGAAGACTTGATCCGCGAAAACCTCGCCGATTGGGAGAGCAAGGCCGAGATCATGGCTCGCCTCGGCTTCGGCCATGCCGATGTCGTCGTTGCCGTGCCCGACATCTGGCTCGACGTCGACACCATGGCCGACCTTGACGATGTCGCAGCCGACTTCCGCCAGCGCCACGGCCGGCGCCTGCGCATCGCCACCAAATACTGGCGGCTGACCCAGCAATTCTTCTCCCAGATGCATGGCATCCAGGTCTACCGCATCGTTGAGAGCCTGGGCGCCACCGAAGGTGCACCCGCGGCCGGCTCGGCCGACATCATCGTCGACATCACCTCGACAGGCTCGACGCTGCGCGCCAATCATCTGAAAATCTTGTCGGACGGCGTCATCCTGCGCTCGCAGGCGTGCCTGGTGCAGTCGCGCAAAACCCGCAGCGCCGCCGATGACGCGGTATTGTCCGAGTTCACTTCCGCAATAGCGGCTGCAGTTCGCGGATAATCCGCGCAAGCTCGATGCATTCGTTGTGCCTGGGGCTGTTGCGGCGCCAGGCAAGGCAGATGCGGCGCTCCGGCACAGGTTCGGCGAAGGGTACGATTTTCAAATCGCGCTGATCGTGAGCGGGCCCCGCCGCCATTTCCGGTATCAGCGTCACGCCTAGTCCATGCGCCACCATCTGCAGCAACGTGGTCAGGCTGGTCGCGCCATAGCTGGCCATCGCCACCGGCTTGACGCTGCCGCAGACCGCAAGCGCCTGTTCGCGCAGGCAGTGGCCTTCTTCCAATAGCATCAGCCGTTCCAATGCCTGGCTTTCCGGCGGCACCGGCGGCGAAGCGAAATCCGGGTCGTCGGCAGGAACCGCCAGATAAAACCGATCTGAAAACAGCTCCTGGGCGATCAGGCCGGGAAAATCGAGTGGCAGGGCGGCGACGAAAGCGTCGATACGGCCGTTCAGCGCGTCCTCTGCCAGTGACCCGGTGATCGCTTCGCGCAGTTCCAGCCTGAGATTCGGATATTCGCGCTTCAGCGCCGGCAGGATATGCGGCAAAAGGTAAGGCGCCACCGTCGGGATGATGCCTAAGCGCAGTCTCCCCTCCATCGCCAGCCGGCCGCGCCGGGCGGTCGTTTCGACCTCGCGGATTTCGGCCAGGATGTTTTCGATGCGCGGCTGCAGTTCCAGCGCATCTTCGGTCAGGCGCACCGCCTTGCCACCGCGTTCGAACAGCGTGCACCCCAGACGCTCTTCCATCTCTGCGATCTGCGCTGAAAGCGCTGGCTGGCTGACACCGGCAAACTCGGCGGCGCGGCCAAAATGCAGCGTCTGGGCCAGTGCTGCGAAATATTCCATCTGTCGGATTGTCAGGCGTATCATAATCTTAGGCTATCAAGATCGTCAGAAAAGGCAATTTGGCTTTATCAAAATCTGCTCCTAGACTGGAATGGTTCCAATAAGATGGCGCTCGTTTTCGCAGCCGGGACGAAAGCCACGAGGGAGGCGCGAGCCATGACAAAACCGACGACGACCGCCAGTACGGGTGCGCCAGACAACCAGCGTTTGTTCGCTGCGGGCGGGCGCGGTCCGGTCGGGCTGTAGAGCTGTCGGCTCACCGCGAAGCTGGCCGATCAAGCGCAATCACAAAGACACAAATACGTTCGGAGATGAACATGGACACGAAGACTGACGAAAACAGCGTGGGCAAATGCCCGGTCGCACACACGACTGCCGGCAGGACCAATCGCGACTGGTGGCCGAACCAGCTGGACCTCAAGGTCCTCCACCAGCACTCCAATCTCTCCGACCCGATGGGCGAAGCGTTTGACTACGCGAAGGAATTCGAAAGCCTCGACCTGAACGCCGTGATCCAGGACCTCACCGCCCTGATGACGGACTCGCAGGATTGGTGGCCAGCCGATTTCGGCCATTACGGGCCGCTATTCATCCGCATGGCCTGGCATGCCGCCGGCACCTATCGCATCGGCGACGGCCGCGGCGGTGCTGGCGCCGGACAGCAGCGCTTCGCGCCGCTCAACAGCTGGCCGGATAACGTCAACCTCGACAAGGCGCGCCGGCTGTTGTGGCCGGTCAAGCAGAAGTATGGCCGCAAGATCTCCTGGGCCGACCTGATGATCCTCGCCGGCAATGTCGCCCTGGAATCGATGGGCTTCAAGACCTTTGGCTTCGCCGGCGGACGCGCGGATGTCTGGGAGCCTGAAGAAGACATCTACTGGGGCTCCGAAGGCAAATGGCTGGCCGATGAGCGCTACAGCGGCGACCGGGACCTCGCCAACCCTCTCGCCGCCGTCCAGATGGGGCTGATCTATGTGAACCCGGAAGGGCCAAACGGCACGCCCGATCCGCTCGCCTCGGCACGCGATATCCGCGAGACCTTCGCCCGCATGGCGATGAACGACGAGGAGACAGTTGCCCTCATCGCCGGCGGACACACTTTCGGCAAGACCCATGGCGCCGGAGATGCCTCGCTTGTCGGCCCCGAACCTGAAGCCGCCGACATCGAGCAGCAGGGCCTGGGCTGGAAGAGCAGCTTCGGCACCGGCAAGGGTGGCGACACGATCGGTAGCGGCCTGGAAGTCACCTGGACCACCACGCCGACGAAATGGAGCGGCAACTTCTTCTGGAACCTGCTCGGCTACGAGTGGGAACTGACCAAGAGCCCTGCTGGTGCCCATCAGTGGACACCCAAGCACGGCATGGGCGCTGGCACTGTGCCGGACGCGCATGACCCCGCGAAGCGTCACGCGCCATCCATGCTGACCAGCGACATCGCGCTGAGGGCCGATCCTGCCTACGAAAAAATCTCGCGGCGCTTCTTCGAGAACCCCGATCAGTTCGCCGATGCCTTTGCGCGAGCATGGTACAAGCTCACGCATCGCGACATGGGGCCGATCGCACGCTATCTCGGCCCGCTCGTGCCCAAGGAAGAGCTGCTATGGCAGGACCCGATTCCCGCGGTCGACCATGTTCTGGTCGATGAGCAGGACATCGCCGCGCTAAAAGCCAAGATGCTCGCAGCGGTGCCCTCGGTGTCGCAACTGGTCTCGACGGCCTGGGCTTCGGCTTCGACGTTCCGAGGCTCCGACAAGCGCGGTGGTGCCAATGGCGCGCGCATTCGTCTCAGCCCCCAAAAGGACTGGGAAGTAAACCAGCCCGCCCAGCTGGCGTCGGTTCTCGAGAAACTCGAAGCGATCCAGAAGGAGTTCAACGCTGCGCAGTCCGGCAACAAGAAAGTCTCGCTTGCCGACCTGATCGTTCTCGGCGGCGTCGCTGCGATCGAAAAGGCCGCGAAGGACGCCGGGCAAAACGTGAAGGTGCCTTTTGCGCCTGGGCGCATGGACGCTTCGCAGGAGCAGACCGACGTCGACTCCTTCGCTCCGCTTGAGCCCACGGCTGACGGTTTCCGCAATTATGCCAGGGGCAGGCAGCGCCTGTCGCCGGAGGAAACGTTGGTGGATCGGGCGCAGCTGCTGACGCTGACGGCACCCGAGATGACGGTGCTGGTAGGTGGCCTGCGCGTGCTTGGCGCCAATGCGGACGAATCCGCGCATGGCGTCTTCACGTCGCAGCCCGAAACGCTGACCAATGACTTCTTCGTCAACCTGCTCGACATGGGTACGGAGTGGAAGACGGTCTCGGACGCCAAGGACGTGTTCGAAGGACGCGACCGCAAGACGGGTGAGGTCAAGTGGTACGCCACCCGCGCCGACCTGATCTTCGGTTCGCACTCGCAGCTGCGCGCTCTTGCTGAAGTCTACGGCAGCTCGGATGCCAAGGAAAAGTTCGTCAAGCACTTCGTGGCGGCGTGGACCAAGGTGATGAACGCCGACCGCTTTGATCTTGCGGAGACGTTGCAAGCAGCCGAGTAGCCATCGGCGACAATCAACCAGTCAGGCGCGGAGCGATCCGCGCCTGTTACATTTTGTGCCTAACCCGTTCGGGGGAAGTTTTTGCCCCGGCAGGGCCGGGTTGCGCTTGTGCAATGCGTCGCCGCTGTTTAGCTAGGCCCGATACGGGTCAACCGAAAGCGGAACACCGAACATGCGACTTGGCGGAAGACTGGCTGCGGCCATTGAAGTTCTCGACGATATCGAGAGGCGGCATCGGCCCGCCGCGGACGCGCTCAAGGATTGGGGGCTGTCCCACCGTTTTGCCGGCGCCGGCGACCGCGCCGCGATTGGCAATATTGTTTATGACGCATTGCGCCGTAAGCGCTCCGCCGCCTGGCTGCTGGGCGACGAGACCTCGCGCGCGCTCGGCTTCGGCGCGCTTCTGCTTGAATGGGACCAGTCGGCCGAAGCACTCAATCGGACGCTCGACGGCGACAAGTTCGCGCCTGAACCGCTGAGCGCCGACGAGCTCAAGGCCATCGCCGAGCGCAAGCTCACTGACGCGCCCGACGTAGTGCGTGCTGATTCGCCTGACTGGTGCGCGCCAATGCTTGAGCGCGCTTTCGGCAGCGAGTGGGTGGCTGAAGGTGCCGCCCTTGCCGCGCGTCCGCCGCTCGACATCCGCGCCAACACGCTGAAGGCCGACCGCGCCCGCGTCATTAGCGAACTCGAAGGCACCCAGGCAGCGCCCATGGCGCTTGCCCCGCATGGTGTACGCATCCCGCCCATCGACGGCAGCGGCCGCCATCCCAATGTCCAAGCCGAGCCGGCGTTCCAGAAGGGCTGGTTCGAGATCCAGGACGAGGGCTCGCAGCTTGCCGCCGAGTTGGCTGGTGCCACCCCTGGCATGCAGGTGCTCGACTATTGCGCCGGTGCTGGCGGCAAGACGCTGGCGCTGTCGGCGTCGATGGAAAATCGCGGCCAGATATTCGCCCACGATTCGGAAAAGTCGCGCCTGGCGCCGATGTTCGATCGCCTGCGCCGGTCGGACAATCGCAATGTCCAGGTCGTCACCAAGCCATCCGAGCTTTCCGTTCTCATCGGCCACATGGATCTCGTATTGATTGATGCGCCCTGCACTGGCAGCGGCACGTGGCGCCGCAGGCCCGACGCCAAATGGCGCCTCACCCAGAGGCAGCTCGACGTTCGCAAGGCTGAACAGTCGGCAATCCTCGACGCCGCCAGCACCTTTGTGAAGCCGGGCGGCCTGATGGTCTACATCACCTGTTCGGTCTTCGACGAAGAGAACGCCGACCAGGTCGCGGCGTTCCTGGATCGCGACAAGAGCTTTAAGGCTGTCAATCATCGCGCGCTGTGGCAGGCCCGTTTCCCCGGTCGTGACGATGCGGTGCGCTTTAACGCGCAGGGCCTGTCGCTGACGCCGGCGCGCAGCGGCACCGACGGCTTCTATTTCGCCGCCATGCGCCGAGCTGCTTGATCTGAACATAGGTCATTTCGCTTCGCCCATCGGCGGAGCGAAATGTGCAACCAGATCCCTCCGCAGGCGTTGACCACCTCGCGCTCGCTTTGCTGGAGGTCGGATGAGCAGATACGCTGCTTTACTTGGTTTCATCGTGCTGGTGCTCGGCGGCGGCACGCTGATCGGTTTCTTGACGTTGCCGGGCGAATGGTATGCGGGGCTCGCAAAACCCTTCTTCAATCCGCCAAACTGGATTTTCGGCCCTGTCTGGTCGGTTCTCTATGTTTTGATCGCCATCGCCGGCTGGCGCGTCTGGCTGCGCGCGCCCCGGGATGTCGCCATGCGCGTGTGGGTCGCCCAACTGGTGCTCAATTTCTTGTGGTCGCCGACTTTTTTCGGCTTCCAGCAAACGGGCCTCGCTTTGCTGGTCATCCTCGCCTTGCTCGGTGCCATCCTTGGATTCATGGCGACGGCGCGCAAATTTGACCAGGTCGCTGCCTGGCTTTTTGCGCCTTACGCCGTCTGGGTCGCCTTCGCCACGCTGCTCAATGCATCGATCTGGTGGCTCAACTGATATGATTTTGCGCTGCAGCATTTCCGATTGCCTGCATTTGCCGGCTTTGCGATAAGAATGCCAAGAGGACATCGCAAATGGCAGCCAAGATCGTACCCGCACCCGACTATGACGAGCGAGTCAGGGCTTCCTTCGCGCGCCAGAGCGCGATGCGGACCATCGGCGCCGAGCTCACGCTGGTCACACCTGGCATCATCGAGATCGAGATGCCGTTTTCGGATGAGCTGACCCAGCAGCATGGCTTTCTCCATGCCGGCGTCATTTCGACGGCACTTGATTCCGCCTGCGGTTACGCGGCTTTTTCGCTGATCCCGGAAAGCTCGAGCGTGCTCACCATCGAATTCAAGGTTAATCTCCTTGCCCCTGGCAAGGGAGAGCGCTTCCTGTTTCGCGGCTCGGTCACCAAGCCAGGCCGCACCATTGTCGTTGCCGATGGCCAGGCCTATGCGATTTCGGCAGACGGCGAGGCCAAGCTGATTGCAACCATGACCGGCACGATGATGGCGATCGCCGGTCGCGACGGTATCGAGGGCTGACACATGCCTGATGTGACGCAATTCGCTGGTCGCAACGTGCTGTTCGTCATGGCTGCCGATGCCGAATATGGCCCGCATCTGCAAAAGCTGTTCGTGCCTGTCATGACAGGTGTCGGTCCGGTTGAAGCAGGGGTGAGGGTCGCCGGTGAACTTGCGCTGCTCGCCGCCTCCAACTACTTGCCCGATCTCGTCGTCTGCCTTGGCTCCGCCGGCAGCCGCAGGCTGGAGCAGACTGAGGTCTACCAAGCCGTTTCGGTCAGCTACCGCGACATGGACGCGTCCGCGCTCGGCTTTGAAAAAGGCGCGACACCTTTTCTCGACCTGCCGGTTACAGTCCCGCTGCCACTGAAAATCCCCGGTCTGAAAGAGGCCAGCCTGTCCACGGGCGGCACCATCATCTCAGGTGCTGGCTACGATGCGATTCCAGAAGACATGGTCGACATGGAGACATTCGCAGTGCTGCGCGCCTGCCAGATGTTTTCCGTGCCGCTCATCGCGCTGCGCGGCATCTCCGACGGTGCCACCGACATCGGCCATGTCGATGACTGGACCGAATATCTCCATGTCGTCGACGAGAAGCTGGCAGATGCCGTGCGCCTGCTGGGGGATGCCATAAGCAACGGCGAACTGAAGCTTTAGCCGTCAGCCAGGCTGCGCACTGCGCTCTTTTGTCATGAGTTTTGCCAGGACGCATGATGTATGCGGCGCATAGTCGTGCACGCTCATCGGCGCTGACGCTTTTTCTTGATCCTTATTGTTCGGGCAAGTTGGGGCGGCTGCGTCGAAGCGTGCACGCGCTTTTTCAGGAGTAGCCTACAAAATGATGATCATCCGCATATCCAAGACGGCCGCAGTTGCCGCCACGGCTTTGTTTTCAACCCTCGTCGCCTTCGGCAATATCACCGATTACGGCACCAACTTCGCCTTCGTGCAGCATGTGATGAGCATGGACACGATCTTTCCGGATGCTGCCATCAAGTATCGCGCGATCACCAATCCCGCGCTTCACAACCTGTTCTACTTCCTGATCATCGCCGCTGAATCGCTGACGGCTATCCTGTGCTGGATTGGCGCATATCGCCTCGCCGCAAATCTTCGCAATGATGCGCGCAGCTTCAATGCCGCCAAGACGCTGTCGATTGCCGGCCTGACGCTCGGCTTCCTGGTCTGGCAAGTCGGCTTCATGTCGGTCGGCGGCGAATGGTTCGGCATGTGGATGTCGAAGACGTGGAACGGCGTTCCCGATGCCTTCCGCTTCTTCATCACCATCTTGCTGGTGCTGGTCTTTGTTGCCCAGCGCGACGAAGAACTCGCCTGATGAATTTGGATGGTCGTCCCTTGGGCGACCATCCCCGCCTAGCTGGGCCTAGCGTTCCGCGCGTGGCAGGTCCTTGGCGTTGCCGAACAGGACGCCGAGCAGCTTCACCCTGACATCGCGATCCCTGTTGATGTAGGTCACGGCACCGGCCTCGTGGTCGATCTTCCAGCGTCCGACCGCACCATTGTCCCACTCGACGACATAACCACCGTCAGCGAGTTTCCACAGGCCTTTCCTGGTCTCGCCGTCTTCGAGCAACATGTGCGCCGTCTCGCCTTGCTCGAAATAGACATAGGCCTCCTTGCCGTTGCGATCGAGCACGTGAGTTGTGCCCGGAACGATAAGCTCCAATGCGGATCTGTCGAGAATTGCCACAACCACCTCCATCGGTTACCAAGTTCGTCAAGAACCTTGACGTTAAGCGTGAATGGAAAAATGGTCAAGCAGCTTGACGAAAGCACCGAGGCACCTTTGCCAGACCACGTCGGCTGGCGTCTTTGGCAGGCAAGCCGTGCCTGGCAGGCCGAGTTTTCAGATGCCATGCGTGCCTCCGGCCACGTTTGGTTCAGTGAAAGCCGCGCCGGTCTGCTCGGCCACATCCCCCGCAACGGCATCCGCCAGTCATCATTGATCGAGCGGGCAGGCATCTCCAAGCAGGCGGTACAGCAGCTTCTCGATGGCCTCGAAGCCGAAGGCGTCATCGAGCGCGTGGCCGATCCGCAGGACAAGCGTGGCAAGCTTGTGCATTACACGGCACTTGGATTGGCGGCACTTCGCGACGGCGACCGCGTCAAGCTCGACATCGAAAAAAACTATCGCGAGCGGCTGGGGCAGGGCAGCTTCGACGCGCTGATGCAGGCGTTGCGCAGGCTTGGCGACGGCCCCAGGCGTTGACGAACATGTGGCAGCCTTGCATGAAGATGCGAATTCGCTCTGGCAGCCATGCGCAGCAAACCATTGCGCAGACTCGAATCTTTCTTTAAACGCCCGCCATGAAGAACTCCGAGCACCCTGAAACCGTCCTCATTATCGACTTCGGCAGCCAGGTGACGCAGCTGATCGCGCGTCGCGTCCGCGAGGCCGGGGTCTATTCTGAGATCGTTCCATTCCAGTTGGCCGCCGAGGCCTTCAAGCGGATCAACCCCAAGGCGGTGATCCTCTCCGGCAGCCCGCATTCGACCGTAGACATCGGCAGCCCGCGCGCGCCTGACGCCGTCTTCGAAGCCGGCATTCCGGTCCTCGGCATCTGCTATGGCGAGCAGACCATGTGCGCCCAGCTCGGCGGCAAGGTGGAAGCCGGCCATCACCGCGAATTCGGCCGCGCCTATCTCGAGATCGAAGACGAAAGCGCTTTGTTCGACGGCGTCTGGGCCAAGGGCACCCGCCATCAGGTCTGGATGAGCCACGGCGACCGCGTCACCGCCATTCCCGCCGGCTTCCGCGTCATCGGCACATCCAACGGCGCGCCCTTCGCTGCCATCGCCGACGAAGCCCGCAAATTCTACGCGGTCCAGTTCCACCCCGAAGTGGTGCACACGCCCGACGGCGCCAAGCTCCTGCGCAATTTCGTCCACAAGATCGCCGGCATTGAGAGCGACTGGACCATGCACGCCTATCGCGAGCATGCCGTCGAAGCGATCCGCAAGCAGGTCGGCGACAAGAAGGTCATCTGCGCGCTTTCGGGCGGCGTCGATTCCTCTGTCGCGGCCTTGCTCATCCACGAAGCCGTCGGCGACCAGCTCACCTGCATCCTCGTCGACCACGGCCTGATGCGCCAGAACGAGGCGGCCGATGTCGTCGCCATGTTCCGCGAGCACTACAATTTGCCGCTGATCCTCGTCGATGCAGCCGACCGCTTCATCGATGCGCTCGAAGGCGAGGCCGACCCCGAAACCAAGCGCAAGACCATCGGACGCCTGTTCATCGAAGTGTTCGAGGAAGAGGCCAAGAAACTCGGCGGTGCTGATTTCCTGGCTCAAGGTACGCTCTACCCTGACGTCATCGAAAGCGTCTCCTTCACCGGCGGTCCCTCGGTCACCATCAAGTCGCACCACAATGTCGGCGGCCTGCCTGATCGCATGAACATGAAGCTTGTCGAGCCGCTGCGCGAGCTGTTCAAGGACGAGGTGCGTGTGCTTGGCAAGGAGCTCGGCCTGCCCGACAGCTTCATCGGCCGCCATCCGTTCCCCGGGCCGGGCCTTGCCATCCGCTGCCCGGGCGGCATCACCCGCGAAAAGCTCGAAATCCTTCGTCAGGCCGATGCGATCTATCTCGACGAGATCCGCAAGGCCGGCCTCTACGACGCCATCTGGCAGGCCTTTGCCGTGCTGTTGCCGGTCCAGACCGTGGGCGTCATGGGCGACGGCCGCACCTACGAATTCGTCTGTGCGCTGCGCGCGGTCACCTCCGTCGACGGCATGACCGCCGACTTCTACCACTACGACATGAACTTCCTCGGCCAAGCTGCCACCCGCATCATCAACGAGGTGAAGGGCATCAACCGGGTGGTCTATGACGTGACCTCAAAGCCGCCCGGCACGATCGAGTGGGAATGATTTTGGCCCATCCGAACGCCGCCATATAAGGGTGTAGAGATCAGCCGACGCGACCGGCTTCGGCTATCGCGTCGGCCGTCGATTTCAGGATGATGGAGTCGACGCCCAAAGCGCGGAGCGCTCGCGCGGCCACGCCATGTGACATGCCAGCGACAATTCCGACGACGTGAACACCGAGCAGCGGGCTATGATCCTTCCTGCCTGCCGCCAGTTCCTGCATGATCTCTCGACCGGAGGAAGCGGCCTGATAGATGCCGGGATTTGCCGACATCGGCGTATCGGCCGCAATATCTGCTTTCAGACCGATAGAGCGCAGGGCATCGGCATATTGCCGTTCGATCGCCGCTCTCAGGGCGTCAGGCTCCACCCCCGCCTTCTGGAACGCGAGGCGCGCGGTGCCGTCCGGCAGATCCAGCGCGGCCAGCAGGAAATGTTCGGCCCCGGGTTCGCGCTGCTGGTCCTGCAAGGCGTAGGTTTCCGCCCGCTCGCAGAGAAGCTTGATGGTGCCGATGTTGTTGAGCTTCGATTTGATGCCTTGGAACATCGCAATTCCCCTATGTAGAACTGTTGTCTGCGGCCACGTCCGAAAGTCGCTTGTGGGCGGCCTGTTTGGTGATCCCGAGGGCTTGGGCGATCCTCGACCACGGCCAGCCTTGGCGCAGGGCTGAGCGGACGGCCTCACGCTCGATCCTGTCCGCCAGTCGGCGCAGAGCAACGACAGCGGCGAGTGCTTCGTCAGGGTCGGTCGGAACGGTAATGTTGTGCAGGTCAACCATGCGTCAACCTTAGTTGACGCTGTTTGTGTCGTCAACAAAAGTTGACGGATGGACGGCGCTTTCGTCGGCGCCTACCGTTGGGCGCCTATGTGGAGACGGCAAATGACGTACAGCGGTATCAAGGTTGCAGTCGCGGCGATCCTTGCAGGAGGCATGATTGCGGCGCCTGCGGCCCTGGCGAAGCCGATGGTGCTGACCAATGCGAAGGTTCACACGGTCAATCGGAATTCGCCGACAGCCGAAGCGGTCGCCATCGGCGACGACGGTGTCATCCTGGCGGTGGGCTCCCAAGAAGAGGCCATGGCCGCCGCCGGCAAGGATGCCGAAATCGTGGACCTGGGCGGCATGATGGTGCTGCCCGGGTTCCAGGATGCGCACATGCATCTGATCGAAGCCGGCGTGAATGAAAGCCTTTGCGAGTTCGAGCCGTTCGACAAGCTCGACGGGACGCTTGCAACGGTCGAAGACTGCATGAAATCAAGCAAGACCGAATGGGTGCTGGGGTCGGGCGTGAGCATGACCAACCTGCTCGACCAGAGCGACAACCCGATCGCCCTGTTGGACAAGATTTCGCCCAACAGGCCGGTGCTGATCCTCGACGACATCGGTCACGGTGCCTGGGCCAATTCGGCCGCTATGCATGCCGCCGGCTATGACACGATATCAGCCGACCCGCCCGGCGGCATCATCCTGCGCAACGCTAAGACCGGTAAGCCGAATGGCGTCGTCTTGGAAAATGCCCAGCAAAAGCTGCGCAACCTGGCGTTTCCCGATACGCCGGAAAATGTCGAATTCGCCTATGAAAGCCTGTTGCCGACGCTGGAATTGGTCGCCGAGAACGGCATCACATCGGTCAGCGACGCCGGCGGGTTCTGGCCGCAGGGACATATCAAGGTCTGGCAAAAGGCTTTGGCCAACGACTTGCTGACCGTGCGTGCCTCGAACGCCCTCTACGTCTACTCCGACCTGCCGTTCGCCGAGCAGATGACGGCGCTGAAAAAGCTTTATTCCAACGACCCCAACAGCCTGCTTCGCTTTAATCAGGCGAAAATCTATGTCGATGGCATTCTCGAGCAGCGCACAGGCGCTGTGCTGCAGCCATATCTGAAAGGTGCAGGCATCGACCACGGCTATGACAGCGGGTTCTTGTATTTCGACGTCGATACGCTCGACCGCTATTCGAGCGAGCTGTCGAAGGCGGGTTTCCAGTTGCACTACCATGTGACGGGAGATCGCGGCGCGCGCCTGGCGCTGGACGCTATCGAGCAGTCCGACCCCAAGCCCGGACCGCATCGTCTGACCCATCTCTACCTGCTCGACAAGGCCGACTTTCCACGGTTCAAGCAGCTGGGTGTCGTGGCCGATTTCCAGCTCGCACCGAGTTCGATCGACCCTGAATACAACAAGTTCATCCGCCAGTTCATCGGCGACCGTGCCGACCACATGATGCCGGCAGGCACGCTTGCGGCTATGGGGGCTGACGTGGTGATGAGCAGCGACTTCGACGCGGACGAGTTGTCGCCGCTGGTCAAGATCGAGGCCGCCGTCACCCGCGAGACCGACGGCGCGCCCGATGTCGCAACCGCCATCGAGTGGATGACCATCAATCCGGCGCGGCTGCTGCACCAGGACAAGACCACCGGTTCGATCGAGGTCGGCAAGTTCGCCGATCTCGTGGTGATCGACCGTGACATCACCGAGATTCCGGTCAAGCAGGTCGGCGAGGCGCAGGTCGTGGCGACACTGCTGCAAGGCAAGCCTGTCTACGACCCGGACGGAATGTTCGACGAGTGATTGGTTACGGGGCGGAGAGGCTTGAGCCTCTCCGCCCCATATTCGTCAGCCCGCAGGATCGCCTTCGACAGCCGCCACCGCATTCGCCTCGGACCTTGTTGCTCGCCGCAATACCATCCGTCGGACGACGACGTAGAAGACAGGCGTCAGGATCAACCCGAAGAATGTCACGCCAAGCATGCCGGCGAACACGGCGATGCCCATGGCATTGCGCATCTCGGCACCCGCTCCCGTCGCTATGACCAGTGGCACGACGCCAGCAATGAAGGCGAGCGACGTCATCAGGATGGGCCTCAGGCGCAGGCGTGCGGCTTCGAGCACTGCGGCGACTGGATCGCTGCCCTTCTTTTCCTCTTCATAAGCGAACTCCACGATCAGGATGGCGTTTTTGGCCGCGAGCCCGACAAGGACGACGAACGCGATCTGCGTGAAGATGTTGTTGTCACCGTTTGAGAGCCACACGCCGCCTATGGCGGATAGCAGCGCCAGCGGCGCGATGAGCAGGACTGCAAAAGGCAAGGACCAGCTGTTGTACTGTGCGGCCAGGATGAGGAACGCCAGCAGGACCGCGAGCGGGAACACGATCATTGCTGTGTTGCCTGCCAGTTTTTCCTGGAAGACCAGGTCGGTCCATTCGTAGGCCATGCCGGCCGGCAGCGTCTCTTGCAGGATACGCTCGATTGCAGCTGTCGCCTGCCCGGACGAATAGCCCTGTGCCGGACCTCCCGTGATATCGACCGAGGGATAGCCATTGTAGTGCATCACCCGGTCTGGGCCTGAACTGGTGACGACGGTGGCAAGGGCAGCAAGCGGAACCATCTCGCCTGCTTCATTGCGAACCTTCAGGCGGGCAATGTCGTCCACTTGCGCGCGGAATGGATCGTCAGCCTGGACGATCACGCGATAGGTGCGGCCGAAACGGTTGAAGTCGTTGGCGTAGAGCGAGCCGAGATTGACCTGCAATGTCTCGAAGATCCCCGTCAACGGAACACCTTGTGCCTTGGCCTTGACCCGATCGAGGTCGACCTGAACCTGTGGCGCGTTCATCTGGAAGCTCGCCATCATGCCAGCGAGTTCCGGCGCCTGCGATGCCTTCGCCATGACCTCGCTTTGCGCCTTGGCAAGGGCCTCGAGCCCTGCGCCTGAGCGGTCTTCGATCTGGAGCTTGAAACCACCTATCGTTCCCAGCCCAGGCACCGGTGGCGGCGGGAAAATGCCGACGAAGCCGTCCGGGATCTGGCTGTACTTGCCCATCAGCCGTCCGGCGATCGCATTGGCCGAGAGCGAGGGATCCTTGCGTTGATCGAATGGATCGAGCATGGCGAAGACGACGGCCGAATTTGGCAAGTTGACGAAGCCGTTCACCGAGAGGCCCGGAAAGGCCACGATGCTCTCGACGCCCGGTTCCGCCAACGCGATCCTGGACATCTCCTTGACGACAGCCTCTGTCCGATCGAGCGACGCTCCGGATGGCAGCTGGGCAATGCCGACGAGATAGTACTTGTCCTGCGCCGGCACGAACCCGGTCGGGATGGCCTGGAACCCCATCCAGGTCATTCCAACAAGTCCTGCATAAAGTGCCAGGATCACGCCGCTTATGCGGATGGCGCGACGTGCCGCTCCAACATAGGCGTTCGATGCCCTGTCGAAGAAGCGGTTGAACAGACGGAAGAACCAGCCGAATGCGAAATCGATGCCACGGGTGAGCCAATCGCGTTTTGACCCGGCGTGGTGCGGCTTCAAGAGAACGGCTGCCAGTGCTGGCGAAAGTGTCAGGGAGTTGACCGCCGAAAGAACCGTCGAGATCGCAATCGTGACCGCGAACTGGCGGTAGAACTCGCCCTGAAGGCCCGACAGAAATGCGGACGGAATGAACACGGCGGCAAGCACGGACGTGATCGCGATGATGGGTGCTGTCACCTCGTCCATCGCCTTGCGGGCAGCTTCCTTTGGCGTTTCGCCAAGACCGATGTGCCGTTCGACGTTTTCAACGACAACGATGGCGTCGTCGACCACGATGCCGATCGAAAGAACCAGGCCGAACAGCGACAAGGTGTTGAGCGAGAACCCCATGAGGTACATCACCGCAAGCGTGCCGACGAGCGATATGGGCACGGCAACCAGCGGAATGATGGAAGCTCGCCACGACTGCAGGAACACGACGACAACGATGACGACGAGCACGATCGCTTCGAGCAACGTCACCATGACGGCGGCCAAGGACGCGCGCACGAAGACGGTCGGATCATAGGCGATCCGGTATTCCAGGCCCTCCGGAAAACCCTGCTGCAACTGCTTCATCTCGGCATGCACGGCGTTGGAGACGTCCAGTGCGTTTGCACCGGGGCGTTGAATGATCTGCATCGCCACGGCCGGCTCGCCGTCGAGCAGGCTGCGCAACGCGTAGCCATCGGCACCGAGACCGATCCGCGCGACATCGCGCAGGCGCACGATCTGCCCGTCATCGCCGGTCTTGATGACGATGTCGCCGAATTGTTCCTCGCTGGACAGCCGCCCCAGCGTACTGACCGTGACCTCGTAGCTGGCTGCCTCCGACGGCTGCTGGCCAACCGAGCCGGCTGCGACCTGGACGTTTTGTTCGCGAATGGCGGCGACGACATCCCCTGCCGTCAGGCCACGTGCCGCAACCTTGGCGGGGTCCAGCCAGACGCGCATGGCGTATTCGCCGGCACCCCATACGATGACATCGCCGACCCCTGGCAGGCGGGCGAGCGTGTCGCGAATTTGGAGTGTGGCATAGTTGGAGATGTAGAGCGGGTCATAGCGCTTGTCGGGCGATACAAGGTGCACCACCATCAGGATATCGGGCGACGTCTTTTGGGTGACGACGCCGATGCGCTGAACCTCTTCAGGCAGGCGTGGCAGGGCGCGCGACACGCGGTTCTGCACCTGGATCTGGGCTATGTCCGCATCGGTGCCTTGGGCGAAGGTGACGGTGAGCGTCATCCTGCCATCGGTCGCAGCCTGCGAACTCATATAGAGCATGCCCTCGACGCCGTTGATCGATTGTTCGAGTGGCGAGGCCACGGTCTCGGCGATCACCTCAGGGTTGGCGCCCGGATAACTTGCTGTCACCTGCACGGTCGGCGGGGTGATGGAGGGGTATTCGCTCAACGACAGCCGAAACAGGGCAATCGCGCCCGCGATGAGCATGAGGGCGGAGAGAACGATCGCAAAGATCGGTCGGTTGATGAAAAAGCGTGGCAGGCTCATCGACGTGCTTCCTGCGTATTGCCGCCGGCAACGCCGCTGACCGAACGCTGGTCGGGCGCCATCGCGATCGGGTTCGGGGTCACCTGCATGCCGGGCCGCACGAGCCCCTTAATGATGATCGTGTCACCAGGGTTGAGACCGCTTGCAACGACGCGCAGCCCCTCGGTCATCCCGCCCAGTTCAACCGGCCGGTATTCGACCATGTCACCCGCACCCAGCACCAGCACGTAGCGGCGGCCCTGATCGGTGCCGACGGCTTGGTCATCGATGAGGATGGTTTCTTGGGGCGCACTCGTGGCAAGCTTTGCCCGCGCGAACAGGCCAGGCGTCAGCCGGCCGTCGGGATTGGCCAGCACGGCTCGGGCGCGGATCGTCCCGGTGCTGCGATCGATACGATTTCCCAGGAAGTCCAAGATGCCTGAATGCGGGTAACCGCTCTCGGTGGAGAGCCCGACTTCCACGGGAAATGAGGTGCCTTGGCGTCCAACCGCATCGGGGCGCGTCTGGCTCAGAAAGCTCAGATAGGTCGGTTCATCGATATCGAAATAGACATGGACAGGATCGACCGACACGATCGTGGTGAGCAGTGTCGCCCCGGCTCCGGATGCTCCGGTGACGAGGTTTCCTTCTGTCACAAGTACCCTGTCGACGCGTCCAGCGATGGGGGCGGTCACGCGGGAATATGAAAGGTCGAGCTTGGCTGCGGCACTTGCGGCCTTTGCCTCCAGCACCTGAGCTTGCCGCTCCCGCTTCCCCGACAAGTCGTCATCATAGGTCTTGCTGGCGATGGCGCCGCTGGGGAGTAGCCGCTGCGATCGATTGAGATCGGTCTCGGCCTGGGAGAGCAGGACCTCTGCCCGTTGCAGCTGCGCTTCCGCATTCTGCAGCGCGACCTCAAACGGGCGAGGATCGATCTGGAAGAGCAACTGGCCGCGTTCAACAAGACCGCCTTCCGGCACGCTGACGGATTCAAGCGTGCCGCCGACACGCGGCCGCAGCTCGACCGTTTTGGTGGCCGCCACGACGCCGGTAAACTCCGACGATTGCGCGATCACCCGTGTGACGACCTGAGCGACTGGAACCTGGGGCGGTGGCGGGGACACTGGGGCCGCGCTACTCGTTTCGCTTGAGGCCAGCACCCGGCTGAAAATGGCAGGCACACCATTCAGATAAATAAATGCGCCGCCCCCCACGGCCGCTAATGTGAAGAGAATTATCTTAGACTTCCTAGACATTTAAACTACCTCGTCGTCAGAATGCGCGACGTCTCCGACGACCCCGCTTGATGATCTTCTGCGACGGTAGTGTTTCTAGTGACTGGAAGGTCAACAGACGTTTTGCGGCCGTTGCGAAGCCGCGCTTACGGTACTTTTCTGAGAGAATTCTTTCTTGGGGGAGGACGCCGCCGACGCCGAATCGTAGGCGATAGATGCTGGAGATGGATAAGCTCGCAGGCCATTTGACCCACGTGGGTTCATGCCTACAGCACGACCACGCGCGCGCCGTTTGGGGCTTTTTCGTAGAGATCGATCACGTCCTCGTTGAGCATGCGGATGCAGCCGGAGGACGCCTCGGTGCCGATGGTCCATGGCTCTGAGGTGCCGTGGATGCGGTAGAGCGTGTCGACGCCGCCACTGTAGAGATACAGCGCGCGTGCGCCGAGCGGGTTTTGCGGTCCCGGTTCGATCCTGCGCGGCAATTGCGGGGTCTGGCTGTGCATGTCGTCGGTCGGATACCAGGCCGGCCACTTGGCCTTGCGTCCGATCGTTGCATTGCCCGACCAGGCATGGCCTGTTGCCTCCACAGCGATGCCGTAGCGATAGGCGGTGCCGTCGCTGCGAATGAGATAGAGCAGCTTTTCTCCAGTGTTGACCACAATGGTGCCGGCGCCATAGCCGGCGGGTGCCGTAACGACCGTCGGCTTGAGACGCGGGTCAAACTTGCGCCGGTCGACGATTCGAACCGGATAGGCTTCGTTGGCATAAGCCTGCTTCAGGCTTTCAAGCTCGGTCTTGGACAATGCGGGTTCAAGCGGGCCCTGGCTGGTGCAGGACGCCACCAGAGGCAGCATGGCAACGAGCAGCATCGCGCGCCAGGGCATGCCTGACATCGCCGTCATTGTCCTAGCCGCCGGCTGCCGCAAGCTTCTTCAGCCTGTCGAGGCTCTGGGCCAGGCCTTTCAGCGACACGTCGAGGTTCACCGGCGCGCCGGTGTCCGACGCGGTCATCGCCACGGTCAGCTTCTCGTTGGCTCGAAGCGCTGCCTCGAACTTGGCATCGACAACGACCGGGGCGACGCAGCCCTGCGGCAGGCAGGTCTTGTAGGCCGCCTTGGCATAGACATCGTCCTTGATGCGCAACGACAGCCCCGACGGCAGGTCGATGCCGAAAGGCGCAATGACGGTTCCAGCCAAGGGCTGCTTGTCCTTGGCTGTGCCTTCGAACACGATCATCAGCACGCGCTGGTTGGAATTGCCTTGCGACAGGCTCTGCGACACCTGGCAGATACGTTTCGTGGCGGGTTCTTGTCCCTCCTGCTTGGGAGCCGCCGCATTGGCGCACTGGACGATCCAGTCGCCATAGGTCTCTGACAGGGCTGAAGGCGTGGCATCCTGCGCACTGGCTTGACCCACCGCACCCAGGATCAGGGCACCGCAGGCGGCGGCGAGGAAGCTCGACCTGCGTCGGCGCGATTGCCCGGCTTGGCTGTTCGCTAGGGAGCTCTGGCCAATCAGAAGATGATGGACGGGCATGTCGACGCCTTTCATGACGGCTGGGGCAGACTCGGCTGGTTTAAAAGACAGGTCGTACGGGCGAGAGATTGGACCGCGCGGAAGCGAACGGCAAGCGGTGCTGTGGCGGTGCGCATAGCCAGCGGCCATATCAGCTTGCCTTAAGAAAAAACTTGACGATGATAGTCATGATTATTATCCGATGCCTGTCCGCCGCGATGGCGACAGGAGATTTCAGATGATGACAATCCGACATTCCGCGGCGGCCCTTGGATTTGCAGCGTTGATCGCAACGTCCAATTTCGCCGGGGCCGAGACGGTTTCCATTGCGGATTCCCGCGGCCAGCCAGTCCAGATCGAGAATCCGGTCAAGAAAGTCGCGATCTTTCCGCTGCCCATTCCCGAGGCGATGATTGCCATCGATGGCGGAACCGAGCGCCTGATGGCGATCAATCCGCGCGCACAGAGCGCTCTGATGAAGGGCGTCATCGGCCAGCTCTTTCCTGAGATCGCCAACATCCGCACAGATCTGGTGGCGCCCAATTTCATTCCCAATGTCGAGGAAATCCTCAAGGCCGGACCCGATGTCGTTCTGCAGTGGCAGGCCAAGGGCGACGAGCGCGTCGCGCCGATGGAAAACGCCGGCATCAAGGTGGCGACCGTCAGCACGGAATCGCGCGAAACCCGGCGCGGCTACATCGCCATGCTCGGCCAGATCCTCGGCAAGCAGGAGCGCGCCCAGGCATTCCTCGACTGGGAGGACAAGACCGTCAAGGATATCTCGTCGGTTCTCGCGGCAGCCGACCGGAAACGTCCGCGCATCGTCTTCATCGACAGCATGAACGACAACGAGTTCGTCGTCTTCGGCCGCGAGGAAGCTTATTTCACGGCATCAGGCCTGGTGAATGCCGCGACCGAAGCCGGCTTCACCGAAGGTTCGGTCAAGGTGGGCGCTGAATCCCTGCTGCAGTGGAACCCCGACATCATCCTGGTCAACTATTACAACGACACGATCAAGCCGGCTGACATCCTCGCCCATCCGGTCCTCGCCAGCCTCGATGCAGTCAAGAACGCGCGTGTCTACAAGACGCCGGCCATCGATCCGGCGACCGCTGCCGGTGGCGAGCTTGCCTATCAGTGGTTTGCCGAAATCGGCTACCCCGAACTCTTCGACACCGACATGCGCAAGGCAGTCTCCGACGGCTTCAAGTTCCTTTATGGCAAGGAACTGACCGCAGAACAGATCGACCAGCTGATGCAGATGAGCTGGAACGGCGACAGCGCGGGCTACGCCAAAAGCTTTGGCGTAGCCAAGTAGCGGCTGGGGAGCAACTGACGTGAAGGATATCGGTTTCGTCACATCGGGCGATGGCGCACATCTGCAATGCTTCCAGGACTACAAGGCCTGGCTCGATGAAGAGATTTATCTGCGCTTCCTCGACCGGGTCGACCTGAGCGCATTCAAGGCGATCGTGGTTCCCGACTTCTCCAATCAGGACCTGCTGCGCAAGCATGCCCGCCAGCTCAATGATTATCTGGCGCAGGGCGGGTTCCTGATCGTCTTCGAACCGAACCGCATGGACGAATGGCTCGATGTCGTGTCGGTGCAGTGGTTCAGCCGCGAGACCGAGGACTGGAAGTGGTGGATGCGCCCGGGCGGGCGCATGGAGGCCTATCAGCCCAAGCCGCTGCATCCGATGGCGGAGGCGATCCCGCTGGCCGACATGTGCTGGCACTTCTTCGGCGCCTTCCGCTTTCCCGAGGCCGCGACGCCGATCCTCAATCTCGACAATGACGAGGGCTGCCTGATGTTCGACCTGCCGGTCGACGGCGGCGGCCGGCTGATCGCCTCAACCATTGATCCGCATACCCATCACGGCCGGCGTTTCATGCCGGCAACCACGCGCTTTCTCAACGGCTTCTACCCCTGGCTCAAGGCGGAGGTGCAGACCCGTGACTGAGATCGGCTTTCGCGGCGGCAGCAAGCCGCATCTGCTCTATGTCCGTTCGACAAGAAGCTACAACATCGATCGCATCGGCGGCCTGGTGCCGCAGGATTGGCGCTACAGCCCCATTGACATCTACGAGCTCGAGGACAGGGATCTCGGCGATGTCGACGTGCTCATGTTGTCGGGCATGCACGACCAGATATTCCTCAAGTCGATTGAAGCAAAGCTTGTCGACTATCTCGCCTCGGGCGGCCATTTCCTGATCAATGGCCACATCATCATTCCGTGGCTGCCTTGCCTGTCGCCGTTCAAGGCGGTCAGCCCCAAGCCTTTCACCAACTGGATGATCCGGCCGGCCGAGCCGGGTGGCTATTTCGGCCGCATGGACTTCGAGAACTACCATCGCCACGAAGGTATCTTGGGGCAATATGCGCGCGGCTATGCCGATGCGCCCGATGGCGCGCAGTGGCTGTGTCTGATCGGCGGCCCGACTGCAGATGGCACCATCCACGAAGGCCCGGTGGATTGGGTCTGGCGCATGCCCAATGGCGGCAAGGTGTTCATGCACAATGGCGACCATATCGAGCAGTTCTGCTCGGATCCGCGCCATGAGCCCAACCTTTTCCAGGATATTCTGAAGGCCCTGGTCTTCACCGACGAACCCGCAGCGTTTCACCAGCCGTATCGATCAACGACTGCCGGGTCGCTCTGATGTCTTCGGCGGTCGACAACGACAGCACAGCCACGGCGGCCGAAATGCGGGAGAGCGGCAACGGCTTGGCCATGCCCGCTCTGGTCGTCCTGCTTTTGGCGGCATTGGTCGCGTCGTTGTCGATCGGCCGCTACGGCGTTGGCCTTGGTGATCTCTCGACCCTTGTCTTGGGTTGGCTTGGCATTGGCCCGGGCCGGGCGGGCGTTGCCGAGCCGGTGTGGCGGGTGGTGGAACTTGTGCGCGTTCCGCGCATGCTGATCGGCGGGTTCGTAGGTGCCGGTCTCGCACTTTCCGGCGCGGTGCTACAGGGCGTCTTTCGAAATCCGCTCGTCGATCCGCATGTCATCGGCGTTTCTTCAGGGGCGGCGTTCGGCGGCGTTTTTGCGATCCTGCTTGGCCTCGGTGCCGTTGCCCTGTGGTCGATGGCCTTTTCCTTCGGGCTCGCCGCTCTGTTTCTGGTCGTTTTGATGAGCCGCAAGGCTGGCCGATCGTCCATCCTGATGCTGGTGCTGTCGGGCGTGGTCATTTCGGCGCTGTTTTCCGCGCTCGTCTCGCTCGCCACCTATCTCGCCGATCCCAATGACACGCTTCCGGCCATCGTCTTCTGGCTGATGGGATCGTTTGCCAGCGCAACGCCGGAGCGCGCGCTCTATATGGTGCCGATCGTGGCTGTCTTTGCCCTGCCGCTGATGTTGATGCGCTTTCGCATCAACATCCTGTCGCTTGGCGACGAGGAGGCGCGTGGTCTCGGGCTCAAGGTCGAGCCGACACGATGGCTGGTGCTGTGCTGCGTGACGGGGATCACGGCGGCAAGCGTCGCCAATTCCGGCATCATCGGCTGGGTCGGCCTGGTGGTGCCGCATTTCGCCCGCTCGCTCGTCGGGCCCGATCATCGCCGGCTGCTGCCGGCATCTGCGTTGCTGGGCGCGAGCTTCATGCTGCTCGTCGATGTCATGGCGCGCTCGCTCATTCCGGCCGAAATACCGCTTGGCGTGCTTACCGCGATCGTTGGCGCGCCGGTGTTCCTGGTGCTGCTGCATCGTACCCACAATGAGGGCTGGTAGCGATGATCAACGCGCAATCGCTGGGCTTTCGCTATGCCGCCGATACACCATGGCTGTTTCGCGACCTGTCTTTTTCGCTTGAGGAGGGGCAGACGCTGGTTCTGCTGGGACGCAACGGGCGCGGCAAGACAACGCTGCTGAAATGCATTGCCGGGCTGATGGCACCGACCGCTGGCGCGATCCGCAGCAGCGGCACTGTCGGCTATGTCCCCCAGCATTTCGCCTCGCCCTTTGCCTATTCGGTATCCGATGTCGTGTTGATGGGGCGGGCGCGGCATGTCGGGCTGTTTTCGAATGCGACGGCCCACGACAGGCAACATGCGGCCGAAGCTCTGGAACTGGTTGGCTTGGAGGCTTTTGCCAAGCGCGCGATCGGCACCTTGTCGGGCGGCGAGCGCCAGCTCGTCCTGATCGCCCGCGCGCTGGCCTCGGAAGCCGACATCCTGCTTCTCGACGAGCCGGCCTCGGCACTTGATTTCCATAACCAGGCGGTCGTGCTGTCGATGCTGCGCCGGCTTTCGCTGGAGCGTCGCCTCACCATCATCATGACGACGCACGAGCCGACCCATGCGCTGGAAATCGCCGACAGGGCGGTGCTTCTCCACGGTTCAGCACGTAGCGAGGAGGGGCCCGTCGCCACCATGTGCACGGAAAGCAGGCTGTCTGAGCTTTATGGCCTGTCCATGCGGCGACTGGACTACCGCAGCGGCGAAAGCCAGACCTCCAGCATTGTCGCCAACTATGCCTCGATAGATCGCAGCAGCACGCTCACGCCTGATCGATAAGCACCTGTTCCAGCCCGGATTCTGGGGCCGAGCAGACGCACAGGATCGTCGCCTCACCAGTGCCGACCGAGACATAGCCATGGCCCATGGTCGAATCGATGTAGACCCCGTCACCCGTGGCGAGACGCGTCGGTGCATAGTGGTCGGTGTGGATCTCGATTTCGCCGTCGAGCACATAGGCGAATTCCTCGCCAACGTGGCGGACAAGCGGGCCGAATTCCTCGAGCGTGCGGGCATGGATCTTGGCGATGATCGGCACCATGCGCTTGTTGATCAGGTCGGTGCACAGATAGCTGTAGGCGTAATTCCGTGTCGCCAGCTGCAGCGTATTCGCTCCAGACACCACCGAGCGCCTCGTGCGCGCTACCCCCTTGGCCGGTTCGAAATTCAGCAGTTCCGTAACGGGGATATCGAGGCCCGTGCAGATCTGCAGGATCTTGTCATAGGTCAGCGACATCAGGTCGTTTTCGACCTTGGACAGCGTCGACAGGGCAAGGCCGGTGCGTTCGCTGACGTCCTGCAACTTCAGCCCATGGCGCTGGCGCATGGCGCGCAAGCATTCACTCAGTCGCGGTTGTTGGGTCACATTCTCTCCGGCTCTGCCGAGCCTGTTTCGTTTTCTAAAAGTGGCAGGGATTTAGCGTTTACGCAAACGACTTGACGCATGCAAAAAGAAATCTTACCGATTGCATCATAAAATTGCGGGAGCAGCAAATTATTGATTGGCAGGGGACGCTTCCCTGCACCCGATGACGCTCAGCGCGTCGTGTCAGGTAATGCGGGAGGGCAGGACCATGCGTAGCGACAGACACAATGATGGCACTGCATCGCGGTTGAGCCAGGTGCGTTGCGCCAACCGTTTTCCATGCACATCCGGCGCAGCGCTCGGCGCCGCCGGCAATACGATTACATCAGGAAGGGAGTGACCGGCATGACCAAGGCACCGGCCGATTTTGCTGCGCGCATCGATGCGCTGTTTCAGGATTTCACCAGCCCCGACGGCCCGGGCGCGGTCGTGGCGGTCACCGAGAACGGACGTGAGATCTTCGCCAACACCTATGGTTTTGCCAACATCAACAATTCCGTGCCGATGGACCGCAAGACGATCATCCGCATCGGCTCGCAGACCAAGCAGTTCACCGTGCTGCTGATCCTGATGCTGGAGGCCGAAGGTAAGCTGAGTCTTACTGATGAGGTGCAGAAACATCTGCCATATGTACCGAAGCTGGAACAGCCGGTGACGCTGGCCCATCTCGCCTCCAACACCTCGGGCTTCCGCGACCATCTCGAAGCCATGATCTTTGCCGGCCTGTCGATCTTTGCCCCGTCAGACCGCCAGGCTGGCCGCGATGTCATCGCCCAGCAGGACGCCCTGAACTTCGCGCCTTCCAGCGCCATGACCTACTGCAACGCCGGTTTCTTCATGCTGTCCGAGATCATCGAGCAGATCGAGGGCGCGACCTTCAACGAGGTGCTGCGCAAGCGCATCACCGGCCCACTCGGCATGGACGATACCTCGCTTCTGATCCGCGACGGAACGGCGATGAAGCGGCTCGCCGCGCACTACACCAGGCGCACCGCTGGCTGGGCCAACCTCAACTGGGGCCTCGATCTCGGTGGCGAGGGCGGCATGATCTCGACCCTCGACGACATGATCATCTGGCAGCAGAACCTGTTTGATCCCAAGGTCGGCACGCCGGAAATGTACGAGCGCATGGCCACGCCTTGCGTCTTCGACAACGGCGCCACCGGCTTTTATGGCCTTGGCCTGGTCACCGATGTCTATCGTGGCCGGCGCGCTGTCGGCCATGGCGGCACCGTCGCTGGCGGCAAGTCGGAATCGACCCGCTTTGTCGATGACGGTTTTGGTGTCGTCATCATCGCCAACAACGACCAGGTCGCCTCCTTCGCCGTCGCCCGCCGCATTGCCGATATCTATTTCGGCGACGAAACCCCAGCACCGATCGCACTCGCACCCGGTCGTTACAGGCAGGAAGGCGGCCCCGATGTCTTCGAGATCGTCGCCAAGGATGGCGTGCCGACCTTCCTCAATGCGGGCGGTGTCGGCGGCTTCGACTTCGGCCACGAAGGCGGCGCCAAGCCTGAACGCGCCATCACCGATCTGGTGCTGAGCCCGCGTGCCGACGGCAAGGTCGATGGTGTTTTCTGCGGCACCCCGCGCGTCTACGCACCGCTGCAAGCTGACGCCGCCGCAGCGCGTCCGCTGGCTGGGCGCTACGTCAACACGGCCCAGGGCTTCGAGGTCGAGATCACAGGCGACGCGCAAAAGGGCGAATTCCGCCTGCGCTCGGGGCTGGGCGCCATGACCGCGCCCATCGTCGCTGCCGATGCCGACCTGTGGTTCCTGCTGCAGCCCGGCACCGACATGCGTCCCGGCCTGCCGTGGAATGCGACGCTGGCGGTGACTGCCGACGGCTTCGAGATGAACTCCGACCGCATCAAGAAACTGAGCTTCAAGCGAGCCTGATCAACCCACTACGGCGAGGTGTAACATGTCCCTTCGGAACCTATCTCCCCAGGAGTTCGACGCGCTGGCGCGCGACTGTCTCAAGCAGGCAACGCTTTCGCGTCGCGGTTTTCTAGGCGGCGCGGCTGCCCTTGCCGCTGCGGCCAGCCTCGGCCTTCCAGGCAAGGCGTTTGCCCTGCAGACCGGTGGCACGCTGCGTGTCGGCCGTTCGGAAGAGCCCGATACGCTCGATCCGCACAAGACCACCTTGTCGGTGTCCTCGACCACGATGGACATGATCTACGAGCCGCTGGCGCGCGCCGGCTACGACGGCGAGATCCTGCCGGGCCTCGCCGAAAGCTGGGCCTTCAGCAACGAAAACAAGACCTTGACCTTCAAGCTGAAGCCGGGCGTCAAGTTCCACGACGGCACGCCTTGCGATGCCGAGGCGGTGGCTTGGACCGTTGCGCGCCATCTGGCGCCCGAAGCCGCGTCGCCCAGCGCCTTCTTCCTTGGCCCGTTGGAACGCGCCGAAGCCATCGACCCGCTGACAGTCGCCTACCACTTCAAGGAACCTTTCGTTGCCGTCTGGGTCGGCCTGACGCTTGGTTATTCCGCGCCGATCTCGCGTGCCGCCGTCGAAGCATCAGGCGACCAGTTCGGCCGCAAGCCGGTCGGCGCTGGTCCGTTTAAGTTCGTGTCGTGGTCGACCGACCGTGGCATGCGGCTCGAGCGCAATGACGACTATGCGCCCGTTGCCGCACCTGCGCGCATCGATGCGGTGGAATTGCTCCACTACCCCGAGGATTCGACCCGCATCGCCGCCTTCGAAACCGGCGAGATCAACGCGATGTATGGTGGCGCCTCGGTGCCGCTCGACAGCGTTCGCCGCCTGCGTGGCAACCCCGACGCGGTTCTGTCGGAGCGCCCGGCCCAGATGATGCGCGCGCTCGTGTTCAACCAGAAACACAAGCCCTTCGACAATCCAAAGGTGCGCCAGGCTTTTGCGCATGCCATCGACCAGAAGCGGCTGATCGCCTTTGCACTGGATGGTTTTGCCGTGGCTGCGACTTCGCCGGTGGCGAGCTCGATATCAGGCTACTCGCCCAAGACGGCCGAGCTCGCATACGGCTACGATCCGGAAAAGGCCAAGGCGCTGCTGGCCGAGGCCGGCCTTGCCCAGGGCCTCAAGGTCAAGCTGGTCGCCAACGACACTCCGGTCATCCGCCGCACCGCCGAGGTGATCCAGGCGCAGCTGCGCGAAATCGGCGTCGAAATAGCAATCGAAACCCTGCCGATCGCCCAATGGGCGGCCATCACCGCGCAGGGCGGGCAGGACATGGTCATCTCGACTTATTCCTACACCGACGCCGACATCGTCTATCCGGTGCTTCACACCAAGGGCGCGCTGAACCGCGCCTTCCACGAGAATGCCGAACTCGACGGGATGATCGCCGAGCAACGCGTGACCTCCGATCCGGCGGCAAGGCAGGCCATCCTCGACAAGATCCAGGCCAAGGTCGTCACCGAAGCCTATTGGAAGCCGTTGTTCGAGCCGCTCAACTTCGCTGTCGTTTCCAAGGACGTCGTCGACGCCCGCATGAATCCCGCCGGCGAGCTTCGCATCGACCAGCTCGGCATGACCTCGTGACCCGCGCCGATTGATGCTCAGGCTGGTCGTATCGAGGCTGCTCTATGCGGCCGTCATCCTGCTCGGGGTCATCCTTGTGGTGGCCTCGCTGGTCAAGCTCGTGCCGGGCGATCCGGTCGACGTGATTGCCGCCGGCAATCCCGGCATGAGCGTTGCCGACATGGACATGCTGCGCGAAAAGATGGGGCTGACGCGATCCGTGCCCGAGCAGTTCGTCGCCTATCTCGGCCATGCCGTGCAGGGTGATCTCGGCACCTCGATCCGCCAGGGCGTTCCGGTCACCAGCCTGATCGCCGACCGCTTGCCGGCGACCGGCGAACTCGCCTTCTGGACGCTGCTTTTGGCCTTCGTCATCGCGATCCCGCTCGGCATCGCAACTGCGCTCAAACGCGACAGCTGGCTCGATTATGCCGGCACCTTCGTCGCCGTCCTGGGCGTGTCGATGCCGGGCTTTTTGCTCGCCGTGCTGATGATCCTGTGGTTTTCCATCGAGCTGCGCTGGCTGCCGGCGTCGGGCTATCGCGGATCGGCACTGGCAAGCATCGGGCGTGCAGTGGCCGAGCGGGACTTTTCCATCTTCTGGAATGCCTTCCGCTATTTCATCATGCCGTCGATCTCGCTCGCCTTCGTGCTGGTAGCTGTCAATGCGCGGCTGATCCGCTCGGCCATGCTGGAGGTCCTGCAACAGGACTACATCACCTTCGCCACCGCCAAGGGCGTGCCGCGCCTCACCATCATCTTGCGTCACGCGCTGCGCAATGCTCTGTTGCCGATCGTCACGCTCGCTGGCCTGCAGATGGGCGCGTTGTTGTCAGGCACTGTCGTCATCGAGACGGTGTTCGCCTGGCCCGGCATCGGCCGGCTTGCCGTCGATTCGATCCATGTCCGCGACTATCCGATCATCCAGGCGGTGGTGCTGATTTCGGCGGCACTTTTCATCTCGCTGAACCTGATCGTCGACATCCTTTACCGCTTCATCGATCCGAGGGTGCGTGATGACTGAAGCCGTTATCGTACCCGCTACCAAGACCGAGCGGCGCTTCTTGGGTGCCCTGAGCCGCAGTGCCAAGGGCATGACAGGCCTGTTCCTGATCGCCATCGTGGTGTTGTGCGCCATATTCGCAAAAGGCATCGCCCCGCACGACCATGCCCAGCAGGTCATCGAGTGGCGTTACGCCCCCACCGTCTGGCAGGATGGCGGCAGCACCACAAACCTGCTTGGCGGCGACAATATGGGCCGCGACATCCTCAGCCGCACCATCATGGGCGCGCAGGTCTCGATCCAGGTGGCGCTGATCGTGGTGTCGATAGCACTCGTCGTCGGCTCGACGCTCGGCGCCTTGGCCGGCTATTTCGGCGGCATCGTCGACACCATCATCATGCGGATCGTCGACTTCCAGCTCGCCTTTCCATTCCTGCTTCTGGCGCTGATCTTCATGGCGGTGCTGGGGGCCGGCTTCGCCACGCTGGTCATGGCGCTGGCCTTTGCTTTGTGGATCAATTTCGCCCGCATCGTGCGCAGCGAAACCATGCGTATCCGCACCCTCGACTATGTCGATGCCGCCATCACCATGGGCGTGTCGCAGATGCGCATCATCTTCACCCACGTCCTACCCAACGTGCTGCCCGCCGTGCTGGTCGTCGCCACCCTCGACATCGCTTTGGTCATCATCTCCGAAGCCGCTTTGTCCTTCCTCGGCCTCGGCGTGCAGCCGCCGACGGCCTCATGGGGTGTCATGATCTCGGAAGGGCGCGACTTCCTCTACGAGCAGCCATGGATCGTGATCGCGCCCGGCATCGCCGTTCTGATCTCCTCGGTCGGCATCAACCTGTTTGGCGATTTCCTGCGCGACTATTTCGATCCCCGGTTGGAGCGGATGTGACCATGACGGCCTCTCCCTTGTTGTCGGTTCGAGACCTGACTGTCGATTATCCCAGCCGGCACGGCGCCGTCCGCGCCGTCAACGGCGTCAGCTTCTCCGTCGCGCCGGGTTCGGTGCTCGGCGTCGTCGGCGAAAGCGGCTCGGGAAAATCCTCGATCGGCTACGCGCTGATGGGGCTGACGGACGCCTCGCACGCCATTTTGGGCGGCGCGGTCACCTTCGAAGGCCGTGACCTGCTGGCCCTGTCGGGCCGCGACTGGCGAAAGCTGCGTGGCAACCGCATCGCCATGGTGTTTCAGGATGCGATGGCGACGTTGAACCCGGTCATGCGGGTCGGCGACCAGATCGGCGAAGTCTTCCGCTTTCATCGCCCCGGCATGTCGCGCAAGGCGATCCGCGCGGCGAGCCTCGACCTGCTCGAGCGCGTCGGCATCCAGGATGCCGCTCGCCGCATCGACGCCTACCCGCATCAATTGTCGGGCGGCATGCGCCAGCGTGTCGTCATCGCCGCCGCAATCGCGCTCAAGCCGGCCCTTCTCATCGCCGACGAACCGACCACCGCACTCGACGTCACTGTGCAGGCACAGATCCTGCGCCTGATGCAGGAGCTGAGCCGTGAGCAGGGCACCGCGATGATCCTGATCAGCCACGATCTCGATGTCGTTGGCGATGTCTGCGAGGATGTCGTGGTGATGAAGGACGGCGTCATTGTCGAGGCCGGCCATGTCGACGACGTGCTAAGCCGTCCCAAACATGCCTACACGCTTCAATTGCTCAATGCGCGGCCGAGCTTCGGTGCCGGCCACATGGCGGAGGTGAGCCATGGCTGACGACGCTTTGCTCGAAGTCCGCGGGCTGGTCCGCCATTTCACGCTGTCGGGCCGGCTGTTCGAAAAGCCGCGCCAGCTGACGGCCGTCAACGATGTCAGCTTCTCCATCAAGCGCGGCGAGGCCTTCGGCCTTGTCGGCGAAAGCGGTTCGGGCAAGTCGACCATCGGCCGCATCATCGCGAGACTGACCGAGCCGAGTGCTGGCTCGGTGAGCTTTGACGGCGGCGATTGGCTTGCTCTGCGCGGCAAGGCTTTGCGCGACAGGCGTCGCGATATCCAGATGGTGTTCCAGAGCCCCTATGCGTCGCTCGATCCGCGCTGGCGGGTGCGTGACCTTTTGGCCGAGCCGCTCAAATCCTACACCGATCTCAGGGGTACAGCCCTGACGGCGCGTGCGGCTGAACTGATGGAGCAGGTCGGCCTCAATCCCGATTGGCTCGACCGTTTCCCGCACCAGTTCTCCGGCGGCCAGCGCCAGCGCATCGCGATTGCCCGTGCACTGGCCTCCAGCCCGAAGCTGCTGATCGCCGACGAGCCGGTGTCGGCGCTCGACGTTTCCAGCCAGGCGCAGGTGTTGCAGCTGTTGCGCAAGATCTGCAGCGAACAGGGTCTGGCGATGCTGTTCATCTCGCATGATCTGTCGGTGGTAGATCACCTTTGCCAGCGCGTCGGTGTGTTGAACCGGGGCGTGTTGGAAGAGGTCGGCCCGACATCAGTGATTTTCCGCACGCCAAAGTCCGACTACACCCGCCGGCTGATCGATGCCGTTCCGGGCAAGAAGCGCCGTGCCGCCGAAAGGGTCGTTTATGCATGACATCGTGATCAGGGGCGGGCGTGTCATCGACCCCGAGACCGGCCGCGACGAGATTACCGACGTCGCCATATCAGGCGATAGTATCGCTGCCATCGGCGCCAATCTTGGCCCGGCGCGACAGGTGATCGACGCCAAGGGGTTGATCGTTGCGCCCGGCTTCATCGACCTGCATGCGCACGGCCAGTCCGTGCCCGCCGACCGCATGCAGGCCTTCGATGGCGTTACCACCGCGCTCGAACTGTAAGTCGGCGCCTTGCCGGTTGGCGCCTGGTACGACGCGCAGGCCAACACAGCGCGCGTACTCAACTATGGCACCGCCTCCGCTTGGGTCTTCGCCCGCAAGGCGGTGATGATCGGTCTGGAGCTCAAGCCCGGCGAAGCGCCGATCACCGTCATGGGACGCGGCTTCGACGACCCGCGCTGGTCAACCGATGCCGCCACCGAAGCGCAGGCGGCCGAGATCGTAGCGCTCACCCGAGAGGGCATCGAAGAGGGCGCGCTTGGCATCGGCATTCCCGCCGGCTACGCGCCGGGTGCGGGCGCCAAGGAGATGAGCCTGATCTGCGATCTGGCCGCCGAAACAGACACGCCGACCTATACCCACATCGCGCAGATGTCGAACATCGACCCCAAGAGCTCGATCGAGGCCTATGTCACGTTGATCGGGCTGGCAGGTGCCACAGGCGCGCACATGCATATCTGCCACCTCAACTCGACAAGCCTGCAGGATGTCGAACGCGCCGCGGCCATCATCGCCAAGGCGCAGGCGCAAGGGCTGAAGATCACCACCGAGGCCTATCCCTACGGCACCGGCTCGACGGTCGTCAGCGCCGGCTTCTTCGTCGATCCGGCATTCTCGGCCCGCACCGGCACCGGCTACGACGCGATCGAACTCGTCACCACGCACCGTCGTCTCGACGGCATCGACGATCTCAAGAAGGTCCGGCAGGCCGATCCTTCGGCGCTGGTGCTCTGGCACTTCCTCGACACCGAGGACAATCCACGCCACCGCGCGCTGCTCGACGTCTCCGTGATGTATCCAGGCGGCGCCATCGCGTCCGACGCCATGCCGTGGAGCCAGCCGGACGGATCGCCTTACGAAGGCAGCGAATGGCCGCTCGGCGCAGACAAGACCGCACATCCCCGTTCTTCGGGCACCTTTACCCGCTTCCTGCGCCAGTGGGTGCGCGAGCGTGATGCCATTCCGCTGGTCGGGGCCATTGCCAAGTGCACGCTGATACCGGCCCGGATCGTCGAGAGCTGCGCGCCGCTGTTCAAGCGCAAGGGCCGGCTGCAGCCGGGCTGCGATGCCGACATCGTCGTCTTCGACCTCGCTACCATCGCTGACCGCGCCACCTTCGCCGAGATGAACCTGCCGGCTGAAGGCGTGCGACACATGCTGGTCAACGGTCAGCAGGTGATCTGCGACGGGGTGCTGGACGAGGCTTCGGCACCAGGCCGTCCTATCAGGCGAGGTGATGCGTGAGCGTTCCGGTCCTCGTTGTCACCGGCTTTCTCGGCGCCGGCAAGACGACATTCATCAACCAGCTTTTACTGCGCGCCGAAGGCCGCCGCATCAGCGCCATCGTCAATGACTTCGGCGCCATCAACATCGATGCCGAATTGATCGCAGATGCCGCCGACACGGTTGTTGGGCTCAAGAACGGCTGCATCTGCTGTTCGCTGCAGGGCGACCTTTTGCGCACCCTGAAGCTTGTGCTGTCCCAACCCGTCAAGCCCGACCACATCGTCATCGAAGCCAGCGGGGTCGCCGACCCCAGGGGCATCACCGAAACACTGATGGACCCGATCCTGTGGAACGACATCCGGCTTGATGCGGTGGTCGCCGTCGTCGATGCCGACGAGGTCGCATCCAATCCCGGGCGCATGCGCGACGAACTGTGGCGCGCCCAGGTGGAAGCTGCGGATTTCATCGCCCTGTCCAAGACAGGGTTGAGCGAAACCTCCGGCGAAGCCCTGCGGGCGGAGCTTGTGTGGCTCAACAAGACGCTGGTCTTCGAGACCGACGACGACGCCATGCCGATCGAAGCACTGCTCGTCGCTGAGCGGCCTCAGGCCCAGCCTGGCCAGGCAAAGGTCGGGGCATCGCGCTTCACCTCGATCGAATGGCAGTCGGCAGGACCTGTCGCGCTCGATCGTTTTCAGGCCGGCATGGACCAGCTTGCGCCACGGCTCATCCGTGCCAAGGGCATCGTCAATTTCATCGAGCGGCCGGGACAAAGTTTGCTGCTGCAGATGGTCGGGCGGCGCGCCACATTGCGCCCGTTTCCGAAATTCGAGCCCGATTGCCGCCTTGTCCTGATCGGCGAGGCCAGCGTCATCGACACTGAGACGGCGCATGCCCGCCTCGCTGAAATCTTCACCTCATAACCCGCAAGCGGAGTTGTCTATTCATGCGCGTGTTCAGTGCCGTCCTTGCGACTGAGACCAACACATTCTCGCCCATCCCCACTGGCTTGACCGCCTTCGTTGAAGGTGGCGACTACTATCCTGCCGGCCAGCATCCCGATCACATGACGCTTTACGGCGGCCAGCTGTGGGCAGCGCGCGAGCGTGGCCGCCGCGAGGGCTGGACCCTGTTCGAAGGCCTGAGCGCCTCGGCGGAACCGGGCGGAACGACCACTCGCCATGCCTACGAGACGCTGCGCGACCAGTTGCTCGACGATCTCCGCGCAGTCCTGCCGGTCGACATGGTGCTGATGTCGCTGCACGGCGCCATGGTTGCCGAAGGCTACGACGATTGCGAAGGCGACATCCTCGCCCGCATCCGCGAGATCGTCGGCCAGGATACGGTCGTTGGCTGCGAACTCGACCCGCATTGCCACATGACCTCTGAGATGATCGACAATGTCGACATCCTGCTGGCCTACAAGGAATACCCCCACACCGACGTCTACGAATGTGGCGTCCAGCTTGTCGACCTCTGCCACCGCATCGCCACTGGCCAGATCAAGCCGAAGGCAGCCCTTGTCGACACCGGCATGGTCACATTCATCCGCACCACCACGGAACCCGGCCTGTCGATCATCGGCCGCATCCGCGCCATGGAGCAGAAAGACAAGGTACTGTCCGTTTCGATCGCCCAAGGCTTCCCCTGGGCCGACGTGCCTGAAATGGGCACGCGCGTGGTGGTCTACACCGATGACAACGAGGACCTTGCACAATCGCTGGCACAGCGGCTGGCCGACGACCTCTACGCCATGCGCGCCGAGATCGTGCCGCCGATGCCTTCCATCGACGAGGCACTGGACCAGGCGCTCGCCGCACCCGCAGGGACCGTTGTCATCGCCGATACCGCCGACAATGCCGGCGGTGGTGCCGCAAGCGACTCGACCTTCTTCCTCGCCCGCATGATCGAGCGCGGCATCCGCGACGCCGTCATCGGTCCGCTGTGGGACCCGATCGCGGTTCGGCTGCTCTTCGAGGCCGGTGAGGGCGCCGTGCTGCCGCTGCGCGTCGGCGGCAAGATTGGGCCAAGCTCGGGCAATCCGGTCGATGTCACCTGTCGGGTGCTTGCGCTGAAGCGCGAACTGGTGATGACGGGCTTGGGCGGCGTGCCGGCGCCGATGGGCGATTGCGCCTTGATCGACTGCGGCGGTGTCGAAATCCTGCTCGCTTCCGAACGCTCCCAGGCGATCGACACCGACCTGTTCACCGGCATCGGCTGCGATCTCACCAAGAAGCGGATCGTGGTGGTGAAATCCACCCAGCACTTCCGCGCATCCTACGAAAAGGTCGCAAGTGCCGTGATCTACGCCGCCTCGAAAGGTACCGTCACCTCGCATTTGTCCAGCCTGCCTTACACCAGGATCAGGCTTCCCAAATGGCCGATTTCCGCCAGCGCCTAGCAGGGGTGCGCAGAGGCCAATTCACCCTCTGGACATATATGTACATTGCCATTAGTTTCCTCCCGGTTCGGGAGGATTCCTATGCCTGTGCGGGCGTAAGCCTCGCATCATCCCGATCAGGCATAAGACGGATATTTTCCAGGAAATGGCATTATGACCCGCCGCTACTCCGCGCTGTCGCTGATCAAGGAAGGTTTCGCCGGCCAGAAGGGCTGGAAACCCGCCTGGCGCACGCCCGAGCCGAAGAAGACCTATGACGCGGTCATCATCGGCGGTGGCGGGCATGGGCTGGCAACCGCCTATTATCTGGCCAAGACCCACGGCATCACCAACATCGCGGTGCTGGAAAAGGGCTGGATCGGCGGCGGCAATACTGGCCGCAACACGACGGTCGTGCGCTCCAACTATTATTATCCCGAAAGCGTTGCGCTCTACGGACTGGCCCACAAGCTCTACGAGGGCCTGTCGAAGGAGCTGAACTACAACGTCATGCTCTCCCAGCGCGGCATGGTCACGCTCTGCCACAGCATCGGCGAAATGGAGATCGCCGCGCGCACCGTCAACGCCATGCAGATCAACGGCACCGACGCCGAGCTGTTTTCGCCCGAAGATGTCAAACGTGTCGCCCCGATCTTCAACTTTGCTCCCGACGCACGCTTTCCGGTATTCGGCGGGGTGTGGCAGGGCAGGGCGGGCACCGCCCGCCACGACGCGGTCGCCTGGGGCTATGCGCGCGGCGCAAGCGCCCTCGGCGTCGACATCATCCAGAATTGCGAGGTCACCGACTTCATCGTCGAGGGCGGGCGTTGCCGTGGCGTGCACACCTCGCGCGGCACCATTCGCGCCGACCGCATCGGCATGGCGGTCGCAGGACATTCGTCCGTACTTTCGGCCAAGGCCGGTTTTCGCCTGCCGATCAATTCTTACGCGCTTCAGGCCTGTGTTTCCGAGCCGGTCAAGCCGATCCTCGACACGGTGGTGTTGTCGCCAGGCACTGGCGTCTATGTCAGCCAGTCCGACAAGGGCGAGATCGTCATCGGCGGTGCGCTCGACCGCGTGCCATCCTATGGCCAGCGCGGCAATCTGCCGACACTTGAGGGCGTCATTTCAGGGCTTCTCGAAATGTTCCCGGCTTTCGGCCAGCTCAAGCTGATGCGGCAATGGGCCGGTATCGTCGATGTCGTGCCGGACTCTTCGCCTGTCATTGGCGAGTCGCCTCTTCCCGGCCTGTTCCTCAATTGCGGTTGGGGCACCGGTGGCTTCAAGGCGATCCCGGCCGGTGGCACCTTGCTTGCCCATTTGCTGGCGACCGGCAAGCACAACGACATCAGCCGCCCCTTCGATCTCGACCGCTTCGTCACCGGCCGCCTGCTGGACGAAGCCGCCGGTTCCGGCATCGCGCATTAGGCTGGAGTAAATCATGCAGCTGTTTTCCTGCCCCTTCTGCGGCGAGCGCGACGAGACCGAATTTCACTTTGGCGGCGAGGCCGGCAACCTTAGGCCTGATGGCACTGACGTCACCGCCGATCGCTGGGCCAGCTATCTCTACATGCGAGACAACCCCAAGGGCGCGGTCCGCGAGGTCTGGGTGCACATGAACTGCGGCGAATTCTTTGTCATGGAGCGCGACAGCGTCAGCCACAAGGTCGAATCGTCAACATCCCTCGACGGCGCGGAGCACGCCCAATGACCGCCACGCGTCTGTCTTCAGGCGGCAGCGCCATCGACCGCTCCCGTCCGATCTCGTTTAGCTTCGACGGCCGCAAGGTGCAGGGATTTGAGGGCGATACCATCGCCTCTGCGCTGCTTGCGAGCGACGTGGCCGTCGTTGGCCGCAGCTTCAAATACCATCGCCCGCGCGGCGTCTGGGGCGCCGGCGTCGAGGAGCCGAACGCCCTTGTCGATGTCAATGGCAGCGTCGCGACAACCCCGAACACGCGCGCGACGACTGAGCTTGCTCTCGAAGGCATGATCGCCAAGAGCGTCAACGCATCGCCCAACGCTGCCGCCGACCGCAACGCCTTCATCGACCGCTTTTCTCGCTTCATCCCTGCCGCCTTCTACTACAAGACCTTCATGTGGCCGGACTGGCACCTGTTTGAGCCGCGCATCCGTGCGGTCGCAGGGCTTGGAGCGGTCGACCCCAACTGGCAATCGTCCGGACCGTCCGACCAGATCAATCGCCACTGCGACGTGCTGGTGGTCGGCGCCGGGCCCGCTGGCCTGGCAGCGGCCAAGCTTGCGGCCGCCGCAGGGCAGTCCGTCATCCTGGTTGACGACCAGCACAAGCCAGGCGGTTCGCTCAACCACCGCACAAGCGAGATCGATGGCAAGCCAGCGTCAGTCTGGATCGCCGAGACGATCGCTGAGCTTTCCAGTGCAGGGCATCTGGTTTTTTCGGCTACCACAGCTTTCGGCATCTACGACCACAATCTGGTCGGCCTGAACCAGCGCCATGGCGATGGCAGGCCCGATACTCTGTGGCGGATAAGGCCGCGCCGGATCGTGCTGGCGACCGGCGCCATCGAGCGGCCGCTGCCTTTCGCCAACAATGATTTGCCGGGCATCATGTCGGCCGATGCGGCCCTGATCTATCTCAGGCGCTACGCGGTGCTGGTGGGACGGCGTATCGTGGTCGCCACCAACAATGACAGCGCCTACGAGGTTGCTGGTGCCTTGGCTCAAGCCGGTGCCGACGTCACGATGGTCGATCTGCGCAAGGATGGGGCACCCCCAATACCCAAGGGCGTCAGGCAGATAGCCGGTCGCCTTGTTGCTTCGGCGCGCGGAAAAATGCGCGTCGAAGGCGTTGTGCTCGACGACGGGACCACGCTCGACGCGGATTGCGTTGTGGTCTCAGGCGGCTGGACCCCGACAATCCACCTGTTCTGCCAGGCCAGGGGCAAGCTCGCCTGGAGCGACGAACGCGCCGCCTTCCTGCCGGGCGATCCGGTCGAGGGCATCACAATTGCTGGGGCTGCCGCAGGCGCGGTCTCGCTGTCTGATGTCTTCGAAAGTGCCGCCAAGGCGATGCCGGGCGAAACCACCGCGCCCCGCAGTAGCGGCGTGGAAGCAACCGCCGGCATCCTCGCCGCCTGGCCTATCCCCGGCGCCAAGGGCCGCGTCTGGATTGACTACCAGAACGATGTCACCGCCAAGGACGTCGAGCTCGCCGCGCGCGAAAACTTCATCTCGGTCGAGCACCTCAAGCGCTACACCACCCTTGGCATGGCAACCGACCAGGGCAAGACCTCGAACCTTGCCGGACTGGCGCTGATGGGGGCTGTCACCGGTCGCACAGTGCCCGAGGTCGGCACCACCACCTATCGCCCCCCCTTCACGCCGGTGCCGCTGGCGAGCTTTGCAGGCCCGCGTGGCGGCGAGCTGATGTCGCCGGTGCGCCGCCTGCCGCTCGAAAACGTCCATCGCGCCCAAGGTGCGATGTTCCAGGAATATGGCGGCTGGCTGCGTCCTGCCCACTATGGTGGGGCGGACGCCGACCGGGCGATCCAGGACGAGGCGCGGCGTGCCCGGCAGTCGGTCGCGCTGTTCGACGGGTCGACGCTCGGCAAGATCGAGGTGATGGGCCCGAAGGCGGCCGAATTCGTCGATTTCATCTACTACAACACCATGTCGACGCTGAAGCCCGGCCGCTGCCGCTACGGTTTCATGCTCTCGGAAAATGGCGTGGTTTTCGACGACGGCATTCTGGTGCGGCTGGACGAGCACCGTTTCGTCGTCTCCTGCTCGAGCTCGCATGTGGCCTCCGTGCACGCCCGGCTGGAAGAATGGCGGCAGGACCGCTTCGGCCGTGACGCTGTCTATATCCACAATGCCACCTCCGAGATGGCGACGCTGACCGTGTCGGGGCCCAACGCCAGGAAACTGCTCGCCGCATTGAACCTCGGCCTTTCGCTCGACGATACCGACCTGCCGCACATGGCGATGGGCGAGGGCATGTTCGAAACCGATCCGGTTCGTGTCGCCCGCGTGTCCTTCACCGGTGACCGCAGCTACGAGGTCTCGATCCGCGCCGACAGGGCGGAGCGCCTGTGGGCGCGCATGCACGAGGCCGGAAAGGCACTCGATGCGGTGACCATCGGGCTCGAGGCCTTGATGATCCTGCGCGCCGAAAAGGGCTATATCGTCATCGGCAAGGACACCGACGGCACCACCTTGCCGCACGATCTCGGTGTCGATGGTCCCCGCGCCAAGCGCAAGAGCGAATTTGTCGGCCGCCGCTCATTGTTCACCGACGTCGCCACGCAAGACAACCGGCAGCAGTTGGTCGGGCTTGTTGTTCCCCAGGGCGAAGATCCACTGGCGACCGGCTCGCATGGCATCTTGCGCGAGGGCGGCAAGATCAGGAGCCAGGGTTTCGTCACGTCGAGCTACCACAGCCCGACCTTGGCGCGGCCGGTAGCGCTCGCCGTGATCGAGCGCGGAGCCTCTCGCCATGGCGAGACCATCGATATCCAGCATCTCGGCCTGGTACGGCGCGCGACGATCACCGCATCTTGCGCCTTTGATCCTTCAGGAGAGCGGCTCAATGCGTAATCTTGCCGAAAAATGGGCAGCCATACCGGATTGGCAGACGGCCGTTGTCGGCACGCCAGGCTTTTCGATCCGTGCGGTGCCGGGCTTGAACCAGTATCTTGTCAGCGGCGATCTCGCTGCCTGGAACAAGGCATCGGGCACAAAGCTTGAACCGGTAGGCGCATTCGGCCGGGCAAAGGGCGACGCCTACACGGTTCAGGTCGCGCGCGACCGGTTGCTGGTCGTGTTCGCCCGCCCATCTGCTGTCGCTCAAGGCTGGCACCAGGCAGGGTTCGCCGTGACCACGGTCAGCGCGGGACTGCAGATATTCGAGGTTGAAGGCGCGATTGACGAACTCATCGCGCGCGCAACGACGCTTGATCCTGGCAAGGCAAGCGCGTCGGCATCCATCTCGTTTGCCGGCATCAATGCTGTCGTCTATCGCCACGGCGAAAGGCTTCGCATCCATGTCGATCGCGGCCTTGCGACCTATTTTTGGACCTGGGCGGCAACCGTCAGCGGCAACATCGCAAGCGCCGAAGCCTCAACCTCTTCGACAGAACTCTAGATCGCCCGTTGCAACTTTTCATAGCGCTTGACCAGGCGGTCGCGCTTCAGTTTCGACAGCCTCTGGATCCAGAAGATCCCGTCGAGCTGGTCGATCTCATGCTGGTGGCAAACGGCAAGAAGCCCCTCGGCCTCTTCAGTTTGCTCGACGCCGTCGAGATCCCGATAGCTGACGCGGACCCGCGCATGGCGTCGGATCTCGTCGGTCACGCCCGGCATCGACACGCTGCCTTCGGTATGCGTCAGCATGTCGTCCGAAGCCCAGATGATCTCAGGATTGACGTAGCTCCGCGCGCTATCGGCACCTTCCAGCTGGAGCACCACGAGCCGCTTGGCGATACCGACATGGGGCGCGGTGATGCCGATGCCTGGTGCCGCGCGCATCGTGTCGAGCAGATCGGCCGCGAGCTCGCGAAGATTTTGGTCGAAGACGGTGACAGGTTCGGCAACGAGGCGCAGCCGAGGTTCGGGATATCTCACGATTTGTCGGATCGTCACGTCGCTCCTCCGGCTCTGGCAGTCGTCCGCTCGTCGCTTATAGCGAAACTCATCTGCCTTCCAGCGCGGAGGGGCTGCCACTGCCGTGTAGAGCTCCTGCTTCGGCCTCGTCCGGCGGCGAACTTTGCATTTGGGGGGCCAACGTGTCGCATGTTGCGAGTGCTTGACCTCAACTTGGGTTGAGGTTTTATGAGGTGTGTCGGCTAGCGGCATTTGTTCGCATTTTGGAAGGTCCGACATGAATCATCAAAGTGAGCCGGCAGCAATTGCCGGCGGCGCAGAGATTGCTGCGATCGGCGACGGCCCGGCTGGTTGGGACGAATTGTTAACCGGAAAGAATGGCATTTATGCGCTTGCCCTTTCAGGTGGCGTCACCCTCCACGCCGTGAATATCTATGTTGCAACGACGGCCATGCCGTCGGTCATCGCCGACATTGGCGGGCTCGACTTCTACGCCTGGGCAACGACTTTGTTCGTCGTGGCGTCTATTCTCGGCTCGGCCCTGACGGCCAAGTTGCTCAACAGCAGCGGGCCTCGCGGCGCCTATCTCATAGCGACGCTGATCTTTGCCTTTGGGACGCTGATCTGTGCGCTCGCGGTCAACATGCCTGTCATGCTGGTCGGGCGAAGTGTGCAGGGGTTGGGCGGTGGCTTCCTGTTTGCGCTGGCTTATGCGCTGACGCGGGTGGTGCTTCCCGAACGGCTGTGGGGACGTGCGATCGGGCTGGTCTCCGCCATGTTCGGCATAGCGACGCTTGTCGGTCCGGCTGTGGGCGGGGTGTTTGCCGAATATGGCGCTTGGCGCGCGGCGTTCTTCTCGCTGCTTCCCTTTTCCGCGGCGTTTGCGATCCTCGCCTATGTGACACTGCCCAAGAGCAGCTGGGACAACAATGAACGCTCGGCGGTTCCGCTGCTGCAGCTCGCTCTGCTGACCGGCGCTGTCCTTGCCGTTTCGGCCGGCAGCCTGTCTTCTGAGTTGACGTGGAACATGGCCGGGCTCGGCGCTGGCCTTTTGATGATCGTACTCATCGCAGTTGTAGAATCGCGGGCGGAAGCGCGGTTGCTTCCCCGCAAATCGTTCAACATCGCAACACCGCTCGGCGCTTTGTATTTCACCATCGCGTTGCTGATGATGGCCATACAGCCCGAAATCTTCGTGCCCTATCTGCTACAGCAACTGCATGGCCAATGGCCGCTTTGGGCAGGCTATCTCGCTGCCTTGATGTCTATCGGCTGGAGCGTGGCGTCGTTCACGAGCTCGCGCTGGCAGGAACGCGCCGGTGACCGCCTCATCGTCTGCGGCCCGGTTCTGGTCCTGATCGGCCTGATCCTGTTTACACTGTTCATGCCGGTCCATGGTGCAGGCGACTGGACCTTGCTTTTGCCGATCTCTCTTGGACTGCTTCTGATCGGCTTTGGCATCGGAATGACCTGGCCCAGCCTTGTCACTCGTATCTTCCAGAACGCGCCCGCCGCCGAGCAGGATCTGGCGGCCGGCGGCCTGACGACGGTTCAGCTCTTCTTCATGGCGTTCGGTACCGCCTGCGCCGGCATGGTCGCCAATTTCGCCGGCATCGCAAACCCGGGAGGTGTTCCTGGCGCCACCAATGCCGCAATCTGGCTGGGCATGATTTTCGCGGTCGCACCAGCACTGTGCATCGCCGTGGCGGTCAAGGTCGTGCGCCTTACTGGCCAGAAACGATGATCAAACAGCAGTGGCGCCGCGAGCCGGCGCCATTCATTCTCGCCGCTCGATATCACGGCGCAGCACGATCAGCGTCGTCAGGTCCCGCACGCTTGGATGGGTGGCTATGATGTCGCGCAGCGTGTTCAGACGGTCGATCGACGGCACCTCGACCTCGACCATCAGGTCGAGCTGGCCGGTGACAGACGACACCCGCCGCACCTCCGAGTAGCGCGCCAGCTGGTCGAGCACCCCCATCGATGGCGTGCTGACCAACGTCACCATCAGGAATGCCGATACCAGGCTGCTATCCATCTGGCCGATATCGGCGCGGTAGCCGCGGATGACGCCGCTCTTTTCCAGTGCCGCCACGCGTTCGCTGGTGGCGCTTCGGGAGAGCCCGATGCGGCCGGCAAGGGTCTTCAGCGGAATGCGCGCTTCCTTCGACAGGATGCCCAAAATGTCCCTGTCCTTGGCGTCGAGTTCCTTCATCGCCTGGTTCCGATCCGTGCCGTTAAAGTGCCGGTCCATGCAGTCATAGTGCCGGTGCAACCGACGCTTTGCCGGATGCCCGATTTTTCGGCCCGTGCCAAGCTTCAATCACAGCAAATCCGGATAGAACATGACCGACGTGACCCACCCCGCGCCCGCATTCTCCTTTGGCGAGGCTGCCGATTTGGCTACGAGCCAGTTCGGCGTCAGCGGTCGCGTCACAGCCCTCGACAGCGAGCGCGACCAGAATTTCAAGCTTTCGGCCGACGATGGCGCCCTGTGGATCCTCAAGATCGTCAATGCCAGCGAGCCCGCCAGCGAGAGCGAATTCCAGGCGGCCTTGCTCGATCATCTGGCGCGCACCAACCCGCATGTCGCAGCACCGCGTCTCAAGATCTCGCAAAACGGCACGCCGCTTGCTGAGGCCACAGGTGTTGGTGGCGAGCGCCACGCGCTGCGGCTGGTGTCCTGGCTGCCCGGCCTGCCGTTGGCCGAGGTCGAGCGTACTCCCCAACTCCTCGCAAACCTGGGTGCTTCGCTTGGCCGGCTCGACCGCGCGCTGCAGGGCTTCATCCATCCAGGCGCGTTGCGCTCGTTTGACTGGGACATTCGCCAGGCCGGTGCCGCGCGCCAGCGCCTGCCACATATCCCTGACGCCGAAGACCGCGCACTTCTGCGGCGCCTGCTCGATCATTTCGATGCGGAGGTTGCTCCCCGTCTCGCCGGCTTGCGCGCGCAGGTCATCCACAACGACGCCAATGACTGGAACGTGCTGGTCGACGAGGAAGGCCGCGACCGCATCGCCGGCATCATCGATTTCGGCGACGCGCTCTATTCGCCTTTGATCGCCGAGGTTGCGGTTGCTTGCGCCTATTCGATCCTCGACGTCGAAGACCCGATCGGTGCCGCAGCCACGCTCGCCGCCGGCTTCCACGCTGAGTATCCGCTGCGTGAAGACGAGCTCGACCTGCTCTTCGACCTCATTGCCATGCGGTTGGTCATATCAGTCACCTTGTCGGCCGCCCGCAAGGAAAAGACCGGCGACAATCCCTACCTCGCCATCTCGGAAGCGCCGGCCTGGCGGTTGCTGCGCCGTCTCGGTGCGATGAATCGCAGGTTCGCCACCGCCATCCTGCGCCACGCCTGCGGTTTCGACGCAGCGCCTGGTGCTGGGGCCATCGCCGGTTGGATCAGTGCCAACCGCAAGAGCCTGGCACCGATCCTCGAGCGCCATCCGGCGACGCTGGTCAAAGCACTGGTGCCCTATGGCGATCCGGCCCATCCGATGACCGTCACCTCGGCTGGACAGCAGCCCGAGAAAGCCACCGCCTGGTGGGATGCCTTTTGCGCCGAAAATGGCGTGGCGCTCGGCATTGGCCCGTGGGGCGAGGCGCGCACGGTCTACACTTCAGACATCTTCTGGTCGCGTTTCGTCGAAGGCGCGCGCCGGGTCCATCACCTCGGCCTCGACCTGTTCATGCCCGCCGGCACCAAGGTTTTCAACCCGCTCAGCGCCACCGTGAAAAGCGTTGAGATCGAAGAAGACCCGCTCGGCTATGGCTGCCTTGTCGCCCTGCGCCACGAGCCCGAGGGTTGCCCGCCCTTCGTTACCCTGTGGGGTCATCTCGGCCATGAAGCTGCCAAGCGGCTGACGCCTGGCCAGCACCTCCAAGCAGGCGAACTCGTCGGCGAAATGGGTGTGCCGGCAGAAAACGGCGGCTGGGCGCCACATCTGCATTTCCAGATCTCGGCTGATCCCGATCTCGCTGCCCGCGACATCCTCGGCGTCGGCGAAGCGCGTTACCTTGATGTCTGGCGCGAACTTTTTCCCGATGCCGCCGAGCTTGCCGGCATCCCGCCGGAAACCTTCGTTCAGACCGGCCGGACGCGTCCGGAAATCGTCGCCGCGCGCAAGGCTTCGCTTTTGCCCAACCTGTCGATCTCCTATTCCGAGCCGATCAAGTTCGTGCGCGGCGAGGGCGCCTGGCTGATCGACGACCGCGGTCGCGCCTATCTCGACTGCTTCAACAATGTCTGCCATCTCGGCCATGCCCATCCGGACGTCGTCGAGGCCATCGCCCGCCAGGCAGCCAAGCTCAACACCAACACGCGCTACCTGCACGACGCCATCGTCACCTATGCCGAGCGGCTGACCGCGACATTGCCCGAGGGGCTGTCGGTGGCATCCTTCGCTTGCTCGGGCAGCGAAGCCAATTCGCTGATGCTGCGCATGGCACGCACACATACCGGCCGCAGCGAAGCCATCGTGCTCGACTGGGGTTATCACGGCACCACTCAGGAACTGATCGACCTCAGCCCCTACAAATACAAGCGCAAGGGCGGCAAGGGCCGGCCCGCCCATGTCTTCGAGGCGACGATCCCCGACAGCTATCGCGCACCCGAGGACTGGCCGGTCGAGGAACACGCCAAACGCTTCGCCCAAAGCGTCGCCGAGCAGATCGCCGAGATGGCCAGGCAGGGCCGCGCCCCCGGCCTGTTCCTTGCCGAATCCATCCCCAGCGTCGCCGGCCAGGTCTTCCTGCCCGAGGGCTACCTGAAAGAAGTCTACGCCATGGTTCGCGCCGCCGGCGGCATCTGCGTCGCCGACGAGGTCCAGGTCGGCTTTGGCCGCGTCGGTTCGCATTGGTGGGCGTTCGAGACCCAAGGCGTCACCCCCGACATCGTCACCATGGGCAAGCCGATCGGCAACGGCCACCCGATGGCAGCCCTTGTGACCACCAAGGAAGTTGCCGCCTCCTTCAACAACGGCATGGAGTATTTCAACACCTTCGGCGGCAATCCGGTGTCCTGCGCTGCTGGCCTTGCCGTGCTCGACGTCATCGAGCGCGATGGCCTGCTTGCCAATGCCGCCGAGATCGGCGCCTACCTCGTTTCGCGCTTCAGGGAGATGCAGGCGCGCTACGAGGTGATCGGCGATGTCAGGGGCCAGGGCCTGTTCCTTGGCATCGAGCTTGTCACCGATCGCAAGACCAAACAGCCCGCCACCGAATTCGCCCGCAAGGTCAATGACGGGGCCAGGGCGCGCGGTGTGTTGATCGGCACCGAGGGGCCGCATGACAACGTGCTCAAGATGCGCCCGCCGATGATCTTCAGCCGGGCCAATGCCGATCATCTTGTCGGCGTGTTGGAAGAAACCTTCGCAGCAGTGCTGGCCGAAGGGGCATAGCAGACCCGCGCGGGCTCGCGCGGAGGGAATTCACGACAGAGGATTTCACCAACTTCCGGCGCTTGCGCGCCGGCGGCAAGCCCAGGCTTTGCCTCGAAACACCAAGGGAGGAAGACATGAAACATACGTGCATCTCAGCACTTCTGCTCGGCTCGGCCGTAATGGCCGCACCGGCATCGGCCGACACACTCGACATCGTCAAGGAGCGCGGCAAGGTCACTTGCGGCGTCAGCCAGGGCGTCACCGGTTTTTCGGCCCCCGACGACACTGGCAAATGGAGCGGCTTCGATATCGATTTCTGCCGCGCGGTGGCGGCAGCCGTGCTCGGCGATCCGGAAAAGGTGAGCTACATCCCGCTCTCCACCAAGGAGCGTTTCACAGCACTTCAGTCGGGCAGCGTCGACCTGTTGTCGCGCCAGACCACCTGGACGCTGTCGCGCGACGCCAGCCTCGGCATCCATTTCGTCGGCACCGCCTATTATGACGGCCAGGGCTTCATGATCCGCAAGGACCTCGGCGTCGACAGCGCGCTCAAGCTTTCCGGCGCCACCGTCTGTGCCGAGCAGGGCACCACCACCGAGCAGAACGTCGCCGACTATTTCAGCGCCAACAAGCTGAAATACGAGCCCGTCGTGATCGATTCCGCCGACGGCATCATCAAGGCTTTCGACGGCGGCCGCTGCGACGTCTACACCACCGACGCGTCGGCCCTCTATGCCCAGCGCCTGAAGCTCACTGATCCTGCCGCCTACACCGTGCTGCCCGAGATCATTTCCAAGGAGCCGCTGGGACCTGCCGTGCGCCAGGGCGACGACAAGTGGTTCAACATTGTGCGCTGGACGCTGTTCGCGCTCGTCGAGGCCGAAGAACTCGGCATCAAGAAGGACAACGCCGAAGCCGGCCTGACCTCGGCCAATCCGGCGATCAAGCGCTTCCTGGGTGCTGAAGGCGACAGCGGCCAGCAGCTCGGGCTCGATCCGCGCTGGGCCTACAATGTCGTTTCGACAGTCGGCAATTACGGCGAAATCTTTGAACGCAACCTTGGCCAGTCGAGCGAGCTCAAGATCGACCGTGGCATCAACGCCTTGTGGAACGCCGGCGGCCTGATGTACGCCCCGCCGGTGCGCTGAGACCTCAAACGCTACGGGGTCGCGCGCCTGCGCGACCCCGCCTCTGCTGCCCAGCTTGATCGCGGCGGAGGCACAGGTGAAGCCTTTCGAGCGACCGCGCCGAGAACCCGCTAGTCAAGTACAGCCACGGCCTCCACTTCGAACAGCATGCCGTCGACCGCCAATCTGGGCACCGGGATCAGCGTCTGTGCCGGCAGCGCTTCGCCGAACATTTCCTTGACGTTCTGGGTCAGCACCCCAAGCTTGGACATGTCGTGATCGACCACGAACACCGTGAGCTTGGCGACCTGATCCGGCCTTGTCCCGAGCGCATCAAGCGCGGTGCGCAAGTTTGCGTAGGCCTGCTTAACCTGGACAGCGAAGTCGGGCGACAAGCCTCCCGTGCTGTCTTGGCCGCCCTGTCCGGAGATGTAGGCCATCTGGCCTTGGCGGGGCACGATCACCGCCGTGCTGTAGCCGTTTGGCGACGGGTCGTAGAGATTTCGTGGATTGACGATGGTCAGCTTGCGATCGTTCTCGTTCGCTGTCGCCGCAGTGGGAACTGCCATGGTCATGATGATGAGTCCTCCGATAAGCAGATGCTTGATTGCGTGTGACATGATTTCTCTCGGGCTTTGCGGGCTGTGAGCAACGTAGCCTCGAAGCCGGCATGATCGAACTTCGCCCCATTGCCCATGCGATGACTCGTACAATGTGCGATACATTGTATGGTACAGTGTACGAGTCAACCATTCGACATCGACATTCCTGACGTTGCCTGCCAAAAACGTGGTTCCGACCAGCGAGGAAGACGAATGGCAGCCAAACCGAGCGGCGCCCGAAGCAAACGGTCTCAACGGGCAAGTGAAGGGCGCCAACCCGAGCAGGAGCGGGGCAGTGAACCACCTCTCTCCCGGGAACGCATCGTCGCCACAGCGGTAGAGCTGCTGGACGCTCAAGGTCTCGACGGATTGACGATGCGTCGGCTGGCCGATCGCCTCGGCTCGGGCGTGATGAGCCTATATTGGCACGTCGACAACAAAGAGGATGTCTTTGATCTGGCGCTCGACCGGGTGCTCGAATACCGCGCATCGCCGCAAATGGCTCAGTCTCAAGATTGGCGCGGAGAAGTCGTTCATATGCTCGAAGACTGGCGCGCCGCCATGCTGCGCCATCCCTGGTCGGCATCGCTGTTGCCGCGCCGGGCGCTTGGTCCAAACATCCTCGATCGCCTGGAACTGCTGAGCAAGATCTTGTCCAGGGCCGGTGTGGCGGACGCGGATATGAACGCCGCGATATGGTCGCTGTGGAACTTTGTGATGGGCGCCACCATCACCCGGGCGAGCTTCGGCCTCTCGGACGACGACAAGGCCGCCGCACAGCAGCGCCTTGCACGTCTCAGCCACCCGACAATCGAACGCTCCCGGCTGCTGTTGGATGACGATTGGGATGGCGCCTTCCGAAAAGGCCTGGGCTTCCTGCTCGATGGCCTGTTTCCAAGATGAGGCTGAACTGTAGCTTTGGCTCTCGGTCCGCTTGCGTGCGTTTCACCTGGTTGGCGCGATTTTAGCGCGCCGCCGCTTCGGCCGTTGGCTGTGAACGCGTGTCGAGGCTGACCACCACCGACATGCCCGGCGACAGCTTTTCGGCTAGCGCCTGACCGGGGTCGATGCTGATGCGCACCGGCAGGCGCTGCGCCACCTTGGTGAAATTCCCTGTGGCGTTGTCCGGCCGCAGCACGCTGAATTCAGAGCCGGTTGCCGGGGCAAATCGCTCGACATGGCCAGTCAGCGTGGCATGGCCGAGCGCGTCGACGGTGAAGGTCACCGGTTGGCCGACCTCCATGTTGGCAAGCTGGGTTTCCTTGAAATTGGCCATTACCCAGGTGCGCTTGGGCACCAGCGCCATCAGCTGCGTTCCCGGCGCCACATATTGGCCAAGCCGTGCGCCAACCTCGCCGAGCCGCCCGTCTTCAGGTGCCACAATGCGTGTGTTCTTGAGGTCGATCTCGGCCAGATGCACGGAAGCCTCGGCGCCCGCGACGGCAGCCTCGAGCGACTGGCGCCCGACGATCGTCGACTGCAGGTCCTGGCGCGACACCTCGGCTGCGGCTTCGGCCTGACTGTTGGCGGCACGCGCTTGTTCGAGTGCCGTGCGCACCTTGTCGGCTTCGCTCAGCGTCGACACGCCGCGCTCAAGCAGCGGCTCGATCCGGCCCCAGCTGGACTGGGCATTGTCATAGGCAACCTTGGCCGACCCCACCTGCGCCTCGGCTGACTTGACGCGAGCCTCGGCCGATTGTCGCTGCTGTTTCGAATTGGCCAATGCCGCCTGCTGGGCTGCCAGCGTCGCGCGTGCCTGTTCGAGCTTTTGCACGAAGATGCGGTCGTCGATCTGGACCAGCAGTTGGCCTGCCTTGACGTCCTGGAAATCCTGCACCGCAACTTCAGCGATGTAGCCAGAAAGCTGGGGTGCGAGGATGGTCGCCTGGCCGCGTACATAAGCGTTTTCGGTGACCACGACAGAACTCTTGAACGGCGGCAATTCCCAGACCCAGAGGATCAGCGTCAGCCCGGCGAGGCCAAGCACGATGGCCAGCAGCGTGCTGGCGGAGCGGAGCAGGTGGAGACTTTTCGTCAGCATGGGGTTCACGTGGTGGCTTGGGGTGTGGGAGCGGCCATCCGGTTGCGGACGGCGACGATGGCGATGTGGGCAAGGAGCAAGAACAGCAGTGCGAGAGCGATCGCCGTGATCAGCATGAAGGCGTCGTTGTAGGCGAGGACATAGGCTTCGCGCGTCGCTTGCTGCGACAGCAGGACCAGTCCTTCTGCGTTCACCAGGATCTTGTCGGTGATGACCCGGGAGTAGGTCCCGCCGAGCTGGGCGACACGTTGCGCCACAATGGGGTCGGTCAGCGCGATGTGCTCGATCAGCACATTGTGGTGGAACTGCTCGCGGATCGTAACGAAGGTGGTGAAAACAGCCGAACCGAGCAGGCCGCCCAGGCTCTGCGTCGCCAAAAAGACGATGATGAAGCTCAATATGTAATTCGGGCCCTTCTTCAGCGCCGACATCAGCCCGCTCTTCATGGCTGGCGGCAGGATCAGTGCGCCGGCAAAGGCGATCAGGAATTGGCTGTAGTAGACCTGTTCCGGCCGTGTCAGGTTGGTCGCGCGGCTGTCCAGATAGGCGCCGACGGCAATCATGATCAGCGCCGCGATATGGATGCGCTCTTCCTTGCCGTGCTTCATCAGCATCGCACAGGTCACGCCACCGGCGATGGATGCGACGAGGATGATGCCGTAGACCAAGCGCGTCTGGTCGTTGGTCATGCCCAGGGCCTGAAACAGGCTGGAGGCCCCGAGCGCCTGTTCAGACAGCACCAGCCGGAACATCAGCAAGACGCCGGTGAAATGCAGGATCGGCGGGCTTGCCAGCCAGCGAATGTCGAGCAGCGGGTTCTTGCGGTTGAGTTCGATGACGGCGGCAATGGTGATGCACACCACCGCCAGTGCCAGAAGCATGCCGATCCATGGCGCTTCCAGCCACCAGTAAAGCCGCCCGAGCACGAGAACGATCGCCGTCGCGCCGAAGCCGACCGCGATCAGCAAATAGCTGACCACGTCCAGTTTCTCGATGACCTTGGCGCGCGGTTGCGGCGCCAGAGGCAAGGCATAGACCAGGGCAAACGCAACCATCGCCATGCCGAGCTCGAACATGGTGACGGCATGAAAGCCGCCAAGGTCGAACAGGGAAGGGGAGATCAGCCGCGCCAGCGGTGCGCTCAGCGTGATCGCAGTCAGCGCCATCGGCAGCCCGATGTTGAGCTTCTTTTCCGGCGGGTACGATTCCAGCATGTAGAGGAAGGCGAGCGACGACATCGGGGCCGCGACAATGCCGCTCATGAAGCGCACGATCAGCGCCGACTGAAGATCGCTGATGAACAGGTTGAGCACGCAGGCAACGACGAAGCCCAGAATGCTGAGCTCGGCGAAATTGCGCAGTCCGTATTGCGTCCTGATCTTGATCAGGGCGAGCGACAGCGACACGTTCGGCGCCATGTAGGCCGCGACCAGCCAGGTCGTCTCGTTGACGGTGGCGCCGATCGAGCCCTGGATCTGCGGGATGTTGGCGGAAACGAGGTTCAGGCCAAGCCCCTGCGCCAGGCTCAGCATGACCGAGGCGCAGATATAGGCAGCTGCCATCAGCGGCGGCTTGGGCACGAAGGGCGGCGGCGCGGGTGCTGCAGCCGCTGCGGGCACCGGTGTAGCGGTGTCGGCCGGCTGCGGTGCCGCGGTCTCTTGGCGGTCCTCGTCTGGGTCTGGCGGCTGCTGCATCTTGGCCACTCAGTTCTCGGCGGCCTCGCCGATGTTGCGGCTCAAAATGCTTAGCACGCGCGTTGCGCTCTCGATATCGGCATCGTCGACGCCCGCCAGCACCTGGCTGCGCAGTTCTTCGACATAGGCGATCATGCCGTCGGTTTCGCGCCGGGCGGCGGGCGTGAGGAAGATTCGCTTGGCGCGGCGGTCGTCGTCGGTGGTGCAGCGCACCACCAGCCCCTTCTTTTCCAGCCCGTCGAGAAGCCCGACAAGCGATGGCTGCTCGATATGCATCAGCTCGGCGAGCTCCGCCTGGGTGTCGCCTTCGCGCTCGGCGATCTGCATCAACAGGCGCGCGCGCGCCAAAGTCAGCCCGCGCTTCTTCACGCGGGCGTCGAACATCGTCCGCAGCTTGCGGTTGACCTTCAGAAGTTCATCGAAGAATGCGCTCTTCAGGATGTCGGCGCTCATCGCATTTCCTATCACTTAGGATGAATATAATTAGTCTCCTATGTAATTTGATTGGACGCATGTTGCAAGAGCCGCTCCGTCGCTTCGGAAGAGGCCAGCATGTGAATAGCAGACGCGGCCAGCCGCGTTTTCAGCTGCACCACATAGGGATGGGACTGACCTAGGCCGCCGTCTCGACGTGCAGTCCGGCAGCCTTCCAGTCCGGGAATCCGTTCTTCAGGCGGCTTGCTTGCCAACCCTTCGCGCGCAAGGCCGCAACGGCGTCAACGGAGAGGATGCAATAGGGGCCTCGGCAATAGGCCACGATCTCCTGATCCGCCGGAAGTTCGGCGAACCGGCGTTCGAGTTCCTTGGCAGGGATGTTGATCGCGCCCGGCAGATGCCCCAGCGCGAACTCCTCATGCGAGCGAACATCGAGCAATGTGATGCTGCCTTCCTGCATCCGCGCCAGCAGCTCCGTTGACGAGATCGCTTCCAGCCTTTCGCGGCTGCCAACTCTGTCGGCGACGAGTTGATGGATTTCCGAGCGGTTGTGTTCCGTGTGGTGCCTGAGCGCTGCGAGCAAGGGCAGGATCGGTCCATTTCCCAGCCGATACAGCACATGCTTGCCGTCGCGCCTCGGCTGCACGAAACCGGCGCGCCTGAGCTGTTGCAGATGCTGTGAAGCATTGGCCATGGACAGGCCGCAGAGCTCGGCCAGCCGCTCCACCGAACGTTCGCCCTGGGCGATGTGCTCGAGCAGCAAAAGCCGGTGGCCGTTGCCAAGCGTTCGGGCGAGTTCGGCAATGTCGGCGAATATCTGGGTTTCAGCTGAGGTCATTGACACGAAGCTAGCATTCCTCCATCAATCAATCAATTAAGTTATTGAATGATGCGTCGCGCGGAGATGCGAAGCCGCCAGGGGCGGCAGGCGATCCTCGACACGTCGCCCATGAAAGCGGGTAGTGAAGTGCTGGAAATCCTTGGAAGCGCGGTCTTGATCGGCGTTGGCGCAACAATCGTGATCGACCTCTGGGGCGTGTTCCTGAAGCGCTGCTTCGGCATCCCTTCGCTCGATTTCGCGATGGTCGGGCGCTGGATCGGCCATTTTCCGCGCGGCCGCTTCAAGCATGACGCCATCGCTCAGGCGTCGCCCGTTCGCGGCGAGGGTGTCATCGGCTGGAGCGCCCACTATGCCATCGGCATCGTCTTCGCGGGCTTTCTGCTCTCAATCTGGGGCCTCGACTGGGCCCGTCAACCGACACTGCTACCGGCACTGATCGTTGGCGTGGCAACCGTCGCAGCCCCGTTCTTCATCATGCAGCCTGGCATGGGTGCGGGCTTCGCCGCGTCGAAAACACCCCGGCCAAACGTCGCGCGGCTGCGCAGCTTGGCAGCGCATACGGTCTTTGGCTTCGGCCTTTACGTCTCGGCCCTGCTGCTTGCCAAAACAGGCATCATATAGGAAGCAAACGCATCTGAATTGGCCGAGTCGGAGCTCACCGCAGGCCTGTTGCGCGGAGGCGAACTTGCCCATCACCCCGAACCTTCCGACCATGTATGGGATCAAGAACTGCGACACGATCAAGAAGGCGCGCGCCTGGCTCGAAGGCCATGGCGTGCCTTACGATTTCCACGACTACAAGGCTTCAGGCATCGACCGCGAGCGGCTTGAAAAATGGGTCGGGGAATTCGGCTGGGAGACCGTGCTCAACCGCGCCGGCACCACCTTCAAGAAGCTGCCCGATGCCGACAAGGCCGGCCTCGACGCAAACAAGGCCATTGCCCTGATGCTCGCCCAGCCCTCGATGATCAAGCGCCCGGTGCTCGACCTCGGCGAGCGCCGCATCGTCGGCTTCAAGCCCGAGATCTACGACGCCGCCTTCCCGGGCTGAGCGGACCCAAACCGCGCCATCGTCGCTGCGATCTCTTCGCTCAGCCAATCTGAGAAATCCCTGACCTTGCGTGGCGGCCGCTCGGCAGCCGACGTCACCAGATAATAGCCGAGCCCGCTCGCCACCGTGATGCCGAAGGGCGCCACCAGCCGCCCGTCGGCCAGCGCGTCGGCCGAAAGCAGCTGCCAGGCCAGCGCCACGCCCTGGCCGGCGATCGCCGCGTCGATGCCGAGGATCGGGTCGGTGAAGGATGGTCCCGCCGGCAGCACCGGCGAGGGCGCCAGCCCCGCCGCCTCGAACCAGCGTTCCCAGCTGATCATCGTGCTCTCGTCGGCGATGACGGGCAGCTGGGCGATGTCGGCCGGCTGCTTCAGCTTCACCGCAAGTGCCGGCGCGCAGACCGGAAACACCTCCTGCGCCAGCAACAACTGGGCCCGCACGCTGGGCCATTTGCCATCGCCCATGCGGATCGCCAGGTCGACGTCGGAATGGTCGAGATCGACAAGCCCGGTCGAGGCGTCGATCCTGAGTTTCAAATCGGGAAAGCGCTGGTTGAAGCGGGCAAGCCTCGGCACAAGGAAGCGCGAGGCGAATGCGGGCGCCACCGACACCACCAGCATCTTCGAGCTCGCTTCATCGGCAAGGGCGACCGCGCGCGCAAGCTCCTGGAATCCCGACGTTAGCCTGCGCGTGAATTCCGTCCCGAAGCTGGTCAGCACCAGCCCCGAGCCGCTGCGCCGAAAAACCGCGCGACCAAGCTGGCGTTCGGTGCGGGTGATCTGCTGGCTCACTGCGCTCACCGAAACGCCCAGCTCCTCGGCGGCCTTGACCAGCGAGCCGCCGCGCGCCACGCTCTCCACCGCGCGGAGCCCGTTGAGGTGAACGCGATTGAGGTTGGAATTCAAGATTTTCTAAACTCCAGCCGCCAAGTTCTTGATTGAAAAGACTGTGGGATTGTAGCGATTTTTGAATGAGAGGATCAACGCCTTAGGAGAAGGCAAATGAAGATTTTCTCAAGTTTGCATGCTCTGCTGTTTGCCCCGTCGTCCAGCCTCGAGTCCGAGCGCGAGCGCTGCCTTGGCTGGATGCGCGATCCGCTGTCTCATCCCGACATCGAGCGCATGGATGCCCGCGAGCTCGGCGACCTGCCGTTCAGCTCAGGTTTTCGCCGCTCGCTGCCTGGTCTCGGCGACGGAGCTTGTCGCACCTAAAGCAGCATGATGGCGTGTCCGAGCACGCCGAGTGCCGCTGCCGCAAGCGTCAACATGCTGAGGCCAAAGCCCGTCGCCCGTTGCCATTGCTGCCCCCGCGCGTGGGTGAAATGCCAGGCATGGACCGCGCGGCCGAAAGTGAACACAGCGCCCAGCACATGGATCGCCACCGCAGGCGCCCCCAGTGCCGCGGCAAGCCCAAGCAGGATCAGCATCACAGGCACGTTTTCGATGGCGTTGGCGTGGCCGCGCATTGTCCGGCTGAGATGCTCGATCCCGCCGTCACCGATCAGCACCATGTGCTTTCGCCTGACCAGTGCTGTCGCCATCGTCAGCCACAACAAAATGAAGGTGTTCAGCGCGGCGTAAAGCCCGGCTGCGGCATAGGCTGACTGGTTCATCTCGTCCCCGGATTTTGTAAATGACCAAACTGTAATATTACGGTGCGGAAAATCGCCACGATCCGGCACGCATTGCAACAACCGGCCGCCGCCGGGGATTCCCTTGTGTCGCGAAGTGTGACTTCATGCGGCCAATTGGCAATGCCGCCGTCTCCGAAAGGAACCCGGAACCGTGTTCGTATCCTTCTTCCCGCAGCCGAAGCTGTTTTTCTCCTCGGCCGCCCTCTGGAGCCTTGCGCTTGTTCTCTTCTGGTTCTTCGGTGGGGCGCAGCTCGGCGCTACCTTCGGCCTGCCGCCAGCAGCTGCAGGCGTCCCACCGATTATCGGCATCTCGGTCTTCTGGTCGGCGCCCTTCTTGTGGTTTTACCTCTATTTCCTGGCCGGCGTTCTGCTGTTTTACGCTTTCTGGAACTGGTATTCGCCCCATCCCTGGCAGTCCTGGTCGATCCTCGTCACCTCCGTCATCCTTTTCCTCATCTACTTTAACGTCCAGGTTAGTGTGGCGGTGAACAACTGGTACGGACCCTTCTTCGACTACGTTCAGGGCTTGATGGCCGGGACGACCAACTCGACCAATGCCGAGTTTTATCAGGGGGCTGCCAGCTTCGCCTGGCTGGCGCTGATCGGTATGAATGTTTCAGTCGTCAACGCATATATCGTCCAGCATTGGATATTCCGCTGGCGAACGGCGATGAACATGTACTTCATGGAAAACTGGAGCAAGCTTCGCCACATCGAAGGTGCCTCGCAGCGTATCCAGGAGGACACGATGCGTTTCGCTCAGATCATGGAGGATCTGGGGGCGAGTTTTGTCGCGTCGATCATGACGCTGATCGCCTTCCTGCCGGTCTTGATCGAGTTGGAGAAGCACATCACCGAGTTACCGATCATCGGCGCGGTTCCGCACCCGCTTCTCGTCGCGGCAATCGGTTGGTGCGCGCTTGGAACGATGTCGGTCATGCTCGCCGGCATCAAGCTGCCCGGTCTGCAGTTCCGCAATCAGCGCGTCGAGGCAGCCTACCGCAAGGAATTGGTTTATGGCGAGGACCATGCTGACCGCGCCCAGCCCGCGACCACAAGCGAGCTTTTTGACAATGTGCGCCGCAACTACTTCCGGCTCTATGCCCACTACATCTACTTCAACGTCGTCCGCTACACCTACCTGCAAGCCGACAACATATTCTCCTTCATCATCCTCGGGCCGTCGATCGTCGCACACAAGATCACGCTTGGCCCGATGAACCAGATTTCGAATGCCTTCGGACGTGTTACGGGATCGCTGCAGTTTCTGCTCAATTCCTGGTCGACCATCGTCGAATTGCAGTCGGTGCATAAGCGCCTGCGCGCCTTTGAGGCGACACTTTCGGGCGAGCCGCTGCCCGATATCGACAAGCGTTATCTCGAACGTGAAAAGGCTGGCCTGCAGCCGGAAGATCAGCCCGTGGCGTGATTCTTGTCAGATGAGCCCACGCAGTGGAGAGGGGACTGGCGGCCGGTCACGGGAACTTCCGCCCCTCTCCCATAGCCGTCGAGATAGCCGACCTTCACTGTTTCTGGCTTCCTCAACGTTGCGGCATGGATTCCCGACACTCTCCGCTCCCTGCGGTCGCTCACGAGGTCGGGAATGACGAGCTTTGTTGACCGTTTCCGCCAATCGCCAACGCCGGAGACTGGCGGAAGCGTTCCCCTCAATCCGTCATTCCCGACCTCGTGAGCGAGTGAAACGAGCGGAGAGTGTCGGGAATCCATGCCGCGACGCAAAGGACATCAGAGGCGGTGCAGGGTCCGTACAGTGCCTAGCAGGCAGGATTTGTGCATCAACTGCAAACCCGCGCCAGCAAAAGCGCCTTCACCCGCCGGCCTGCACCGGCGCAGCCTCGTTCTGCCGCGCCACATAGTCGGCATAGCTGATGCATTCGACATCGGCCTTGATGCAGACCGCGCCGGCGAAACGCTCCAGCGCCCGCCAATAGGCGCCGTCATTCATCAGCGTGAAGTGAAAGCCGATCTGCAGCGGAATTCGCCCGCCCGCATATTGCTTTTCGAAAGCCGCGTCGAACGCGTCATAGGCGCGGGTCTCGTATTTGGCAGCCTCTTCTGGCTTGTCTTTGCCGCCCGAATGGCGAACGAACAGATTGTAGTCCATCGCAATGATCTGCCGTTCCGACGGTCCCTCGGGAATCAGCGGCAGGGCGAACTGCATCATGTTGCCGTCGAGCTTCGGTTCTTCCGGCCCGCGCGACACCCCACTCGCATTATAGGCAAAGCCCTTGTCGCGCAGCGCTGCCGTCAACCCCTTGCTGTCGGAGAGATAGGGCGCGCGAAATCCCTTCACCGAGGCCGCAATCTGGGCCCATTCGGCTGGCTCGGGCGAAATGCCGTTGATCTTGTAGGCGTCGCGCATGACCGTCGAAAACGCGTCGAACTCCTTGGTCCACTCCGCCTTGCTCCATTTGCCGCCGTCGAAATGGCCGCAGGCGTGGCTGGCGATGTCGTGGCCCTCGGCCGCGGCGAGATTGATCTGGCCAAGCCGGTCGACCACCTCCTGCTTGTCCATGGCAAAGCCGACATTCGATTTGCCAGCCGATTTTCCGGGCGCGAGATATTCGCCGCGCGTTTCGCGCGACAGCAGGAAGACGCAAGACAGGAAATAGGTGAAGCGAGCCCCGGTGCGCGCTGCAAGCTCGCGGCTGCGCTGCCATTGCGCAAGGTCGTGCGCGCCGTCGAAGGAGATCAGCACCACCTGCGGCTTCTTGACGTCCTCGACCTTGGGGGCAGGTCCTGCCATGGCCGGAAAAGCTGCCAGCGACGCGGACAAAAGGGCACTCAGGGACGCTTTGGACATTTTCAGGGACTGCTGCGCAATTTCAGGGGATTTGATGACGTCGGGCGTTAGCCGCCAAATGTGGCACGTCTGCGTTCGCCATGGAATGCGACATGCGGCAGCCGGCGTTTGGGGCGGGCAGATTCGGCGTGGAATGGTTCTCCACGGTTTGGGATCTTTTTAGTGCCTTGGCTCATTTCATTTCAACGTCGTGATCCTTCGCACCCCCCTCTGGCCTGCCGGGCATCTCCCCCACAAGGAGGGAGATCACGCCTTCATCGGCGCCCCAGCCAACCACCAGCGTTGCAACGCATATTCCTTGCGAACATGCAGGATGGGCGCCGTCGGCGACGAGACTAATCTCCCTCCTTGTGGGGGAGATGCCCGGCAGGGCAGAGGGGGGTGCGAAGGATCTCAACCTGCGTGGTTTGCCTCGCAAAGCGCATCCGGCTGTCACCATCTGTCAGCAACCACCGTGGATAGCCGGGCCTGTTTTTCCACGCCCTGAAAACCTCCCGTATCATCATCCTCGCGATCTTCCACGGGACCCCGGTGCGCACCGGGTATCGGGGGGAAGCGCCGGTGCCGGGCTGGCAGGAGGTCGGTTCTCCTGCTGGGTGATGAGCCCCCAAGCCCGGGCCTTGCGGCGGCTGGCGGTGAAAGCCGAGGCGACTGAGCCCCTCACCCGGCCCTCCGGGCCACTCTCTCCCCGTAAACGGGGTGAGGGGAACCCACCCACCGAATTTCCACCCCGCCCCCTTCCATGCCGGCAAAATTCCGTTAAAACGCAGGCTCAGAACGGGCCCCGAGGGGCGAAGGTGGTTGGATAGTATGTCGGACGACAGTTTCTTTCGTGAGGTGAACGAGGAAATTCGCCATGAACGGGCGAAGGCCCTGTGGGATCGTTATGGCCCCGCAGCAATCGTCGTCGCCGTGCTGGTCGTCATCGGCACAGGCATGTTCGTCGCCTGGGAATATTGGCACGAAAAAAGCGCCAACCAGTCCGGCGATCAGTTCTCGCAGGCGCTCACGCTCGCCAATTCCGGCAAGGCCGACGAGGCGCTCGCCGCTTTCGACGCACTGGAAAAGGACGGCTACGGCGCCTATCCGCTGTTGGCTCGCATGCGTGCGGCAACCGTCCAGGCTGACAAGGGCGACTTCAAGGCCGCGATTGCCGGCTTCGATGAAGTGGCCGCCGACACCTCGATCCCGAGCGTCCTCCGCGACATCGCGCGTTTGCGCGCAGCTCTGCTTCTGGTCGACCACGGTTCTTATGCCGATGTGTCGGGCCGCGTCGAGTCGTTGACCAACGACACCAACCCGCTGCGCCATTCGGCTCGCGAAGCACTTGGCCTTGCCGCCTGGAAGGACGGCAAGCTCACGGATGCGCAGAAGCTCTTCGAGCAGATTTCCTCCGACGACGGCGCTCCGCGCAACGTGCGTCAGCGCTCCAACCTCCTGGCCGAACTGATCCGCGGTTCAGGCAACGCGTCGTGATGCGGGTCTGATGGCCTTCAAGATCGCCATAATCGGCCGACCGAACGTTGGCAAATCCACGCTTTTCAACCGCCTGGTTGGAAAGAAGATCGCCCTTGTCGACGACACGCCGGGCGTGACGCGCGACCGGCGCGTCCATCCGGCCAAGCTCTACGATCTCGTCTTCGACGTCATCGATACTGCCGGTTTCGAGGATGCCGCTGCAGCGACCCTCCAGGGCCGCATGCGCGCGCAGACCGAGATCGCCATCCAGGAAGCCGATCTCATCTTCTTCATGGTCGACGCCAAGGCCGGCTTGACCCCTGACGACCGCACCTTTGTCGAGATCGTTCGCCGCTCCGGCAAGCCGGTGGTGCTCGTCGCCAACAAGGCCGAGGCGCGCGGTGCCGAAGGCGGTGCGCTTGAGGCATGGGAACTCGGTATCGGCGAGCCGGTGCAGATCTCGGCCGAACACGGCCAAGGCATGCCAGACCTGCGCGACGCCGTTGTCGAGGCGCTCGGCAGGGAACGTGTCTTTGCCGATGACGAGGACGACGCTGACGACATCGCCGAAAGCGACGTGCTGATTGGCGAGGATATTGTCGATCCCGACGCGGAGGATGTCCTAGCCTATGACGAGACCAAGCCGCTCAGGATCGCGGTTGTTGGTCGACCGAATGCCGGCAAGTCGACGCTGATCAATACGCTGCTCGGCGAAGAGCGCCTTTTGACCGGGCCCGAAGCCGGCATCACCCGCGATTCGATTTCGGTCGACTGGGAGTGGCGCGGCCGCAACATCAAGATGTTCGACACCGCTGGCATGCGCCGCAAGGCCAGGGTCCAGGAAAAGCTCGAGAAGCTGTCGGTGCAGGACGGCCTGCGCGCCATCCGTTTTGCCGAGATCGTCATCATCGTGCTCGACGCGACGATCCCGTTTGAAAAGCAGGATTTGCAGATCGCCGACCTGATCATCCGCGAGGGCAGGGCGCCGGTCATCGCCTTCAACAAGTGGGACCTGATCGACAACCCGCAGGAAGCGCTCGCCGAACTGCGCGAGAAGACCGAGCGGCTACTGCCGCAGGCGCGTGGTCTGCAGGCCGTGCCGATGTCGGCGGAGACCGGTCGCGGGCTGGACAAGCTGATGGACGCGGTGATGAAGACCCACCGGGTCTGGAACAGCCGCGTGTCGACCGGCAAGCTCAACCGCTGGCTCGAAGGCATCCTCGCCCATCATCCGCCGCCCGCCGTCGCTGGCCGCCGCCTCAAGATCAAATACATCACCCAGGCAAAGACGCGGCCCCCGGGCTTCGTTTTGTCCTGCTCGCGCCCCGATGCGATGCCGCAGTCTTACGTGCGCTATCTCGTCAACAATCTGCGCGAGGCCTTCGACATGCCCGGCGTGCCGATCCGCATGGCGCTGCGCACCTCCGACAATCCTTTTGCCGGACGCGCCAAGAAAAAACGCTGAGACGAAGGAAAGGGCCTGTTTGACGCAGGCCCTTGCCACATTGCCGCAACATTGCGCCCGTTAACGCTCCATCAAGGTTAATGCATCATTTTTCTCTCCAGTAGGGTGTGTTGCGTCCTGGAGAGTTCCCGTGCATCGACGAGTTGTGAAACGGCGGTTTGCTGCTGCCCGCGAGGGTAGACGTTCGTTCCTGGCGCCCGCCGTCGTCGGGCTCGGAATCTGGCTCGGATTTCCCACCGTCGCTGCCTATCAGGACATGACCAGCCTCGTCTCAGGCCTCGAGGGACAGAGCACGCGCTGGAGTTCTTATGTCGAAAAGTCGGCAGCAGGCTCGGTCCATGCCGCTGAAATGCCTTTCGTCGACGGTATCATCACCGGCCCGATCTCCGGCTCGGGGGTCAAGATCGCCGGCGTCGGCACCGTCTCGTTCCGCGGCAAAAAGTTCGGCGCCTCGGATGTGCCTGACGAAGAGCGTGTCGTGCGCGTCGACAAGAAGGGCCGCATCATCCACGTCTCGCGGGTCAATCCGCCGAAGAATTTTACCGCCGGTTCAGTGTTCGAGCGTACCAGCTCGCTTCTGAGCCCGGGTCTCGACAGCGGCCTCAAGCTGACTTTTGCCAAGCCCGACATCAAGGGCAAGGAAGTCCAGATCGCCGCCGCTTTCCATGTCAAGGAAACGAAGGCGCGCGTTTCGCCTGGCGTGCCGGCGATGCTGGCGTCCCTGGTCACCAACGACAACGCCGACGTGCTCGCCACCGCCTATGCGCCGGCGGAGCCCGACTACGCCAAGGCCTCGCCGTTCGAGGCCCTGTTGGGGGCCGAGGATCAAGCCAATGGCCGCTTCATCCCGCCCATGGGCAAGGGCGATCACTGGTGGCTGGAAAACCCGTTGCCGGCCAGCGTGTTTTCGAAGGCCGAGCAGACATGCCTCGCCACTGGCATCTATTTCGAAGCGCGTGGCGAATCGCTGCGTGGTCAGGCGGCTGTTGCCCAGGTCATCTTGAACCGCGTGCGCAACCCGGCCTATCCCGACAGCATCTGCGGCGTCGTCTACCAGAACGACGGCTGGTTCAACCGCTGCCAGTTCTCATTCGCTTGCGACGGCATCAAGGACCGCGTCACCAGCCCCTCGCACTACAAGACCGCTCAGGATGTCGCCATGGCGGTGACCGCCGGCAAGATCTTCATCCCGGAAGTGGGCTCGTCGACCCATTATTACGCCAACTACGTCAACCCGGGCTGGGCGCGCGGCATGAAGAAGATGACCAAGATCGGCCTCCACATCTTCTATCGCACCTATGGTGGCGGCTGGAGCTGATCGCGCCCGAGACCCGGCTCCCTGGGGCAAGCGAGTCCCCGATTGCGCGCGGATTCGGCAGGTGATCGCCGGCCGGAGGCGTGGGCAGGATGTCGCACTTCACCAACTCACTGAATTTACTAGCTAAAATACTTAGTTAGAAGGGTGTCCGCGTGGCTTGACGGGCACCCACCCTCTAACTATGTTGCCGGCGACTTTGAAGCGGACGAACGGATACGCTCGGACCGGGCGGGAGTTTGCAATGGCCAAGCCATCAAGGCCGGGCGATACTGGAAACGACCGGCCTGAAAATCGAGACGAAAACGACCGCCGCGACGATGAACTCGAGCGCCGCCGGCTCAAGCTTGAAGCAACACTTGCGACAAGACGCCCGGCAAGCCCCGAGGGGAAGAACGGTACAGGGTCGAATGGTGTGACCGGCTACGGCCAGGCACTCAAGCTGTCCAGCGAGTTCATCGCCGGGATCGCGGTGGGTGTCGGTCTGGGTTGGATCATCGATCGGCTGGCGGGCACGTCGCCTTGGGGCTTGATCGTGTTTCTGCTGCTTGGTTTCGGTGCCGGTGTTCTCAATGTCCTGCGTTCAGCGGGAATGGTTACGGAAGCCGGCATCAGGTCGGCCGATAAGCGGCCGGACGAGCCGGAAAAGAAATAGTAGTGCCGCAAGGCACAATTTAGGCGAAGGGGGGCCAGCGTGGCCAACGATCCTATTCATCAGTTTCAGATCTCGAAATTGATTCCGATCGAGATCGGCGGCCTCGATTTCTCCTTCACCAATTCGGCTGCCTTCATGGTCGCTACGGTGGTCTGCGCCGGCGCCTTTCTGTTCCTGACGACGTCGAGCCGCGGCCTGGTGCCGAGCCGCATGCAGTCGGTTTCGGAAATGTCCTACGAATTTGTTGCCTCGATGCTGCGCGATGCCGCCGGCTCGCAAGGCATGCGGTTCTTTCCGTTCGTGTTTTCGCTGTTCATGTTCGTGCTCGTCGCCAACCTGCTCGGCCTGTTCCCTTACTTCTTCACCGTCACCAGCCATCTCATCGTCACCTTCGCGCTGGCTCTGCTGGTCGTCGGCACGGTCGTTGTCTACGGCCTCATGAAGCACGGCTTCGGCTTCTTCAAACTGTTCGTGCCGCAAGGCGTGCCTGGGATCCTGGTGCCGCTGGTGGTGCTGATCGAGGTGATCTCGTTCCTGTCGCGCCCGGTTAGCTTGTCGGTTCGTCTTTTCGCCAACATGCTGGCTGGCCACATCACACTTAAGGTTTTCGCCGGTTTTGTGACCTCCCTTAGCGCGCTTGGCGCGGTCGGCGTTGCCGGCTCGCTGCTGCCGCTGCTGATGACGGTCGCCATCACCGGTCTGGAAGTCCTGGTCGCGTTCCTGCAAGCCTATGTGTTTGCGGTGCTGACCTGCATGTACCTCAACGACGCCCTGCATCCGGGCCATTGAGCAAGAATTCGTCGGCGGCTTGCCGCCGGTGGGGAAATCGCAACTAAGTTTCGATCCACAAGGAGTTGGACAATGGAAGTAGACGCAGCAAAGGCAATCGGCGCAGGCATCGCCTGCCTCGGCATGGGTGGCGCAGCCATCGGCCTCGGTAGCATTTTCGGTAACTACCTGTCGGGCGCACTGCGCAACCCGTCGGCAGCTGATGGCCAGTTCGGCCGCCTGATTTTCGGCTTCGCCGTGACCGAAGCTCTCGGCATTTTCTCGCTCCTCATCGCCCTGCTGCTCCTCTTCACCTGAGAACCGGCTAAGCGATTGAACCGGCCGCGCGTTGCGGCCGGTAGGATGGACAGGGGAAAGAGATGTTTGTCACACCGGGTTATGCCGAGGAAGTCGCTCCTGCGGCTGGAGCAACTCAGACCGATGCCGGTACCGGGGCTCACACGAGCACGGGCGCTGAGCACGGCGCAAAAGGCGTTTTCCCGCCCTTTGATTCGTCGTCCTATCCTTCGCAGCTCTTGTGGCTCGCGATCACTTTCGGCCTGTTTTATCTCTTCTTGAAAAACGCCGTGCTGCCGCGTGTCGGCGGTATCCTTGAGGTGCGTCGCGATCGCATCGCAGGGGATCTCGACCAGGCCGCCCGGATGAAGTCCGAGGCGGATGCGGCGGTTGCCGCATACGAGCAGGAGCTTGCCGCGGCGAAAGCCAGGGCAAACGCCATCGGCCAGGAAGCACGCGACGCGGCCAAGGCGGAAGCCGAAGCCAAGCGCAAGGAAGTTGAAGCCGGGCTTGACCAGAAGCTCACCACGGCTGAGGCTCGCATTGCTACCATCAAGGCTAACGCCATGAAGGAAGTGGGCTCCATCGCTGAAGACACCGCTGCGGCGATCGTCCAGGCTCTGGGTGCCGGCAAGGTCGACAAGGCCGACATCGCAGCTGCCGTCAAGGCAGCGGGCAAGTAGGAGCAAGGCCATGGACGCAACATTCTGGGCCACAGTCGCTCTCGTCATTTTCATCGCACTTGTCCTGTACCTGAAGGTGCCGGGCATGCTGTCGAAATCGCTCGATGAGCGTGCCGACCGCATCCGCGCCGAGCTCGAAGACGCACGCAAGCTGCGTGAAGAAGCCCAGCAGCTGCTCGCCGAGTATCAGCGCAAGCGCAAGGAAGCCGAGAAGGAAGCCGCCGACATCGTCGAGTCGGCCAAGCGCGAAGCCAGCCTTCTCGCTGAAGAAGCACACAAGAAGACCGAAGAGTACGTTGCTCGCCGGACTGCGCTTGCCGAGCAGAAGATCGGCCAGGCGGAGCGCGAGGCGGTCAACGAAGTCCGCGCCAGCGCAGTCGACCTCGCGGTCGAAGCGGCCCGCCAGATCCTCGGCGGCAAAGTGGACGCCAAGACCAGCACCGAGCTGTTCAAGGGTTCGGTTCAGGAATTGAAGGCCAAGCTCAACTAAGTCGAGCAGGCCAAACGAATATGAAAAAAGCCGCTGGAATGTCCGGCGGCTTTTTTGTTGCCTGACGGTGAATTCGACGAGACAGCCCAACGCGAGTGCGTGCTTCGCGCCTCGAAGATGGGGGCGATCAGTCCCTGAACGGTGCGAAGGAAATGCGGTGCAGGCGAAGAGATGCGCCGTGCTCGACGATCGCGGCGCGATGGCGCGCGGTAGCATAACCCATGTGGACTTCGAAGCCGTAGCGATTGTCGTTTGAGCCGCAGACAGACATCATCCGGTCGCGTGTCACCTTGGCGACGATGGAAGCTGCGGCAATGGATTGCGAACGCTGGTCGCCCTTGACCAGTGCGCGACAGGTGCAGGCAAGACCAGGCGGCACGTCGCGGCCGTCGGCGAGTGCTGATTTGGCAATCATGGGCAGGCCTGCCAGCGCCCGTCGCATGGCTTCGAGACTGGCCTTGCGGATATCGCTGCGGTCGATGCTGTCGGCCGAGACGGAAGCGACAGCGACGCCGAGCGCCTTGCTGAGTACCTCGTCGAACAAGGCTTCACGCTGCGCCGCCGAAAGGCGCTTCGAATCATCAAGCCCAGTCGGAATATTGTCGGGATCCAGCACGACGGCAGCCGCCACGACCGGGCCGGCAAGCGGCCCACGCCCTGCTTCGTCGAGCCCCGCGCATGGCCACAGGCCAGCTGCCATCGCCTTCTTTTCGAAGGCGAAGTCGGGCTTTTCGATGAATTCGAAGAGGGGCGGAGAATCGGAACGCGGTCGAGCCATATTGCGGCGATGCTCGCATCGGCTCCGATTCTCCGCAAGTCTTTCCCGACCGATTGGGGCGGCGGTCGGGAAAGCTACACCGTCAACTGGCCACGGGGAGGGGCCGGACGGGGTGGTGGAGGCGGACCGGCAATGCGATCCGCCGTATCAGGTCAAAGCAGCGTCAGCTGCAGCTGGTCCTTGGGCGCGGCTTCAAACAGGTCGGTCCTGAGCGGTGTGCGCACGGCGTTGAGACCCAGGCGCTGGGCGGCGATCTCGAAGCGGCGGCCTATCTGCCAGGCATAGGGACCCTTGCCCTTCATGCGCTTGCCCCACTCCGAATCGTAATCCTTGCCGTCGCGCATCGAGCGGATCAGCGACAGCACATGGCGATAGCTGTCGGGATAATGACGCAGCAGCCAGTCCTTGAAGATCGGGCTGACTTCGAGAGGCAGGCGCAGGATGACGTAGCCGGCTCCGGTCGCCCCAGCAGCCTTTGCCGAGTCGAGGATGCGTTCGATCTCCTGGTCGGTGAGGCCGGGGATGATCGGGGCGACCATCACCGAGACGGGAATTCCGGCATCGGACAATTGCCTTATCGCCTCAAGCCGCTTGGTCGGGGTCGCGGCACGTGGCTCCATGGTGCGGGCCAGCATGCGGTCGAGCGTGGTGACCGAAAGCGCGACCTTGGCCAGGCCCTTCTCGGCCATGCGGCCGAGGATATCGATGTCCCTGACAACCATCGCCGACTTGGTGACGATGCCGACCGGGTGGTTGCGCGCCTCCAGCACTTCGAGGACTTCGCGCATGATGCGCCAGTGCTTTTCGATCGGCTGGTAGGGATCGGTGTTGGTGCCGATGGCGATGGTGCGCGGCTGGTAGCCGTCCTTCGACAGCTCGCGGTCGAGCAGTTTTGCCGCATCGGGCTTGGCAAACAACTTGGACTCGAAATCGAGCCCAGCCGACAAGCCCATATAGCTGTGGGTCGGCCTGGCGAAGCAGTAGACGCAGCCGTGCTCGCAGCCGCGATAGGGGTTGATCGAGCGGTCGAAGGAAATGTCGGGCGACTCGTTGCGGGTGATGATGGTGCGCGGCTTCTCGACCTGGACCTCGGTCTTGAAAGGCGGCAGCTCCTCAAGCGTGCTCCAGCCATCGTCGAAGACGTGGCGGCTCACCGGCTCGTAGCGCCCGGAAGGGTTGACGCCCGCGCCACGGCCGCGCCTGCGCTCGTGGTTGATGCGCAGGCCGCTTTCCTCGATCATGGCATTGGCCATTCCGGCTCCGCCGCCCTTGAAGGCGGCGATATCGGCCCGTGCAATGGGTTCCATTTCACTGTCTCCCGAAGGGAAAGGCGCCGTCCGTCGATTCGTTCGGCATGAAACTATTCCTATTTTGAAAATGAGAACAAAGCAAGAACTTTGTGGTTAGAGCAGCGAAGCTGGCGCTTTGGCCGGCTTTCGGATATGCGGCTAGATATGCTGAGCGTTCTGATCGAGACCAAGGACGACGAGGAGGGGCTGGCGCGTACGCTGGCCTCGCTGGTCGGTGGTGCGGTCGAAGGTGTCGTGCGCGAGGTGATCGTCTGCGACCGCGGCTCGACTGACCAGACCCACTATGTCGCCGAGCATGCCGGCTGCACCTATGTCGCCAGCGGCGGCATTCAGGCAGGCATCGCGCAGGCCAAGAGCGATTGGCTGCTGCTGATCGAGCCCGGCGCGCGCCTTGCCGAGGGCTGGACCGAGAGCGTCGTGCGCCACATGAGCCGGCTGGCGATGGCCGCGCGCTTCACGCGCTCAAGAGCAAGCAACCGGCCGTTCTGGGAGCGCATGACCTCACGGCCGCGCGCGCTGGAGCAGGGGCTGGTTATCACGAAAAAGCAGGCAGCGGTTCTCGGTCGCAATGGCGCCGATGCTGAAGGCATTGCGCGCGGGCTGGCGATGAAGACGCTCGACGCTGAAATTATGGTGGCGCAGCGCTAGCAGCTTCAGGCTGTCTTGGCGCCGCCTCGCCTGAGGTGCTCGTCGAGGCGCGGCATGATCTCCACGAAATTGCACGGCATGTGGCGGTAGTCGAGCTGCGCCTTGAGGATGCCGTCCCAGGCGTCGCGGCAGGCACCAGGTGAGCCCGGCAGCACGAAGACGAATGTGGCGTTGAGCACGCCGCCGGTGGCGCGTGACTGGATCGTCGAGGTGCCGATCTTGTCGTAGGAGATGCGGTGGAAGAGGGCGGAAAAACCGTCCATCCGTTTTTCGAAGATCGGCTCAAGCGCATCGGGGGTGACGTCGCGGCCGGTGAAGCCGGTGCCGCCCGTGGTGATGATCACGTCGATGTCGGGATCGAGCGACCAGGTGGTGACGCGGTTGCGGATCTGGTCCTTGTCGTCGGTGACGATGTCACGTGCCTTCAGCACATGACCGGTCTCGGTGATGCGGTCGGCGAGCGTCTGGCCCGATCTGTCGTCGGCCAGCGTGCGTGTGTCGGACACGGTGAGTACCGCTATTCGGACGGGCACGAAGGGACGGGGCTCGCTTGCCATTGTCTTGGGCTCCTAGGTCCGGGTCGTGGTCGCGGCGCTGAACCAGTTGGGGTGTTCGCCTGAGATTGCCTCCGCGGCGCGCGAGGCAGCAGTGGCACTCTGGTAAATGCCGAAGCAGGTGGCGCCGGAACCCGACATGCGGGCGAAGGCGGCACCAGACCGGCGAAGGGCAAAAAGTACCTCGGTGATCGAGGGTTCGATCGAGATCGCCGCTGGCTCCAGGTCGTTGCGGGTCGTGGCGAGCCAGTCGAGCACCGTGTCAGCGCTGTCGAGCGGCGCAAGGGCGGGGTTGTCGCGCGAGGCCAGCGCACGGAATACTTTCGGTGTCTCGACGGCGACACCCGGATTGACCAGCACCAGATGCAGCGCGGGGAAATGCGTGACAGGTTCAAGTTGTTCGCCGATGCCGCGCGCAAACAGCGGGCGCCCCGCCAGGCACATCGGCAGGTCGGCGCCGAGCGGCAAGGCGAGATTCGCCAACGCTGCCGCATCGGTAGGGATGCGCCAAAGCTGCTTGAGTGCTCGCAAGGTGGCCGCCGCATCGCTCGACCCGCCGCCGATACCCGAGGCGACCGGCAGGTTCTTTTCGAGCGAGATTGAAACCGATTGCGCCGTGTAGGCGGGATAGGCAGCGCGCAGTGCGTCGCGGGCGCGCAGGACGAGGTTGCCGCCGTCGCGCGGCACAGCGCCAGCGAACGGACCGTCGACGAAGAAGCGGTCCTCATTTGAGGCAGTCACCGTGATGCGGTCGCCGAGTTCGGCAAACACCACCAGAGAGTCGAGCAGATGGTAGCCGTCGGCGCGCTGGCCGGTGACATGGAGTGCAAGGTTGATCTTGGCCGGGGCGAGTTCGGCGAGCGCGACGCTGTTCAAGGTCACGGGCTGGTCGTCAGTCCTTCTCGAGCCGGTATTCGCCGGTCTCGGGATCCTTGACCAATGTGCCGTTGGCGCCGGTCTGGCGCTGTTTTTCGCTGCGGCGCACCTTGGCGGTCACCCGGTTGGCTTCCTTGATGAAGGAGCGATAGCCGATATATGCCACCACGCCGACAAGCACGAAAAAGATGAGCTGAGGCATCGTCATTCTCCTCCCGTCGGGGGCCGGCTTTCCGGCCAGTCGGGGTTTCCCCTCAATGATAATCCGCTATCTCGGTTTTTTCAAAGGCCGAACCGGCTCCACAGCGCGCGCTCTTCCGCCGCATCCACAAGCCCTGAGGCGACCGCGCCTGCGACCTCGGGCGTGAAGCCCAAGGCTTGCGAGCCGAGGCCCAGCCTGCGGCCGAACAAGCCGCGCGGTGCGGTGATCAGCTTGAGCTCGACCTTGGCGCCGTAGCGGTCCCTGAGCACGGTGCGCATGTCGCCGAGCGCATCGACAAGGCCGAGTTCCAGCCCCTTCTTGCCCGACCAGAACAGGCCGGTGAACAGGTCTGGATCGTCCTTGAGCTTGGAACCACGACGTTCCTTGACCATGTCGATGAAGGTCTGGTGGACCTCGAGCTGCAGCAGCTTCAGCCGCTCGACATCTTCTTTCTTTTCCGGCTTGAACGGATCGAGCGTCGCCTTGTTTTCACCTGCGGTATAGACGCGGCGCTCGACGCCGATCTTCTTGATCAGCTCGGTGAAGCCGAAGGACGACGACACCACGCCGATCGAACCGACGATGGAGGAGGGGTCGACGATGATCTCGTCGCCGGCGATGGCGATCATGTAGCCGCCTGAAGCGGCAACATCCTCGACGAACACAAGTACTTTCTTGTTCTTCTCTGCGGCGAGGTCGCGGATTCGCTTGTAGATCAGGCGTGCCTGCACCGGCGAACCGCCGGGCGAGTTGATCGAAATGGCCACGGCCGGCGCGCTGGTCATCGCGAAGGCCTTTTCGATCAGCCCTGCTGTCGTTGCCAGCGAAAGCGTGGGCCGGAACTGGCCGCCGCCCGACATGATGGCGCCTTGCAGCCTGATGACAGGAATGATGACTTCGCCACCACGCATGGATTTCGGCAGCAGGCGGCGGAAGGGGTTCTTCACTTAGTCTCTCCGGTCAGTGTCATGCGGGATGTATGTATTCTTGTGACATCCGCAATGCTCGAGCGTTGTTCAATCGCCGAAAAGCGACGAGCTGCCGCTGCTTATGTCTTGGGCACGTTGCGAGAAACTGTCGTCTTGTTCATGCAGGACCAGTGGCCGGCACAGCGCCAACGGTGCTCGCGAGGCCCGCACGGCGCGTATGATGACGCGGATCGCTGCCGCGTCATCGCGCGGATGAACCGGCACGATCTCGGCCTTGCCGAAGCGCCCGTCCATCGCAGTCAGGATCGGTGCCAGCTGTTCTGGCCTTGCAATGATGGCGAAGCCGCCGCGTGGCTTGACCATGGCGGCAGCACTGCGGATCCAGCTTTCGAATAGCCCGTCTTCCATGACATGCGCCTGGCGCTTCAGCGCATCTGGGGTCGGGCGATGGTGCGGCGGGTTGAAGGGCGGGTTCATGATGACGAAGTCGAGCGAGGCGTCGGCGAGACCGGCGTCGGTCCGGGCCTTGCCCGACAAAGCGACGTCGGCAACCAGAACGGCGGTGTGCCGGGCGAGTTCCTCGTTGCCCGGATGGGCAAGCGTGGCGTTGGCGAAGGCTGCCATTTCGGGGGTAAGTTCGACCAGCAATACCTGTGCGCCCTTGCAGCGTGAGGCGACCGCAAGGCCGGCGGCACCGGCGCCAGCGCCAAAATCGGCGAGCCTCCCGGAAAATGCGGTCGGTACCGTGGCTGCCAGCATCAATGCGTCCATGCCGGCGCGATGGCCGTCATTCTTCGGCTGCACCAGCCAGAACGCGCCGCGATGGAAAGCGTCCACCGTATGCGGCGGCAACTCTAAAGCTTCGGCAGGCGTCGGCTGATTGGTCACTTCTGGCGTATTTCGTGCTCGATGCCGGCATCGGTGAGCAATTGGCGTGCTTCGTCGGCGTCGTCTGCGTCGATCATGATGCGGCGCGGCAGGATGCCGATCGAACCGTCGAGCACGCTCATGTTCTGGTCGGCGACGAAGCAGCTGATACGCGCGTCGCGCAGCAGCGATTGCACAAAGGAAATGATGACGGCGTCGTTGGTGCGGATGAGTTCGATCATGTGGTGAAATTCGCAGTTTGGTGCGACGAAGTAAACGCTACGTGTTGCACCGCGCCAATTCGCCACTTGCGGGCACGGTGCATGCCGCCCTAGAATCGCCTAAGAGATACGCGCGCGACCACGCGTCTGTGTAATTGGGAGTGTTGGCCTTGGGTGTCGTTCTCAACATCGAGAAGGGAAAGCGGGACACCGCGTCGATCAAGGACCTGATCGACCTGACCTCGTCCGACATGGCCAGGGTCAATGAGCTGATCCTGTCCAAGGCCGGATCCGATGTCGAGATGATCCCGGAGGTGGCCAACCACCTCATTTCGTCGGGCGGCAAGCGCCTGCGTCCGATGCTGACGCTCGCTGCGGCCCAGATGTTCGGCTATTCCGGCGAGCACCATGTCAGGCTCGCCACGTCGGTCGAGTTCATGCACACGGCAACGCTGCTGCATGACGATGTCGTCGACGAAAGCGATTTGCGCCGGGGCAAGAAGACCGCGCGAACCATCTGGGGCAACCAGGCGAGCGTGCTCGTCGGCGATTTCCTGCTTGGCCAGGCCTTCCGCATGATGGTCGAGGTCGGTTCGCTCGAAGCGCTCGACATCCTGTCTTCCGCCGCATCGATCATCGCCGAGGGCGAGGTCATGCAGCTTGCGGCCGCCAAGAACCTCGAAACCACCGAAGACGAGCATTTCGCCGTCATCAAGGCCAAGACCGCAGCTCTGTTTTCGGCTGCCGCCGAAGTCGGCCCGGTGATCGCGGGCGCGTCAAAGAACGACAAGGCAGCCCTTCGCTCCTACGGCATGAACCTCGGTCTTGCCTTCCAGCTCATCGACGATGCGCTGGATTATGGTGGGTCGAGCAAGGACCTCGGCAAGAATGTCGGCGACGATTTCCGCGAGGGCAAGGTCACGCTTCCGGTCATCCTGAGCTATCGCCGGGGCACTGCCGCCGAGCGCACTTTCTGGAAGAGCGCGATCGAAGATGGCGTTTCTGACGATGCCGCGCTTGAAAAGGCGGTCGGCCTGATGGTGCGCCACAGTGCCATCGCCGATACGATCGGCCGCGCCAGCCACTTTGGCGAGATCGCGCGCGATGCACTCGCACCGCTCGAATCGACGCCACAGAAGGCAGCCCTGCTCGATGTCATCGATTTCTGCATCAGCCGCGTCGTCTGAAGTCGGAAATGGCGCCATGCTGGCGCACATATTCTGAAAACCTTAAGCCGGTTGTCGGATTGTGAAGTGGTGGCGGATTGAAGCGTGACCCCAAAAAGGCCATGCTTGGCAACGAAAACCAAGTTGCGGCCACGGATCCCGCCTCGCGGGTGTCATGATGACCATACGACCTGACTAGGAAGGACCTTCATGCGGCAGCGACTCGCAATCTGGCTTTTGGGCCTGGCAGCTCTTGGGGGCTTCACCGCCCTGACCCAGCCCGTATATGCCAAAAAGGTCTCCTCCGAACCGGTCGAAATCAGTTCGTTTTCAGGGGCTTATCTGGCGGCACGCACCGCTGAAGCCGATGACGATCTCGACAGTGCGATTGCCTATTACAAGCGCGCTTTGGCCTTCGATCCCGCAGATACCGCGCTTCAGCAAAGTGTGATGCTGGCGCTGATCGCGCAGGGTCGGTTCGACGAGTCGCTGCCCTACGCCGAGATGTTGAAGACGGTTCCGGATGTGGAGCGCTTCTCGCGGCTGGCGCTTGCAGTCGATACTTTCCGCAAGAAGGATTACGAAGCCGCCGAGAAATGGCTCAAGCTGGCGCTCGAATCCGATCTGGACCGGCTGATCACCGGCACCATGACGGCCTGGGCCAAGCAGGGCGAAGGCCGTGGCGGCGACGGGCTGCAGTTCCTCGACAAGCTCCAGGGGCCGGAATGGTATGATCTGTTCAAGACCTACCACCAGGCGCTGATCGCCGAGACGGCCGGCAAGAACGACAAGGCCAACGAAATCTACCGCGCAACCATCGACAATGTTGGCGCTGGCAGTGCGGCACCCGAGACCTGGATGCGTGCGGCCGAGGCTTATGCCGGCTTCCTGGCACGCACCGGCAAGAAAACCGAAGCACTGGCGATCCTCGACCGTGCCGACGAGTTCGCTCCCGGCAAGCTGCCGATTTCAGCATTGCGTGAGAAGATCACCAAGGGCGAGAAAATCCCCCCTCTGGTGGCCGGCCCGAATGACGGTGCCGCCGAAATCCTGCTCAACCTGTCGACCGCGCTCAATCGCGGCGGCGGCGAGCCTTTCGTCCGGCTCTATCTGCAATATGCGCTGGCGCTGAAGCCCGAGAGCGACGAGCTTTTGGTGCAGCTTGCAGCCATTGCCGAGCAGCAGCAGGACAGCGAGGCGGCGATAGCACTTTATCGTCGCGTGCCGGCGACCTCGCCGCTGAAGCGGCTGTCGGAGTTGCAGCTTGGCCTCAACCTCGCCGACCTCAAGCGTCATGACGAGGCGATCACGCATCTCAAGGCCCTGGTCGAAGCCAATCCCGATGACATGCGCGGATATCTGGCGCTTGGCGGGGTCTATGCCTCCACGGAAAACTACCGTGCCGCAGCCGACGTCTACGACAAGGCGGTTGGCGTGCTGAAGACGCCGACCAACGCCAACTGGAACATCTTTTATCAGCGCGGCATTGCTTATGAGCGGCTGAAGGAATGGCCCAAGGCCGAGCCGAACTTCCGCGAGGCGCTCAAGCTGTTCCCCAATCAGCCGCAGGTGCTGAACTATCTCGGCTATTCCTGGGTAGACATGAATACCAATCTCGAGGAAGGCCTCGGGATGATCAAGCAGGCCGCCGATCTGCGGCCGAGCGACGGCTACATCATCGATTCGCTCGGCTGGGCCTATTACCGCCTTGGCCGCTACGATGACGCCGTGCGCGAACTGGAGCGCGCCGTGTCGCTCAAGCCCGACGATGCCGTGCTGAACGACCACCTTGGCGATGCCTACTGGCGGGCCGGGCGCAAGCTCGAGGCGACCTTCCAGTGGAGCCATGCGCGCGACATGAAGCCGGAGCCGAACGTCCTGGCTGAGGTCGAAAAGAAGCTCGCCAACGGCCTGCCGCCGCTGCCCGAGAAGCCCACGGCCCTGGAAGCCCCGGCCAAGCCGCCGGTGACCGAGATCAAGCCGGCAGCACCGGCACCGGACAGCCAGAAAAAGAGCGAGGCGGAGACGCCTGCGGTCGAGCCCGCGGTTCAGGTGATCCCGGCTTCCTACAAGGTGCTGCGCGGCCAGTCCTTGTGGTCGATCTCCAACGAGGTGCTCGGCGATGGCGACCGCTATCGCGAGATCCTCGACCTCAACCCGCAGCTGCGCGGCGACCCCGCCCGGCTCGCACCGGGCCAGGAACTTCAGCTGCCGGGCAAGTGAGCCGCATCGCGCGGCCACTGCTTGACCCTTGCCGAAGGCCGGACTAGGACGAACCGTCTTGCGGCCCCGCAGTAGTGCGGGGCGCGCGCCAATGATCGAGCTTCGCCCGTGACCAACCCAATGCCCGCCCACATGCACCCCAGCCGTTCGTTTCAGGGGTTGATCCTGACGCTGCACAATTTCTGGGCCGCGCAGGGCTGCATCATTCTCCAGCCCTATGACATGGAAGTGGGCGCTGGAACGCTTCATCCCGCAACCACGTTGCGCGCGCTTGGACCCAGGCGCTGGAATGCCGCTTACGTCCAGCCTTCGCGCCGCCCCAAGGACGGCCGCTACGGCGAAAACCCGAACCGGCTGCAGCATTATTACCAGTATCAGGTGATCCTGAAGCCGAATCCGGCCAACCTCCAGGAGCTCTATCTCGGCTCGTTGGCGGCGATCGGCATCGACCCGCTGGTGCATGACATCCGTTTTGTCGAAGACGATTGGGAAAACGCGACAACCGGTTCGGCGGGGCTCGGCTGGGAGTGCTGGTGCGACGGCATGGAAGTGTCGCAGTTCACCTATTTCCAGCAGGTCTGCGGCATCGAATGCGCACCTGTCGCCGGCGAGCTGACCTATGGTCTCGAGCGCCTGGCGATGTATGTGCAGGGCGTCGACAATGTCTACGACCTCAACTTCAATGGCCTCGAAGGCGACGACAAGGTCACCTATGGCGAGGTCTTCCTGCAGGCAGAGCAGGAATATTCCCGGCACAATTTCGAGCATGCCGACACGGCCATGCTGTTCAGGCATTTCGCGGACGCCGAAGCCGAGTGCAAGGCGCTGCTTGATGCGGGTGCACCTGCCGAAGGCGGTAATCGCCACAAGATGGTGTTCCCCGCCTATGACCAGTGCATCAAGGCGAGCCATCTGCTCAACCTGCTCGACGCGCGCGGCGTGATCTCGGTCACCGAACGCCAGAGCTACATCCTGCGCGTGCGCAATCTCGCCAAGATGTGCGGCGAGGCGTTCCTGCTGACGGAAGCGGGCGGCAGCGCCGAAGGCGCGACTGACAAGAAAGATGGCATGCGGATGGAGAAACTCTGATGCCGGATTTGCTGCTCGAACTCCGTTCCGAAGAAATCCCCGCGCGCATGCAGCGCAAGGCGGCGGCCGATCTCAAGAAGATGCTGACCGACGGTCTGGTCGAAGCCGGCCTCACCTATGAGGCGGCGCGCGAATATTGGACGCCGCGCCGGCTGACGCTCGATATCAGGGGGCTGACTGCACGCTCCAAGGACATTCGCGAAGAGCGCAAGGGCCCGAGCACCAAGGCGCCTGAAGCGGCAATTCAGGGCTTTTTGCGCGGCGCCGGCCTCGCTTCGCTTGCCGAGGCACATGTCCACAGCGATCCCAAGAAGGGCGATTTCTACGTCGCCCATATCTCCAAGCCCGGCCGCTCGGCCGAGGGGATCATCGCCGAGCTGATGCCGGCGATCATCAAGAGTTTCCCGTGGCCGAAGTCGATGCGCTGGGGCCCGGCGTCAGCCAAGCCCGGCAGCCTGCGCTGGGTGCGTCCGCTGCAGTCGATCATCTGCACCTTCGGTCCCGAGACCGAGGAGCCGGTGGTGGTCGACTTCGAGGTCGACGGCATCCGTTCCGGCAATGTCACCTATGGCCATCGTTTCCATGCGCCCGAGGCTATCAAGGTCCGTCGTTTCGACGACTATGCCGCCAAACTCGAGGCCGCCAAGGTCGTCATCGATGCCGAGCGCCGCAAGCAGATGATCGTCGCCGACGCGCGCAATCTCGCTTTCGCCAACGGGCTTGACCTTGTCGAGGACGAGGGGCTGCTAGAAGAGGTTGCGGGTCTGGTCGAGTGGCCGGTCGTTTTGATGGGCACCTTCGAGGAAGCCTTCCTGCAGATCCCCGCCGAGGTCATCCGGCTGACCATCCGGGCCAACCAGAAATGCTTCGTCACGCGCCCGCAAGGCAGCGAGGACGCGCTGTCCAACCACTTCATCCTGACCTCGAACATCGAGGCCAAGGATGGTGGCAAGGAAATCGCTCACGGCAACGGCAAGGTTGTCCGCGCGCGCCTGTCGGACGCGCTCTATTTCTGGAACACTGACCAGCACGATCTGCCCGACCTCGACACGCTGAAGCAGTCGGCCGAGGCCTTCGGGCTCGATCTCAAGAAGCCGCTCGACCAGCGCATGGCCCGCCTCGACCATCTCGGCGTGACCTTCCATGCCAAGCTTGGCACGCAAGGGCAGCGCGTCCAGCGCATCCGTGGACTGGCGCGCGAGATCGCAAAGCTGGTCGGCGCCGAGCCGAAGCTCGCCGACCGCGCGGCGGTGCTTGCCAAGGCCGACCTTCAGACCGAGGTCGTCGGCGAGTTCCCCGAATTGCAGGGTGCCATGGGCCGCAAATATGCACTGCTGCAGGGCGAAAGCCCTTCGGTCGCTGCTGCCATCGAAGAACACTACAAGCCGCAAGGCCCGTCCGACCGTGTCCCGGCCGACCCGGTTTCGGTGTCGGTTGCGCTCGCCGACAAGCTCGACACGCTGGTCGGCTTTTGGACTATCGACGAGAAGCCGACAGGGTCGAAGGATCCTTATGCGCTGCGTCGTGCAGCACTCGGCATCGTCAGGATCATCTTGTCGGCGCGTGGCCGCCTGCCGCTGCAGCAGCTGTTTGACGCCGCTCTGCGGCAGCTTGAGGAGGCTTCTGTCCAGCGCCGGCTCGCTGTGTTCGAAGCGTCGCAGGCTGCGATCGACAGCGGCGATGTCGACGGCGAACAGGATGTCGACAATGCGCTTGCCGCCTTTGAGGCAGAGCTGCGCAAGGAAACGATCGACCGCGCGGCCCCGCTCAAGGCCGACCTGATCGCGTTCTTCCATGACCGCCTGAAGGTCTATCTGCGCGAGCTTGGCGCCCGCCACGATCTCATCGATGCGGTGATCACCCCTGACGCCGACGACCTTTTGACCATCACCCGTCGCGTCGAAGCACTCGGCAAATTCCTTGATACCGAAGACGGCAGGAACCTGCTCGCTGGCACCAAGCGTGCGGCGAACATCCTGGCCGCCGAGGAGAAGAAGGGCACTGTGGTTGCCAAGGCGGTCGACCCGGCGCTTTTCCGCGAGGAGGCGGAGAGGGCGCTGTTTGCACCGGTGGATCAGGCTGTCAGCGAAGCTGGCCAAGCCATTCGCAGTGAAGACTTTTCCGCCGCCATGCGGGCACTTAGCGTGTTGCGTGAACCAGTCGATTCATTCTTCGAGAAAGTTCTCGTCAATGATGAGGATGTAGCCGTGCGCGCCAATCGCCTGGCGCTGCTCGCCCGCATCCGCACGGCAACCGATCAGGTCGCCGACTTCTCCAAGATCGCGGGCTAAGGCGGGTAGCGCGAAACCGGTCTACTGAGGCTCGACAGCTGCCGGTTCGACGGCAGGCGCCTGATCGCCTGCCGAAGCTTGCTGTGTAGGCGCGGCATCGGCTGATGTCGGGGCGATTGCCGCCGGCTCCGGCGATGCGCTGCCAACCTCGCCGCCGCGGATGACCATCAATTCGGCGCCCATCTTGGTGCCGGAGCTTTTGGGTGCGGCATCGATTGCCGCGACCTTGCCGGCGTCGATGGATGGAACGCCGATCTCGACGATCGACCTGGGCGTCGATTGAGGAACATCGACCAGGATCGATGACGGGCTGGTCGCACCGCCTTCAACAATGATGATCGAAGACGCATAAGCCGAACCGGACACGGTGATACCGGCCGTAAGAAGCGCAGCAAACAGACGCATTTGGCCCCCAGGGTTGAAGCAACTTTTGCGGGCAAGCTACCTGAGCGGCGGTTGCAGCGGGCTTGCGAAGATGCCGCGCATTTTAGCCAATGGCTGAAATCTTGGCCGCCGCGCCTTGTCGCACCTTCTGATGCGGGCTAGGGACGGGCATGCAACTGGAAGCTATGACGTGGCGGAACTGATCGCAGCGGACAAGGCGATGGATCGGGCGCTGGCGCTGCTTGGCGCGGGCGAGGTCGTCGCCATACCGACCGAGACCGTCTATGGCCTCGCCGGCGACGCCACCGATGGCGAAGCGGTCGCGCGCATCTTCGAAGCCAAGGGCAGGCCGCGTTTCAACCCGCTGATCGCCCATGTCGCCGACATGGCCATGGCCGAACGCATCGGCGTGTTCGATCCGCTGTCGCGCAAGCTTGCCGAAAAATTCTGGCCGGGGCCGTTGACGCTTGTGGTGCCGCTACGTGCCGGTTCGGGCATCCACCCTCTGGTCACAGCCGGGCTCGACACGATTGCACTGCGCATGCCCAAGGGCTTTGGCGGCACGTTGATCGCCAAGCTCGGGCGGCCGCTGGCGGCACCCAGCGCCAACAGCTCGGGCAAGATCAGCGCGACCAGCGGCGAGGCGGTGGCGAACGACCTTGGCGGACGCATCCCGCTTGTCGTCGATGGCGGCGCGACGCCGGTTGGCCTCGAGTCGACGATCGTCAAGGTCGAGGATGGCCGGGTGCGGCTGCTGCGTCCGGGCGGTGTTCCCGCAGGCGAAATCGAGGCGGTGACTGGCGCCCCGCTGCTGCGCGGCGTGACCGCCGGCATCGAAGCGCCGGGCATGCTGGCCTCGCATTATGCGCCGGGTGCCCAGATGCGGCTCAATGCCGAGCGTATCCAGGCAGGCGAGGCGCTGTTGGGCTTCGGGCCCCATCGCGCCGAGGGCTGGCAGCAGGCGCGCGCGTTCCTCAATCTGTCCGAAGCGGGCGACCTGCGCGAAGCGGCGACGAACCTGTTTGCGCACCTTCAAGCGCTCGACCGCAGCGGTGCTGAACTGATTGCCGTCGAGCCGATACCGTTCGACGAGCTTGGCGAAGCGATCAACGACAGGCTGGCGCGGGCAGCAGCACCGCGTGACATTCCCCACATCTGAATTTAGCTTTCATCACATGACCCAGAATCTTCCCGGCCTTGACCCCGCGCTTGCCGAGCGCTTTGCTGCCATCGTCGGCGACCGATACGCGGTTCGCTCGGACACCGACATCGAACCTTACGTGCACGAGCCGCGCGGGCTGTTTACCGGCGCGACCTCTCTGGTGCTGCGTCCGGGCAATGTGGAGGAGGTGAGCGCGATCATGAAGCTCGCCACCGAGACCCGCACGCCGATCGTGCCGCAGGGCGGCAATACCGGCCTTGTCGGCGGCCAGGTGCCTGATCGTTCGGGCGGCCAGATAGTGCTGTCGCTGTCGCGGCTCAACCGCATCCGCGAGATCGATCCGGTGTCCAATACGGTGATCGCCGAAGCCGGCGTCGTGCTCGATGTGCTGCACAAGGCGGCCGATGAGGTCGACAGGCTCTATCCCTTGTCGCTGGCGTCGCAGGGCTCGTGCCAGATCGGCGGCAATTTGTCGTCCAATGCCGGCGGCACCGGCGTCGTGGCCTATGGCAATGCGCGTGAACTGTGCCTTGGCGTCGAGGTGGTGCTGCCCACCGGCGAGGTGCTCGACGACCTGCGCAAGCTCAAGAAGGACAACACCGGCTACGACCTCAAGAACCTGTTCGTCGGTGCCGAAGGCACGCTCGGCGTCATTACTGCTGCCGTGCTCAAGCTTTATCCCAAGCCCAAGGGCCGGGAGGTTGCCTGGGTCGGCCTGTCGTCGCCCGAGGCAGCGCTTGCGCTGTTCGACCGTGCCCAGGACCTTGCCGGCACCGCACTGACGGCCTTCGAGCTGATCGGGCATCTGCCGATGGAATTTGCCATGCGCCACATTCCCGATGCGCGCCCGCCGCTGGAAGGCGACTGGCCCTGGCAGGTGCTGATGGAAATCTCGTCGGGCCGCTCGGCCGAGGACGCGCGCACGCTGATCGAGGATATCCTTTCAGCCGGTTTCGAGGCGGAACAGGTTGGCGATGCGGCGATTGCCGCAAGCGTCGGCCAGGCCAACGAGTTCTGGCGCCTGCGCGAAATGTTGCCCGAAACGCAAAAGGCGGAAGGTGCATCGATCAAGCATGACATTTCGGTGCCGATCGCCAGCATCCCTGATTTCATCGAACAAGGCGCGGTCGCTGTCGCCAGCGTCTGCCCTGAAGCACGGGTGGTCTGCTTCGGCCACATGGGCGACGGCAATCTGCACTATAACATCTCCCAGCCTGTCGGCATGGACGGTGGCGCGTTCCTCGCGCTGTACCGCCAGATGAACAAGGCGGTTCATGACGTGGTGCGTTCCATGAATGGTTCGATCTCGGCCGAGCACGGCATCGGCCAACTCAAGCGCGACGAGCTGATCGCCACCGCACCGCCCATCGCCATCGAGCTGATGCGCCGGGTCAAGTCGGCGTTCGATCCTGCCGGCATCATGAACCCCGGCAAGACGATTTGAACGTCTCTGGTGGCATTCCGATAACCATCGGAGAGATCAGCAAAATTTAACCCAATTTCTTAAGCGGGGCGGTAAGGACCCCCCGCTAGTGTCCTTCCCAACGAGACCGGGAAAACTGGTCCGGAGAGACCGGAAACCGGCTCTCAGGAGATAACAGGAAGGCACAATATGAACACCGGACTGAAGCCAGTCTGGGCGGGACGCAACATGCGCCTCGACCCGTTCCGCTTGCCGCAGAAGGTCAGCTACACCACGCGTGATGACCTTGGCGACGTCACATTCACGATCGACCACCGCGGCGCGGTGATCCGCCGCGTGCTGGCGCAAAGCGGGCTGCCCGCCGCCATCGCACTGCCGGCGCGCGCTTTTCGTGGTGTCGCTGCGCGTGCGATGGAAGACCAGGATCTCAACGTCACGGTGACGCTGGAACTGCTGCACAACGATCCGATGCTTTCGGTGCCGCTTCTGGTCGCCGACGATCTCGAGGATGTAGCCGCCGACTGGCGCGCCTGGGCTGATTTCTACAACCTGCCGATGCTGCTGATCGAGGCGGACGGCGTTGCTCGCACGCTGGAAGAGTCGCTCGGGGCGGCGATCAAGACAATGCCGCCACAGGAACGCCGCAAGGGCCGCGTGTCGCGCATGCGCCGTCCGCGTTTTCTCGCCCGCCGCAAGTCGGGTGAACTGGGAGTTCGGCTCGTTATCGACGGCGAAGAGATCATCGCCCGGGCATGACGCGTACTAGATCAGCGGCTTCAGCGCCACCCAGGCCCCGCCGCAGACCAGACCGATGAAGATGATCCAGCCAATCTGGCCGTTCGACCTGAACAGCCTGAGACACTGGTCTGGATCGTCGATGTCGAGCGTGATGATCTGCCTTGCCATATGTGCACCGGCGGCGACCAGGCCGGCGAGTGCGGGCATCGGCACCTGTGCGATGGCAAAGGCTGTGGCAAACAGCATCAGTGCGCCGGCGTAGAGCCCGACCAGCCAAGACTTGGTGTTTTCGCCGAAGAAGCGCGCGGTCGATTTCACGCCGACCAGCGCGTCGTCTTCCTTGTCCTGGTGGGCGTAGATCGTGTCATAGCCGATCACCCACATGATCGAGCCGAAATAGAGCAGCACGGCCGGGCCGTCGATGTCGCCGAACTCGGCCGCCCAGCCCATCAGCGCGCCCCACGAAAAGGCAAGGCCAAGCACGAACTGCGGCCAGTTGGTGATGCGCTTCATGAACGGGTAGATCGCAACGACAGCCAGTGACGAGATGCCGAGCAGGACGGTGAAGCTGTTGAACTGCAACAGCACCAAAAGCCCGACAAGTGCCTGCAGCACCAGGAACACCCACGCCTGACGGCGGCTGACCTGGCCGGAGGGAAGCGGGCGCGAACGCGTGCGCTCGACCTGGGCGTCGATACCCTCGTCGACGATGTCGTTGTAGGTGCAGCCGGCACCGCGCATGGCGATGGCGCCGACAAGGAAGAGGGCCAGGAACCATGGCGAGGGCAACAGCGAGATCAGGCTGTCGCCGGGCCGCGCGAAAGCGCTTGCCGCCATGGCCGCCGACCACCAGCAAGGCCACAACAAAAGCACCCAGCCAATCGGCCTGTCCCAGCGCGCGAGCTGTGCATAGGGCCATAGCCCGCGCGGCAAGGCGCGGTAGACCCAGTGTCGGGTTGGGGCATCAGCGACCCGGCCCTGGCCGGCTTTTGATTGGATCTGTTCCATCCGATGGGAGTGCCAGCGGCGCGAGCGGGCGTCAAGCGGGCTTCGGCTTGCTTCCAGATGTCTGTACATATATACGTACAGAGACGAGATCGAGGAGGTCGACATGGCCTACGTTACGCTTACCGAGTTGCGCGCCAACATGGCCAAGCATTTCGACAAGCTCGAGGAAGATCGGACGGAGCTGATAGTCACCCGTCAAAACCATGAGCCTGTGGTGGTGGTTCCCCTTTCCGAGTGGGAGGGGATGAAGGAGACCCTTTACCTTCTCAGCAACCCTGCCAATGCGGAAAGATTGCTGAAGTCCATCGAGGATGCCAATGCCGGCAAGCTCGAAGAGCATGAACTGATCGAGCCGTGAAGCTTCTGTGGACTGCGAGAGGTTGGGAAGACTACCTCTACTGGCAGGGCACTGATGCAAAGATGCTGGCCCGCATCAACGAGATGATCCGGGATGCGCGACGTAGTCCGTTCAGCGGGATCGGCAAGCCCGAGCCCCTGCGCAATGAGATGTCAAGCTGGTGGTCGCGACGGATCAACCATGAGCATCGGTTGGTCTATCGCGTTACGGGTTCAGGAGACACGCAGGCGCTGGAAGTTGCAGCTTGCCGATTTCATTACGCACGATAGCGCCGTTTCGCTTGACCTCAACCGCCTCGGCCACTAGCGGGTGCATCACGTCTAGCATTGGCAAGAGGTCACTGGTATGAACATCCTGCTCATCGGCTCCGGCGGCCGCGAACACGCGCTGGCCTGGAAACTTGCGGCGTCGCCGATGCTGACCAAGCTTTATGCCGCGCCTGGCAACCCGGGCATCGCGCAGGAAGCTGACCTGGTGGCGCTCAACATAGCCGACCATGCCGCGGTCGCTACCTTCTGCAAGGACAAGAGCATCGACCTCGTCGTGGTTGGTCCTGAGGGCCCACTGGTGGCGGGTATTGGCGATGATCTGCGCGCCCAGGGCATCCGTGTCTTCGGCCCGTCGGGCAAGGCTGCCCAGCTCGAGGGCTCGAAAGGCTTCACAAAGGATCTTTGCGCCCGCTACGACATTCCGACGGCCGCCTATGGCCGGTTCGACAATGCCGCCGATGCTAGGGCCTACGTTAAAAAGATGGGCGCGCCGATCGTCATCAAGGCCGACGGCCTCGCCGCCGGCAAGGGCGTGACGGTGGCGATGACGCTGGACGAGGCACTGGAAGCTGTCGACGCTTGCTTTGAAGGCGCGTTCGGCGGTGCTGGTGCTTCGGTGGTCGTCGAAGAATTCATGACCGGCGAGGAGGCGAGCTTCTTTTGCCTGTGCGACGGCAAGACCGCATTGCCGTTCGGCACAGCGCAGGACCACAAGCGCGTCGGCGATGGCGATGTCGGGCCCAATACCGGCGGCATGGGTGCCTACTCGCCCGCTTCGGTGATGACGCCTGAGCTGATCGAACAGACGGTGCGCGAGATCATCGAGCCGACGATGCGCGGCATGGCCGAAATGGGCGCGCCTTTTGCCGGCGTCTTGTTCGCCGGACTAATGTTGACCGACAAGGGGCCGAAGCTGATCGAATACAACACCCGCTTCGGCGATCCCGAATGCCAGGTGTTGATGATGCGGCTCAAGGAAGACCTTCTCGTGCTGCTCAATGCCGCCGCCGATGGCCAATTGGCGCATGTATCGGCGCGCTGGCGCGACGAGGCGGCCCTTACGGTTGTGATGGCGGCCAAGGGCTATCCCGGCACGCCGGAAAAGGGTTCGGTCATCTCAGGCATCGGGAGGGCCGAGGCCTCCGGTGCCCAGGTGTTCCACGCCGGCACAGCGATTAAGGATGGCCAGATCGTCGCCAACGGGGGGCGTGTGTTGAACGTCACCGCGACCGGCGGCAACGTCGGTGAAGCGCAGCAAAAGGCCTATGCGGCGGTGGATCTGCTCGATTGGCCGGAGGGCTTTTGCCGCCGCGACATCGGCTGGCGCGCCGTGGAGCGCGAACAGCAGGCTTAGCGTCCAGCGCTGTCCAGTTCGGTGGAAGCCGTGGCGACCGGATCGAACTCGGCCTTGCTGCTTGCACGCAGGCGCTGGTCGAGCTTGGCAGCGGCATATTCCGCCATGCCATTGGCGTAGCGGCTGTCGGGAGCCTTGATCGCCGGCAGGGCGCCAAGAACAGCCTTGTTCCAGCTCGACCGCAGCGTTTCGGCGAGAAGATCAAGCCGCACCGGATAGGCGACTGAGGCATAGGTGATGCGGCTTTCGCCCTTGAGGCCTTGATCGCGTGCGATCGGGACCGGCACATTGACCATGAATTCGTCGGTCGTCTCGATCAGCTGGCCAAATGGCCAGGCCTTGCGCAAACCTTCCGCGTCCATCGGCGCGACATTGACGTCGATGTCATTAGGCGTGCCGGCGACGCGGTAGGGGCAGCGGCGGATGCCGCAATTGGCCTGCGACGAGAATTGCCACAGCGAATAACCCTGCCAGTTGCCTTTCGGGAAATGGATGCCGATCTCGGGCTTGTAGCGCGCATACCACAGCGGCAGGCGCGACAAGAGCTGGTAGCGGTAGCGATTGTCGGCGATGTAACGCGAAGTCGTGCCGTTGGTGTAGAGGATCGGGTAGCGGCCGGTGCGCTGAAAGATGCGGCGCACGAACAGTTCGGCGTCCTCCAGCGACATCCACTTTGTCGGGTCGTTGTCCTCGATGTCGACGGCCATCAGGTCGTCGGGGCCGGGCTCGGCGAAGTCGAGGAAGTTGTCGGCCTGCTCGATCGGATTGCCGGGACGGGCGAGGTGGTAGGCGCCCCATTTGAGGCCAAGCGCCTTGGCGACCACCTTGCGCGTCTGGAACAGCTCGCGGGCGACCGCATGGCGTTTCCACAGCGCCTTGCACAGCTTGTAGGCTGTTTCATCGCCTGAACAGGCGTAGGGCGGCGGCAAGCCGTCCGAGGCCTTGTTGATGAAGCCGACGATGCGTTTGTCGCCCGACAGCTTCTGCCAGTCGATGGAGTTGTATTCGTAGGCGTCGATGACCAGCGCGCGGTCGACCTTCTTCCACGGTTCGGAGAAGTCGGATGCTTGGGCTGTCGCTGGAAGGTGGAATGTCCACGCGGCGGTGAGCGCTGCGAGCGCAAGACCGTGAAGCTTAAACGCCAGTCCCCTCAAAGGCGATCCTCGGTGACGAGCCGATGGTGAACCGTCATGGTTAAGGAAATGCTGATAAAGCTCCACCGCCCCTAGGTTGAAAGCGACAGCGATGGGGTTTCACTCAAACGGATCAGGCGCTGGCGTGGTCGGCAATGTGCCTTCCGCCGCGCGCTTGCGATGGTGCGCGAGCGAGCATTTCGGCGAACACAGGATGCCGCGATCGGTCCAGTAGGCGGCGCCGTCCTCGATCTTGCCGCCGTGATACCAAAAGCCTTCGGAACGGTAGGGCAGGCCGCATTCGATGCAGCTATAGGCGTCGGGCCGGGCGAGCATGGTCATTCCTCTTGATTTCGCGTCTTCTACCAACCTGAGACTTTGGTGGAAAGTGCGGCCAAAAATTTGACGTTTACGTAAAAAGTCACTTCCCCTCGCCGAAAGAACGCGGCTAGTGTGCATGCCAGGCGGTGGTGAGGCCGCGACAGCAGTTCATCAGGTCAGGCAGGAGGAAGCGTCATGTATCGCGCCCCGGTGGAAGAGATAGCTTTTGCGCTGAAGCATGTCGCGGGCCTCAAGGCCGCGCTCGACGCCGGCACCTTCGGCGACCTTGGCGAAGACCTGATTGACGCCATCCTGGGCGAGGCCGGGCGCTTCGCCTCCGAAGAGGTGGCGCCGCTCTACAAGGTCGGCGACCGGACCGGCGCCAAGCTCAAGAACGCGGCGGTGACCACGCCGCCCGGCTGGAAAGAACTCTACAAACATTGGACCGAAGGCGGCTGGAACAGCCTGAACGGCCCTGAAGAATATGGCGGGCAGGGCCTACCGACCATGATGGGGGTTGCCGCCCTTGAAATGTGGAACTCGGCCTCGATGGCCTTCGGCATCGGCCCGACTCTGTCCATGGGGGCGGTCGAGGCGCTGGAAAAGCACGCCTCCGAGGAGCTGAAGGCAGCCTATCTCGCCAAGCTCGTCTCTGGCGAATGGATGGGCACCATGAACCTGACCGAGCCGCAAGCCGGTTCGGACCTTGCCGCCTTGCGCACCCGTGCCGAACGGGCCGGCGACGGCACTTACCGAATCTTCGGCCAGAAGATTTTCATCACCTATGGCGAGCATGATTTTACCGACAACATCGTTCATCTGGTGCTGGCGCGGTTGCCGGATGCACCGGCAGGCACGCGCGGCATTTCGCTGTTTTTGGTGCCAAAATTCCTGCTCAATGACGACGGCACCCCGGGCGCGCGCAACGACGTGTTCTGCTCGGGTATCGAGGAAAAGCTCGGCATCCACGCCTCGCCAACCTGCACGATGATTTATGGCGACGGTTTTGCCAAGGATCGCGAGCCGGGTGCGGTTGGCTGGCTGATCGGCGAGGAGCATCGCGGCCTCGCCTGCATGTTCACCATGATGAACAATGCGAGGCTGCTGGTCGGTATCCAGGGCGTGGCCATTGCCGAGACCGCGTTCCAAAAGGCGCTTGCCTATGCCAACGACCGGCGCCAGGGCAAGGCATCGTCCTACAAGGGCGAGGGCATGGCACCGATCGTCCATCACCCCGATGTGCAGCGCAATCTGCTGACCATGAAGGCGCTGACCCAGACCGCGCGTGCGATTGCCTATTCCTGCGCGCACGCCATCGACATGGCCCGGGTTTCGGAGGGTGCCGACAAGGCGCATTGGCAGGACCGTGCCAATCTGTTGACCCCGGTTGCGAAAGCCTTTGCCACCGATGTCGGTGTCGACGTCGCGTCGCTCGGCGTGCAGATCCATGGCGGCATGGGGTTCATCGAAGAGACCGGTGCCGCAGCCCTACTGCGCGACGCCCGCATCGCTCCGATCTATGAAGGCACCAACGGCATCCAGGCGATCGACCTGGTGACCCGCAAGCTGCCGCTCGGCGGCGGCGAGCATGTATTCGGCTACATCGGGGAGCTGGATGGTGTTGGCATCGCGGTGGCTGCGATGAATAGCGAAGCCTATGGCCGTACCGCGCTCAATCTCGACCAGGCGCTGGACGATTTGCAAGACGCTACGCGCGATCTGCAAATCAAGCTCAGCGACGGCCGAACGGACGATGCGCTGGCCGGGGCCACGCCATATCTCAGGCTGTTCGCGCTGGTGGCAGGCGGCGCCTATCTGGCGCGCGCGGCCCTTGCCAGCGGCGATCAGAACCGCATCGCCCTTTGCCGGTTCTTTGCCGAAAACCTGCTAGGCGAGACGGGGGCACTGAAGGACCGCATCACCGGTGGCGCGGGCAGCCTTGCCGCTGCCGCCACGGCGCTGATTTCGGCGTGACATCTGGGACGAGGACGAGACCAAAGTGAGCGACCACATTCTCATCGAGCGGCAAGACGCCGTGCAGATCATCCGGATGAACCGTCCGGACAAGAAGAACGCCATCACGCGCGCCATGTATGCCGAGATGGCGGCTGCACTTGCCGCGGGCGATGCCGACCCGACCGTGCGCTGCCATGTCTTCCTTGGCGTGCCGGGCGCGTTTTCGTCCGGCAACGACCTCGCCGATTTCATGGTGATCGCGACTGGTGGCGAAGGCGGCGGCGAGGTGTGGGATTTCCTGCTGGCAATCGCCAAGACCGAAAAGCCTGTCATCTCTGGTGTCGACGGCATCGCCGTTGGCATCGGCACGACCATCAACCTGCATTGCGACCTGACCTTCGCCACGCCGCGCACAGTGTTCCGCACTCCTTTCGTAGATCTCGGCCTCGTGCCCGAAGCGGGCTCCAGCCTGCTTGCGCCGCAGGTGCTTGGCCACCAGGGCGCCTTTGCGTTGCTCGGGCTCGGCGAGGGCTTTCCGGCCGAACGCGCCTTGGCCGCAGGACTGATCTACAAGGTTGTCGCCGAAGACGAGTTGGAGGCGGCAACACTTGCCGCCGCCCGCGAGATCGCAGCCAAGCCGCCGCAAGCGCTGAAGATCGCCCGCGACCTGATGCGTGGCGACCGCTCGGAGCTTGTCGAGCGCATCGAGGAAGAAGGCGCGCATTTCCGTGCTCGGCTCAAGTCTGACGAAGCAAAAGCCGCGCTCGTCGCCTTCATGTCGCGCAAGAAAGGCTGAACGTTACCCTTCCCCCGCAGGGGAAGGTAAAGCCCTTACGGATAGAGCCGGTCCTTGTCCCAGCCGCCTTCTTCGTTGCGGCTGAAGACGACACGGTCGTGCAGCCTAAACGGGCGGTCGTGCCAGAATTCGATCTGGCTCGGCACGATGCGGAAGCCTGACCAGTGCGGCGGGCGCGGGATTTCGCCGATGGCGTGGCGGGCAGTGTATTCAGCCACCGCCTTTTCCAGCGCGAATCGGCTTTCGAGCGGGCGTGACTGTTTCGATGCCCAGGCGCCGATTCGGCTGCCGCGCGGGCGGGTGGCGAAATACTCGTCGGCCTCGGCGTCGGTGACGATTTCCACAGGACCGCGCACCCGAACCTGACGGCGCAGCGATTTCCAGTGGAAGCACATGGCCGCCTTCATCGTCGCCAGGATCTCGCGGCCCTTAGCGCTTTCGAAATTTGTGTAGAAGACAAAGCCCTGTTCGTCGAAACCCTTGAGCAGCACCATGCGCACGTCGGGCAGCCCATCGGTGTCGACAGTCGCGAGTGCGAGCGCAGTGGGATCGTTCGGCTCGCTGGCCGTCGCATCCTTGAGCCACGCGGCAAAAAGCCGGAATGGCTCAGCACTCTCCGTGAAGTCACCGCTTGTTAACTCTGTGTCCGTCATAGCTTTTACTCGATCTGCCATTTCCGACCGGGAGAATGCCTATTGTCGCGCTTCGCGCAAGCCTTTGAGGGCCATTGCCTCCCACAATTCGGGTTCCGATCCTTCAAGGTGGTGCTGCTGCTTAGCCTGACGACGATCAGCGCCTGTGGTGCTGGCGGCTTCAGCCTTGATAAGGCGGAGGTGGATCGCAGCCTGGTGACCAGCAAGATCCCCGACGACGTGAACCGTACCACCGATGCGAATCGGCTGGCCGATGAGACAACGATCCGCAACGCGGTTTCGTCCGCCGACGTCGCCGAGCTGAAGGGGCAGGCGATTCCCTGGGCCAACGCCGATACCGGTTCGCGCGGCGCGATCAGCGCGCTGGTGGAGAGCACCGAGCGCGGCGTGTTGTGTCGGGAGTTCGCTGTTTCGCGCGAAAGCTTTGACGGCGTCAGGCTGTTCAAGGGCGAAGTTTGTGCCGCCGGTGCTGGTGCCTGGCAGATGCTGGCATTCGAACCTGTCTGACGATCAAGGCACTTCCGCCTCTGGAATTTCTTCCTAGCCAAGCGCATATAGGGAGGAACCAACCCTTTTCTCTGTTTATGGAATGAGACATGCGCGACCCCTATGAGGTGCTGGGCGTTGCCAAGAACGCCTCGGCCAAGGACATAAAAGCGGCTTACCGCAAGCTCGCCAAGAAGCATCACCCGGATCAGAACCCTGACGATCCGAAGGCAAAGGAACGCTTTTCCGCGGCCAACCAGGCCTACGAGATTCTCGGCGACGAGAAGAAGAAGGCAGCCTTCGACAGCGGCGAGATCGACGCCGAGGGCAAGCAGCGCTTCCATGGCTTTGAAGGCGCTGCGGGTGGCGATCCCTACAGCGGTTTCCGCCGGCAGCAGGCCGGACCTGGCGGCTCGCGATTCGAATTCCGCTCCGGTGGCCCGGGCGGCCAATCGTTCGATGCCGGTGACATATTCAGCCAGATTTTCGGCGATTCCTTCAGCCAGCGCGGTACTGGTCCCGGTGCCGGCGCAGGCATGGGTGGCGGACAGCGCGCCCAGCCGGGCGCCGACGTCAATGTCACCCTCGATGTGACCATCGAGGAAGCCGCGACCGCGCCAAAGGTCACCGCGATGTTCCCCGATGGCCGCAAGCTGGCGGTCAAGCTGCCGGAATATGTCGAGGACGGCCAGACGATCAGGCTCAAGGGCCAGGGCGAGCAGGGTTTTGGTGGTGCCGGTGACGCGCTGGTCAAGATCAGGTTCCGCCGTCATCCGCGCTACCGTGTCGAGGGCCGGGACCTGCATGCCGACCTGCCGGTTCAGCTTCACGACGCCGTGCTCGGCGCCAAGCTTGCAGTGGAAACGCCGACGGGGCGCATTGCCGTCAAGGTGCCGGCCTGGTCCAGTTCGGACAAGGTCTTGCGTATCAAGGGGCGCGGCCTGCCTGAAAAGGCGGGCGGCCACGGCGACATGTATGCTCATGTCCGCGTGATGCTGCCTGAAGGCGGCGATGCGGCACTCGAAGAGCTGATGCGCAAGTCCAACGGCTGAAAGCAGGCAGGCGCGACGTCGCCGCTCGATATGTGGCGGCGTATCAACGCTTGAAGCTGCAGATTGCCTATGCGATAGGCTCTCCCAAACAAATCATGCATTGGAGTGCGCTCACATGGCGGGTGGACAGGGCCTGATGGCCGGCAAGCGCGGCCTTATTCTTGGCGTCGCCAACAACAGATCGATTGCCTGGGGCATTGCCAAGGCTTGCGCCGACCAGGGCGCGGAATTGGCGTTCACCTATCAGGGCGATGCGCTGAAGAAGCGCGTCGAGCCGCTGGCCGCCGAAATCGGCGCTTTTGTCTGCGGCCATTGCGACGTCACCGACATGGCGACCGTCGACGCCTGCTTCGAGACGCTGGAAAAGAAGTGGGGCAAGCTCGACTTCGTCGTCCACGCCATCGGCTTCTCCGACAAGGATGAGTTGACTGGCCGCTACGTCGACACCAGCCACGGCAACTTCCTGCGCACCATGGATATCTCGGTCTATTCCTTCACGGCGATCGCCCAGCGCGCCGAGAAGCTGATGACCGATGGCGGTTCGCTTTTGACCATGACCTATTACGGCGCCGAAAAGGTGATGCCAAACTACAACGTCATGGGCGTGGCCAAGGCAGCGCTTGAGGCCAGCGTCAAATATCTCGCCGTTGATCTCGGCCCGAAGAATATCCGCGTCAACGCCATCTCGGCCGGCCCGATCAAGACGCTTGCCGCGTCCGGTATCGACGACTTCCGCTACATCTTGAAGTGGAACGAGTACAACGCGCCGCTGCGTCGTACCGTTTCGATCGAGGAGGTTGGCGACGCCGGGCTCTATTTCCTGTCGCATCTGTCGCGCGGTGTCACTGGCGAAGTGCATCATGTCGATTCCGGCTACCACGTCGTCGGCATGAAGGCTGTCGATGCGCCCGATATCGCTGCCGTGAAGGACTGACCTCGCGCCCCAGCCTCACATGACCCCGCTCATCTATTTCGTGCGCCATGGCCAGACGCCCTGGAACGCTGAGCAGCGTCTGCAGGGCCAGGCCGACATCGACATCAATGCGCTCGGGCGCGAGCAGGCCGACCGCAATGGTCGTAGGCTCGCCGAGCTTGTTCCCAATCCCGAGGCTTTCGATTTCGTGGCAAGCCCGATGCGGCGTACCCGCGAGACGATGGAGCGCGTGCGAACTGCGATGGGGCTCGATCCCTTGGCTTATCGCACTGACGCACGGCTCATCGAAGTGAATTTCGGCGATTGGCAGGGCTTCACCTTCGCCGAGCTCGAAGCCCGCGAACCGGGCGTGAGCGCTGCGCGGCAACTGGACAAGTGGGATTTCGTGCCGCCGGGCAAGGATGCGGAGAGCTATGAAATGCTCACCTGCCGTATTCGTCCCTGGCTTGCGGAGGTTGCGCGACCGACGGTCTGCGTGACCCATGGCGGTGTCTTGCGCGCGATCTTCAGGCTTGTCGAAGACCTGCCCAAAAACAAAGCCGCGGTCCTGGAGACACCCCAAGACCGCGTGCTGAAAGTGGAAAACGGCCGCCTGGAATGGCTCTAGCGGCCGCGAATTTCGCGTTTACTGCGGCAGTTCCATGTCGGTGATCAGGTTTTCGCCTTCGACCACGTCATAGGCCAGCAGGATTTCCATGCCCGGCTTGATGTTGTCGACATCGAACTCGCCCGGCAGCTTGTAGGTCTTGCCGTTGTCGAGCGTGATGATCGATTTTTCCTTGTCGACCGACTTGACCTGACCTTCGGCTTCGGCGGCCAGTGCTGCGCCTGACATCATGAGCACGGCGGCAACGGCGCCAATAAGGGTACGCATTGTCGTCCTCTTTTTCTCTGCGCCCCGCAAAGCGCGAGGCAAAACATACGGGGCGGTCGGAAGGAAGCAGAAACCAACCGAATGTGTCAAAACTAAATCGGCTCCGATCACAGTTTGACCACCGCTAAAATGGCCAATGGGGCGCTGCGCGCCTCAAAGGACATGCAGGCGCGCTCCATCACGTTGAATCGGCGCATCGTCCTTTGTCGAAAAGGAATTTTACTTTTCGAGGTCATGCGCTAGAACGCGGCCATACCCCGGCAGCTGCCGGAAAGGGCTCTTTGCATGTCGCACAACACCTTCGGCCATTTGTTTCGCGTTACCACCTGGGGCGAGAGCCATGGGCCGGCACTTGGCTGTGTTGTCGACGGCTGCCCGCCCGGTATCCGCTTCACGCTGAAAGACATCCAGGACGAGCTCGACAAGCGCAAGCCGGGCCAGTCGCGTTTCGTCACCCAGCGCCGCGAACCCGACGAGGTCAAGGTGCTGTCGGGCGTCATCACCGACGATGACGGCGAGACGTTGATCTCGACTGGCACGCCGATTTCGATGCTGATCGAAAATGTCGACCAGCGTTCCAAGGATTATGGCGAGATCGCCCGGCAATATCGTCCCGGCCATGCCGACTACACCTACGACGTCAAATACGGCCTGCGCGATCATCGCGGCGGTGGCCGTTCCTCGGCGCGCGAGACGGCTGCACGCGTGGCGGCAGGTGCGATAGCGCGCAAGGTCGTGCCCGGCCTCGTCGTGCGTGGTGCGCTGGTGTCGATGGGCGTGAAGTCGATCGACCGCGCCAACTGGGACTGGGATTTCATCGGAAGTTCGGAAAACCCGTTCTTCACGCCCGATGCGGGTTCGGTCCAGGTCTTCGCCGACTATCTCGACGGCATCCGCAAGTCGGGCTCGTCGGTCGGCGCTGTGGTCGAGATCGTTGCCGAGGGCGTGCCTGCTGGGCTGGGCGCGCCGATCTACGGCAAGCTCGACCAGGACATCGCGTCAAACCTGATGTCGATCAACGCGGTCAAGGGCGTCGAGATCGGTAACGGTTTTGAGGCCGCGCGCATCACCGGCGAAGAGAATGCCGACGAGATGCGCATGGGCAATGACGGGGTGCCACACTTCCTGTCCAACCATGCCGGCGGTATATTGGGCGGCATCTCGACCGGACAGGCCGTGATCGCGCGTTTCGCCGTCAAGCCGACCTCGTCGATCCTGACGCCGCGCAAGTCTATCGACAAGGACGGCAAGGACGTCGATGTGATGACCAAGGGCCGGCACGATCCGTGCGTTGGCATCCGTGCCGTGCCGATCGGCGAGGCAATGGTTGCCTGCGCGATTGCCGACCACTATCTCCGCCATCGCGGACAGACGGGGAGGATTTAGGGGAGTAGGGCAATAGGGCAGTAAGGCAATCGCCTGGTTCACATACTGCCCTATTCCCCTACTGCCCTACTCCCCTGCGAAAGAGAGAACGCCATGGCCTACGATCAGAAGAAAGTCGTCGAAGCGCTGAGAGCCTTCGAGCGCGGGGAGATCGTGGTCGTGATGGACGACGACGGGCGCGAGAACGAAGGCGACCTGATCGTTGCCGCCGTTCACTGCACGGCCGAAAAGATGGCCTTCATCGTGCGCCACACCTCCGGCATCGTCTGCACGCCGATGCTCAAGGAAGACGCAAGGCGGCTCAATTTGGCGCCTATGGTCGCCGACAATGATTCCGCCCACACCACGGCCTTCACCGTTTCCGTCGACTTCAAGCACGGCACCACGACCGGTATCTCGGCCGAGGACCGTACGCTGACGGTGCGCAATCTCGCCAATGGCAATGTCGGCGGTTCGGATTTCGTTCGTCCCGGCCATATCTTCCCGCTGATCGCGCGCGAAGGTGGTGTTCTGATGCGCTCGGGCCATACCGAGGCCGCCGTCGACCTTTGCAAGCTCGCCGGTCTGCCGCCGGTCGGTGTCATTTCCGAACTGGTGAACGACGACGGTACGGTGATGCGCGGCCCGCAGGTCGCTGCCTTTGCCGAGAAGAACGGCCTCAAGCAGGTCTCGGTCGCCGATCTCATCGCCTACCGCCAGCGCCAGGAGACGCTGATCCAGCGTGTCGACAGCTTCGACATCGAAACCCCTGCCGGCAAGGCAAAAGCCATCACCTACACGCTGCCCTGGGACGTCATGCACCATCTCGCCATCGTCTTCGGCGACATTCGCGACGGCGAGGAAGTGCCGGTGCGCCTGCACACCGAGGACGTGGTGACCGATGTGTTCGGCACCAGCAACCGCCTCGGCGACATCATGAAGACCTTCGGCGACTGCAACCGTGGCGTCATCGTTTACCTGCGTGAAGGCTCGGTCGGCGTTTCCAATCTCGGCCGCAACCGTCCGACACCCGAGCGCGAAGACCACGAAGAAGCGCGCCACCGCGAGGACGAATGGCGCCAGATCGGTCTCGGTGCGCAGATTCTCAAGGATCTCGGCATTTCCTCGATCAACCTGATCGCCTCGCGCGAGCGCCACTATGTCGGCCTCGAGGGTTTTGGTATCCGCATCGCCAAGACTGAAATCCGCTGATTTTGCTCCATCGGCGGGTGATTGACTTCCGCTAGCCACGGCGCATTCTCTCGCTCTCTCTGGGGGAGAGTCGGGGATGTGGGATTTCAGCATAGGCCAAAGCCTGGCGATCATGGCGCGCACCTGGCCGTTCATGGTGCTGCGCATGGTCGTCTATTTCGGCATCACGCTCGCCTATATCGTGGCGACGGGGGCGGGCGCCGGCTTCGGCTACGGCTTGGGTCACGCCACCGCCGACCCTGACAGCGCGATATCGTTTGCGCTGTGGGGCGGCATCGCCGGCTTCGGCGTGGTCTCGATAGCCGTCTACTGGATCCGCGAATACATCCTCTACATCGTCAAGGCCGGCCACATCGCCGTCATGGTCCATCTGATCGATGGGCGCGAAATCCCCGGCGGCCAGGACCAGATTTCTTATGCCCGCGAGGTCGTCACCACGCGCTTCAGCGAGGCGAGCATCCTGTTCGTTCTCGATCAGCTGGTGAAGGGTGTGATCCGCGCGATTACCGGCCTGGTCGGCGGCGTTTCCGCCCTCCTGCCGATCCCGGGGCTCAACGGGCTGGTCAGGTTCGTCAACACCGTCATCCGCATGTCGCTGACCTATGTCGACGAGATCATCCTGGGCTACAATATCCGCATCGGCAGCACTTCGCCTTGGCAGAGCGCGCGACAGGGCGTCGTGCTGTATGCCCAAAACGGCAAGACCATGGTCAAGAACGCCATCTGGCTGTCGCTGGTCGTGTGGGGCGTGTCGCTGGCGATCTTCCTGTTGATGCTCGCGCCAGCCGGCGCCATCCTCTACTTCATGCCGGGCGAACTCGGCGGCTGGGCTTTCGTTTTGGCGATCGTCTTTGCCTGGGCATTCAAATCGGCGCTGATCGAACCTTTTGCGGTCGCCTCGCTGATGCAGGTCTATTTCAAGGTCATCGAAGGCCAGGTGCCCAATCCCGAATGGGACCGCAGGCTGGAAGAGGCGTCGTCGAAATTCAGCGAGCTGAAGGAAAAGGCCTTCGGCTCAGGCGAGGCGTCACGCTGGGACGGTGCTCCGCGACACGTCTGAGCCTCTCGGCAAACGGTCGCGGGGCCGGCGGAACCCAGATCCCCTATTCCGCCGCTTGCACTGCAGGGGGCGCAATTCGCAGCGAGCGCACGAGCGGCCGCTGACCGAGGAAGGTGATCACCAGCGCGATGAAGCCCGCGACAAGCGAAACCATGAAGCCGCTGCTTGCGCCCATTTGATCGATGATCCAGCCTGAGGCCGACGAGCCTGCGGCCATGCCGATGCTGATGCCGGTGACAGCCCAGGTCATGCCCTCGGTGAGCTTGGAAGAGGGGACGACCTTCTCGATCAGTGCCATCGACAGGATGATGGTCGGCGAGACGGCAACGCCCGCCAGGAATAGCACGACCGAAAGCACCGTCACGTTGTTGACTGCCAGCAGCGGCAGCGTCGTCAGGGCGGCGAGCGAGATTGCGATCAGCAGCTGCCGGGCGAGCGGCATCTTGAGCTTCATGGCGCCGAATACGAGGCCGGCGACGAGCGAGCCGGCAGCATAGGCGGAAAGCGCAAAGCCTGCCGAGGCCTTGTTGCCCTGGGCCTCGGCGAAGGCCACGGCAGTAACTTCGGCGGTGCCGAAGATGGCGCCGATGGCGATCAGGGTCAGCACCAGAATTTGGACGGGACCGAGCCAGATCACGGATTGGCCGTCTTTGTGGTCCTGTGCGTGCACCTTCGGTTCGGTTGAGCGCTGGGCGGCAAAGAGCAGGCTGCCCACGGCGAGCATCACGGTCGCGACGAGAGGACCGGCCTCCGGGAAAAAACCGACGCTGAGACCGATGGCAACGATCGGGCCGGTCATGAAGATCACTTCGTCCATGATCGATTCGAATGCGAAGGCAGTGTGCAGATGTGGCGTGTCGCGATAGATCTCGGTCCAGCGCGCGCGCACCATGGCGCCCATGATCGGCGCTACGCCGGCGAGTATCGCGAAGGCGAAGAGCACCCAGGTGGGCGCGTCGTAGCGCGTCGCGAGCATCAGCCCGGAGAGGGCAATCACAGCCATGGCCGCACTCGGCAGCAGGATGCGGACCTGGCCATAACGGTCGATCAGCCTGGCGACCTGCGGTGCGATGACGGCACTGGAAAGGGCAAAAGCGGCAGCGACAGCGCCGGCCAACCAGTATTCGCCACGGGCTTCGGACAGCATGGTCACAATGCCAAGCGTGACCATGGACATCGGCACGCGCGCGACGAAGCCGGCAGCGGAGAATGCCTTGGCGCCGGGGGCCTTGAAGATTTCGCTATAGGGATTACGCATGGAAGTCACCGGGGACGGAGATAAGAGAGATTTCGAAGGCAGCCGAGCCGCCAGATGCGGCGGCTCGTTGGTGCTGTGGAGAGGCCTGGAATGCTGAGGGCCTCATTCCGCTGCTTGTGGTGTGGGTTGCGGTAACTCGACCTCGTGTTCGCCCGCAAGCGTATTCTGGCCCAGAAGAACGATCACGAGGGAAATCGTGCCTGCGGCCACCGACACCCAGAAGCCGTTCTGCGCACCGAAATTGTCGACCACCCAACCAGTTACGAACGCACCCAGCGCCATGCCGATGCCAATGCCGGCCATCACCCAGGTGATACCCTCGGTCAACATCGCTTCCGGCACGCGCCTTTCGATCAGGCCGAAGGCCATGATGAAGGTGGGCGAGATTGCCACGCCGCTGAAGAAAATGGCGAGTGCAAGCAGCGGCACCGTGTCAGCGACCAGCAACGGCAAGGTGGTCAGCGCCACGATGGCGATGGAGATGGCGAGCAGGCGCTGTTTCGGTGCCTTGGGGTTCAATGCGCCAACAATCAGGCCGACGACGAGGGAACCGGCTGCATAGACGCCAATGACGAGGCTGGCGGCGGTCGGCTGGCCAAGTTCCTTGGTGATCGCGACGGCGGCGACCTCGGCGGCGGCGAAGATCGTGCCGATGAAGACAAGTGCCAGCGTGATGATCTGAACGGGTCGCAACATGATCGCCGAGCCGCCGCTTGCACGTTCCGGCTCCCTGACCTTGGGTTCGCTGGACCGTTGCAGGATGAAGGCTGTCATGCCGAGGGCCAGGAACAGTGTGCTGGCGAGCATGCCAGCTTCCGGGAACAGGGCGACGCTCAGGCCGACGGAAAGCGAGGCGCCGGCGATATAGACCATTTCGTCGGCGACCGATTCAAAGGCGAAGGCTGTGTTGAGTTCCGGGCGATTGCGGAAGATTTCCGTCCAGCGCGCCCGCACCATCGCTGGCACGCTTGGCATGGCCGCCGCCAGGAAGGCAGCGACGAACAGCGTCCAGGCCGGCCAGTCATAACGGGTAGCAACGAGCAATGTGACAAAGGCAATGACGGAGATGATCGTGGTGGGTACAGCAACGGCAGTCTGGCCGAGACGGTCGATCCGGCGGGAAATCTGCGGGGCGGCAAAGGCATTGGTCAAGGCGAACGTGGCCGCGACGGCGCCGGCCAGCCAATATTCACCACGCGCCTGCGACAGCATCGCGACAATGCCGATAGGGGCCATGGCTATCGGCAACCGGGCGATGAAGGCAGCCGCTGCGAAGCCTTTGGCTCCTGGGATTCTGAAAATTTCACCATAAGGATTGTGCATCGGAGCACTCCTGGCAATTTGAGGATCTGCCACTTACATACGTGGCGTATGTGAAGGAAATAATTGCATACGCGGCGTATGTCAATTACCATACGCGTCGTATGCGAAATAAATATACGCGACGTATGTGAATGGGACCGGCAGGTGAGAAACGATGAGGACTGCGCACAAACCCCGCAGCGAGATGATTGCTGAAACACGTGCCAAGCTGATTGCTGCCGCGCGCCGGGCATTCGCGACGGTGGGCTACGCGAATGCATCGATGGACGATTTCACTGCCGAGGCCGGGCTCACGCGTGGCGCGCTCTATCATCACTTTGGCGATAAGAAGGGCCTGTTCGAGGCCGTCGTGGCCCAGATCGACCATGAGATGTCGTTGCGCCTCAGTGCCATCTCCGCCAGGGCCAGGACCCGCTGGCAGGGCTTTGTCGACGAGAACATCGCCTATGTCGAAATGGCGCTGGAACCGGAAATTCAGCGCATCTTGTTGCGCGACGGCCCGGCAGTCCTCGGTGATCCGGCGCAATGGCCCAATGCCAACGCCTGCATCCTGGCGATCACGAAGAACCTCGCCGCGCTCAAGGAGGAGGGCCTCATTCGTGATATCGACCCGGAAGCGATGGCGCGGCTGATCAGTGGCGCTTCGCTCTACGCGGCGCAGTGGATCGCCACCTCCGAGGACCCTGGCGCGACGTCTGAGAAAGCGGTGAAGGCTTTCCGAGCGCTTATGGAGGGGCTCTTGGTCCCCGGCCAGTCACCAATTGATCCTCACTCATCCTCGGCCGGTGCCGGCATCACGAAGCCGATTTCCCCAGGGGTTTGACAGGTACTGCATGGTCTGGCTGGCCATTGCTGATAAGGTGGGGTGATGACCACCCGGCTCTATTCCCATCCCATCTATCTGGAGCACCTGGCGACGCCAGGGCATCCCGAGCGTCCCGACAGGCTGCGTGCCATCGAGCGCGCGCTTGACGACGAGCCTTTCGAAATGCTCGATCGTGCCGAGGCACCCATGGGTGACGAGCAGACAATTCTCTCCGTTCATCCCGAGAAATTTGTCGAAAACATCCGCCGTCGGGTGCCAACGGAAGGCTTGGCTACGATCGATGGCGATACCACGCTGAGCCCGAAAAGCTGGCAGGCGGCTCTCACGGCGATTGGTGCTGCAAATGCCGCCGTCGATGACGTCTTTTCCGGCAAGATCGACAATGTCTTCGTCGCTTCGCGCCCACCTGGACACCATGCCGAAAAGACCACGGCGATGGGCTTTTGCCTGTTCAACAATGCGGCGATTGCGGCGCGCTACGCCCAGAGCAAGCATGGTGCCGAGCGGGTGGCGATCGTCGATTGGGACGTGCATCACGGCAACGGCACCCAGGACATCTTCTGGGACGATCCGTCAGTGCTTTATTGCTCGACTCACCAGATGCCGCTGTTTCCCGGCACCGGCGCCAAAAACGAGACGGGCGTGGGCAACATCGTCAACGCGCCGCTCGCGCCGAACACCGGCAGCGATCATTTTCGCGAGGCGATCCGCTCGCGCGTTTTGCCGGCACTCGAGCGTTTCGCGCCCGACCTGATCATCATCTCGGCCGGCTTCGACGCGCATCACCGCGACCCGCTGGCCGAGATCAATCTGACCGAAGCCGATTTCGACTGGGCGACCGGCCAAATGATGGATAGTGCTGCAAGCCATTCCGGCAATCGCCTTATCAGCCTGCTGGAAGGCGGCTACGATCTTCACGGGCTGGCCTTTTCGGTGGCCGCCCACGTCACACGCCTGATGAAAGGATGAACCATGGCCGCTGAGCCCAATGACGAAATCAAGGCGATGAGCTTCGAACAGGCGTTGGCCGCATTGGAAAAGATCGTCGACGATCTTGAGCGCGGCGACGTTCCGCTCGACCAGTCGATCAAGATCTATGAGCGCGGCGAGGCGCTGAAGGCGCATTGCGACCGCCTGTTGAAGGCAGCCGAAGACAAGGTAGAAAAGATTCGCCTGTCGCGCGACGGCAAGCCGGTTGGCACCGAACCGCTCGACGCGGAGTGAGCGATGCCTGAGCGCTTGCACCGGCAGGCGCTCAGCTTGACCTTGTGGCACATTGCGCCCAGTTATGAGGTGCCCAAGTGGAAAGCCCGGGAGCAAGCGATGTGCCGCAACATCAAGACATTGTTCAACTTCGATCCGCCGGCAACGCATGACGAGATCCGCGACGCCGCGCTGCAGTTTGTCCGCAAGCTGAGCGGTTCGACAAAACCCGCAAAGAAGAACGAAGAAGCGTTCAACCGCGCGGTCGACAGGATTGCCGAAGCAGCGCACGACTTGCTGCATTCGATGGAAACGCACCACCATCCGCGCAATCGCGAGGAAGAAGCTGCCAAGGCGAAGGCACGCTCTGCGCTGAGGTTTGCCTGAGTGTTGTGCTACCCTTGGCGGCAGCAACGCTCCCATCGCACCAGCTAGGAGGTGGCCATGAGCTTTTTTCCCGCACCCGACCCAACGCCCGGCGACGCTTTTTCCTGCGACGCCATCGAGTTGATGGTCATCCCCAACGCCAAGGACATTGATGGCTTCCAGGTCCGCCGCGCTTTGCCGACGGCCAAACGCCGGCTGGTCGGCCCGTTCATCTTCTTCGATCGCATGGGCCCGGCGATCCTGCGCGCCGGCCACGCGCTCGACGTTCGTCCGCACCCGCATATCGGTCTTGCGACCGTCACCTATCTCTTCGACGGCAAGATCAGGCATCGCGATTCGCTCGGCACCGAGATGGTCATCGCGCCGGGCGACGTGAACCTGATGACGGCGGGCAGGGGCATCGTGCACTCGGAGCGTACGCCCGAGGAATTGCGCGGCGCGCCGATGTCGGTGTCTGGCCTGCAGACCTGGCTTGCGCTGCCCGACGGCAAGGAGGAAGTGGCGCCGCTATTTGAAAACACCGGTCATGCCGAACTGCCGACATTTGCCGCTGACGGCGCCACCGGTCGCCTCATCATCGGCGACTTCAAGGGGCTGCGCTCGCCCGTGCGGGCGGCGTCCGACACGCTTTATGCCGACATTTCGCTCGCGCCGGGAGCCAGGATCAAAATCCCTGCCGATGCCGAGGAGCGCGCCATCTACACGCTGAACGGCGAACTCGACATTTTGGGCGATCGTTTTCCCCCCGAGCGGCTTTTGGTGTTTCGGCCCGGCGACGAGATCGTCGTTGGCTCTGAGAGCGGCGCGCATTTCATGCTGTTCGGCGGCGCGTCGCTGGGTTCCAAGCGCTACATCTGGTGGAATTTCGTCTCCTCGTCGAAAGAACGCATCGAGCAGGCCAAGAACGAGTGGAAGACCGGGCGCTTCGATATCGTTCCTGGCGACGAGGAAGAATTCATTCCGCTGCCCGAAAGCTGAGCCGCGTCACCTCCACGCATTTACTTTCGCAGCCTGTGGACGTATCTGCCAAAGGTTAACTGATGTTAGTGCTGAGTGATGAACGCAAAACCTGAAACGCCCCTTCTGGACAAGGTCCGCCTGCCGTCCGACCTGCGCGCGCTCGATGAGGACCAGCTGCCGCAGCTGGCCGCCGAGTTGCGGGCCGAGTTGATCGACGCGGTCTCGCAGACGGGCGGGCATCTGGGTGCTGGTCTCGGCGTGGTCGAGCTGACAGTGGCGTTGCATTATGTCTTCGACACGCCTGACGACCGCATCATCTGGGACGTCGGCCACCAGGCCTATCCGCACAAGATTCTGACCGGCCGACGCGACCGCATCCGCACGCTGCGCCAGGAGAACGGTCTTTCCGGTTTCACCAAGCGTTCCGAAAGCGAATACGATCCTTTCGGCGCGGCGCATTCCTCGACTTCGATCTCTGCTGGCCTCGGCATGGCGGTCGCGCGCGACCTCAGCGGTGGCCGCAACAACGTCATTTCCGTCATTGGCGACGGCGCCATGTCTGCCGGCATGGCCTATGAGGCGATGAACAATGCCGGTGCGCTCGACGCGCGCCTGATCGTCATCCTCAACGACAATGACATGTCGATCGCACCGCCGGCGGGCGCGATGAGCGCCTATCTGGCACGCCTCGCATCTGGCCGCACCTATGCCGGTGTGCGCGAACTCGGCAAGAAGCTGACCTCTTATCTCGGCCGCCGCGTCGACCGTGCGATCACGCGTGCCGTCGAGCATGCGCGCGGTTTCGTCACCGGTGGCACGCTGTTTGAGGAGATGGGCTTTTTCCACATCGGCCCGATCGACGGCCACAATCTCGAGCATCTGATTCCGGTGCTGAAGAACGTTCGCGACAATGGCACCGGCCCGGTGCTGATCCATGTCGTGACCCAGAAGGGCAAGGGCTACGCGCCTGCAGAAGCTGCCTCCGACAAATACCATGGCGTCAACAAGTTCGACGTCATCACCGGTGCCCAGGCCAAGGCGCCTGCCAATGCGCCAAGCTACACCAAGGTGTTTGCCGAAAGCCTGCTCCAGGAAGCGCGCGCCGACGACAAGATCGTCGCCGTCACCGCCGCCATGCCTTCGGGCACCGGGCTTGATCTTTTCGGTGAAGCGTTTCCGTCGCGCACCTTCGATGTCGGCATCGCCGAGCAGCATGCGGTGACGTTTGCCGCAGGTCTGGCCACCGAAGGCTACAGGCCGTTCGTTGCGATCTACTCGACCTTCCTGCAGCGCGCCTACGACCAGGTCGTGCACGACGTCGCCATCCAGAAACTGCCGGTTCGTTTCCCGATCGATCGTGCCGGTTTTGTCGGCGCGGACGGGCCCACCCATTGCGGTGCCTTCGACACGACCTATCTCGCCTCGCTGCCCGATTTCGTCGTCATGGCAGCCGCCGATGAGGCGGAACTGCGCCACATGGTGCGCACGGCCGCCGAATATGACGAAGGCCCGATCTCGTTCCGTTACCCCAGGGGCAATGGCGTCGGTGTCGACATGCCTGAGCGCGGATCGGTGCTGGAGATCGGCAAGGGCAGGGTGGTCAAGGAAGGCACCAAGGTCGCACTGCTGTCGTTCGGCACGCGGCTCAAGGAGTGCCTGCTCGCCGCCGAGGAGCTCGGTGCTGCCGGCCTGTCGACCACGGTTGCCGATGCGCGCTTCGCCAAGCCGCTTGACGAGGACCTGATCCGCCGCCTGGCGCGCTCGCATGAGGTGTTGGTCATGGTCGAGGAAGGCTCGGTCGGCGGCTTCACCAGCCAGGTGCTCGATTTCCTCGCCCGCAACGGTTTGCTCGACAACGGCCTCAAGGTGCGTGCGCTGACGCTGCCCGACAGCTTCGTCGACCACGCCAATCCCGACAAGATGTATGTCGATGCCGGCCTTGATTCAGGCGGCATCGTGCGTGCTGTCTTCGCAGCGCTCGGCAAGTCGGCCCACGCCGTCCGCGCCTGAGCATTTCGAGTGAGCGCTTGCCTTGCAGGCGCGCATTCGCCATTGAAAGCCATGGAAATCTCAAGGCAAGCCCGCACTAGCCTGCGGCTCGACGAATTGCTCGTCAGCCGCGGTTTGTTTGCGAGCCGCTCGCGGGCCCGCGATGCGGTGGCGCGCGGTGCTGTATCAGTCGATGGCCAGTTGGCCAAGAAGCCCGGACAGACCGTAGCCGCCGACGTGGTCATCGCCGTTAATGATCCGGCCCAGGCCTATGTCTCCCGGGCTGCGCTCAAGCTGATTGCCGGGCTTGACCATTTCGGTTTCGATCCAGCAGGCAGTCATGCGCTTGATGTTGGCGCATCGACCGGCGGCTTCACGCAGGTGCTGTTGGAACGCGGCGCTACGCATGTGGTGGCGATCGACGTCGGTCATGGCCAGATGCACCCGATGCTGCGCGCCGATCCGCGCGTGACGTGCCTGGAAGGGCTCAACGCCCGCAACCTGACATCAGATGATCTTGGGGGGCGGCAACCTGATTTCCTGGTTTCGGATGTCAGCTTCATTTCGCTGCGCCTGGCCTTGCCCAATGCGCTCGATCTGGCCGCGCCGGGCGCCAAAGGCGTGTTCCTGGTCAAGCCGCAGTTCGAAGCCGGGCGCGAGGCGATCGGCAAGGGTGGGCTGCTCAAGAATTCTGAAGATGGGCCGCGCATGGCTGAAGAATTGCGCGCGTGGCTCGACGCCGTTCCGGGTTGGCGCGCGCTCGGCATCTGTGCTTCGCCGCTCGAAGGCGGTGACGGCAACCGCGAATATCTGCTCGGTGGAGTGAAAGACCAATGACGACTCGTTTCGAGATTGCGCGGCTGGGCGCGCATGGCGACGGCGTCGTCGATGCCAATGGCGGGCACATTTTCATCCCGTTCGCGCTGCCTGGGGAGACGGTGACCGCCGCGCGCGAGAAGGACCGCGCGCAGCTGCTCGCGGTGATCGAGCCGTCACCTCAACGCATCGAGCCCGCTTGTCGCCATTTCACCGAATGCGGCGGCTGCGCCATCCAGCATCTTGAAGACAGCGCCTATCGCGACTGGAAACGCGGCCTGGTGGCCCACGCGCTGAAGGCGAGGGGCATCGAGGTCCCGGTTGGCGATCTCATTGCCTGTCCGCCGCATAGCCGGCGCCGCGCGGCCTTTACCGCACGCAACACCGAAACCGGACTGCATCTCGGCTACAACCAGGCGTTTTCCCATACCCTCGTCGACATCGAGGAATGCCCAGTCCTTCTGCCGGAAATCGTCGAAGCGAGTGCTGTCCTGCGTCACCTGGCCGGCATCATCGCCAATACGTCGAAGCCCTTCAGGTTCCTGGTCACCGCCACCGAGTCCGGTTTCGACGTGGCGGCCGCCGATTGCGGCAAGCCGACTGAAGCGATCCGCCGTGCGGCGACCGATTTTGTCATCAAGTCCAAGATCGCCAGGCTCTCCATCGACGGCGAGATCATCGTCGAGCCGGTCAAGCCGATGCTGACCTTTGGTGCGGCGACGGTTACGCCCCCGCCGGGCGCATTCGTCCAGGCCGTGGCCGAGGCCGAGGGTGCGATGGCATCACTCGTCACCGGCCATATGCGCAAGGCCAAAAAGGTCGCCGACCTCTATTCGGGCTGCGGCACCTTCGCGCTCAGGCTCGCGGCAAACTCCGAAGTTCATGCGGTGGAAGGCGACGCGCCGGCATTGGCAGCGCTCGATCGCGGCTTCCGCTTCGCCAATGGCTTGAAGCGCGTCACGGTCGAGCGCCGCGACCTCGACCGGCGTCCGTTGACTTTCAAGGAACTGAATGCGTTCGACGGCATCGTCTTCGACCCACCGCGTGCCGGTGCCGAGGATCAGTGCAAGCAGATTGCCCGCTCGGACGTGCCGATGGTGGCCGCCGTCTCGTGTAATCCGGCGACGCTCGCACGGGACCTGCGCATCCTCATCGACGGCGGCTATACGCTCAAGGCTGTGACGCCGATCGACCAGTTCCTCTGGTCGCATCATGTCGAGGCCGTAGCCCTGCTGGAAAAGCCGAAAAAGCGGCGGTGAAGGCGCGCCGATCGCGCCTTGCCGACCTTAAACGCGTGTGCCGCCGACCGTCATCTGGTTCATCCTGAGATGCGGCTGGCCGACGCCGACGGGCACGCCCTGGCCGGCCTTGCCGCACATGCCGATGCCGGTGTCGAGCTTCATGTCGTTGCCGACCATGCTGACCCGGTGCATCGCGTCCGGGCCGTTGCCGATCAGCATCGCGCCCTTGATCGGCTGGGTCACCTTGCCGTCCTCGATCATGTAGGCTTCGGTGCAGCCGAACACGAACTTGCCCGAGGTGATGTCGACCTGACCGCCACCGAAGGAAACGGCATAGATGCCGTTCTTGACCGAAGCGATGATCTCTTCGGGCGTCATGTCGCCTGAGGTCATGTAGGTGTTGGTCATGCGCGGCATCGGCTGGTGCGCATAGGATTCGCGGCGGCCGTTGCCGGTCGCCTTCATGCCCATCAGCCGCGCGTTCTGGCGGTCCTGCATGTAGCCGACAAGTTTGCCGTCCTCGATCAGCACGTTGCGGCCGCTCGGCGTACCCTCGTCGTCGACGGTGAGCGAGCCACGGCGTTCGGCGATCGTGCCGTCATCGACGACCGTGACGCCCTTGGCCGCGACCTGCTGGCCCAACAGGCCGGCAAAGGCCGAGGTCTTCTTGCGGTTGAAATCACCTTCGAGGCCGTGGCCGACGGCCTCATGCAGCATCACGCCGGGCCAGCCGCTCGACAAGACGATGTCGAAGGTGCCGGCAGGGGCGGGGATGGCTTCCAGATTGACCAGCGCCTGGCGAAGCGCTTGGCCGGCCGCATCCTTCCAGCTTTCCTCGGTCAGGAACTCGTCGAAGCTCTTGCGTCCGCCCGCGCCATAGGAGCCGCTTTCCTGGCGGTCGCCGTCGCCGACGACAACAGAAATGCTCATGCGCACCAGCGGGCGGATGTCGCGCACCACCTGGCCGTCGCCGCGCAGGATCTCGACATGCTGCCACGACGCAGCAAGCGACGCCGTGACCTGGCGGACGCGCGGATCCTTGTCGCGCAGCCACGAGTCGATTTCCTGCAACAGCTTGGACTTGGCCTCGAAAGAGGGTGAGGAAATCGGGTTTCCCTCGCCGTAGAGATGAGTGTTGGTGCGGGCGGGCGCTGCGGCAAGCGTGCCGGAATAGCCGCCCTTGACGGCGGAGACCGCGTCGGCGGCACGCAGCAATGCCGACTCAGACAGGTCGCTCGAATGCGCATAGCCGGTTGCCTCGCCGGCAACGGAGCGCAGGCCAAAACCCTGGTCGGTGTTGAAGCTGGCCGTCTTCAGCCGGCCGTTGTCGAACATCAGCGCTTCGCCCTCGCTATATTCGAGGAACAATTCGCCGTCGTCGGCGCCCTCGATCGTCTCGGCGACGATCTGGCGTACGCGGTCTTCTGATATGTCGAACTGGCTGAGAAGGCTGGTCATGGCGCTTGCCCTTCAAAAAACGATTTTAGCGGATGTAGGCGCGCGGGCACCGTTAGGCAACGTCACAACGAGGCAAGGCGACCGGAAGCCAGGCGTCGTGCCATCATGATTTCGTCGATTTCCCGGCCTTCGTGAAGAATGCCGCCGGGTATGCGGCCGATTTCTTGAAAACCTTCGCGAAGATAAAATCGTATAGCTGCGGGATTTTCCGCGCTCACGGCCAGTTCGACCTGGCGTACGCCCAAAGTGCGGGCGTGATCGAGCAGCAGGTCGAGCATGGCGACGGCCCGCTTGGCGCCCCGTTCGCTCTCGCGCAAATACACCATGATGATGGTGGCGCGATGCGCCATCTTGCTGGCCCGCTGCGGCATCAGCCCCATGATGCCGACAGGCTCTTCGTCCCGAAAACAGACGACGACGGAATTGTTCCTGAGGCGTCGTTGCCATTCCTCATCGGGAAGTGCTGCCCAATCCCGTTCGCTGCTGGCAAAGGCTTCGGGAACCGTGCGCAAGGCTTCCAGGCGAATTCGCTTGAAAACCTCGTAATCTTCAGGGGCGAGCAGCTTCAAGGTCAAAGGCGGTCGGCCTCAGGGAAGCGCGGCGAAACCTTCGCCAAAGCCGTTAAGGTCGACCGGGATGCCGATGCCTTCCTCGGGCGTCTGGAACACGATGAAGGTAGCCGACTTGCCAGTCTTGAACGTGTCGAGCAGCGTCTTGTCGAGGATAACCTCGGCATAGCAGCCGTCCTGGAAGCAGCGCACGAAATAAGCGCGGCCGATGTCCTTCTGGTCGACATTGAGGCCAAGGCCGTTGGGCAGGAGCACGCCAAGCGGGGCGAGCACGCGCAGGATCTCGGCCTTGTTGTCGGCGGTGCGCAGGATGACCACCGACAGCCCCATCTCCGGGCGGTCTTCGGCGATGACGTTTTGCATCATCACGCATTGTTCGTTGGTGGCACCCGCGGGGGTGTCGCAAATGATCGACCAGGCGCCATGGGTGGACTTTACCGTGCCGCTTTGCTGCGCGCCGGCTTGCATGGGAACCACGCAGGCAGCGGCGACCAACACCTTCGCCAAGGTTTTAAACAGCCCAGACTTCATGACGGCTCCATTGCGAATCACGACAATTTAGGTCGTGCAGGCAGCAAGTAAATAACAAGACAGCGCCATCGCCATCCCGCAATCTAAGGTTTTCCAGACATTCGAGCCCAATTTGGCCCGAATTGCGACGCCTTTCCAGGGCATGGCAGCACAAAGCGGGCGAATAGCCGCTCCGCCTGCGCGTTCTTCAACTAGCGCCAAACGCGTCGCGGCGCCAGCCTCTGTGCCTGCGCGCAAAAATGCCGCATGGGTTACGCCTCTGCTTCCTTGCGGTTGGAAAGAGAGTATGGTTTGAACCTCCGAACGTCTCTGGGATTCCCGTCCCGGAGCGGCAGGATGTCCTTGCGGCTACGCCCGCATGGAAATGGGAGATACAGAGGGCGATGAGAAAGATCTTTGCTAGCGCCGTCGCGGCGACTGCTACCCTTGCCAGCGTCGCGGCCTATGCGGCACAGCCGACGCCTTGGCAGACTACCTTCCAGCCGGCCGCGACCGGTATCATGGAACAGATCACCTGGTTCGAGCGCTACACGCTTTGGTTCATCATCCCGATCACGCTCTTCGTGCTCGCGCTCTTGGCCTATTGCATCTGGCGGTTCCGGGCGAGCGCCAATCCAGTTCCGTCACGTACAAGCCACAACACGCTGATCGAGGTCATCTGGACCGTTGGTCCGGTTGTGATTCTGCTGTTTTTGGCGATCCCGTCCTTCCAGCTTCTGACAGCGCAGTACTCGCCGCCGGAAGAAGCCAAGCTGACGATCAAGGCGACGGCAAACCAGTGGAACTGGGACTACGAGTACCAGAACGCCGAGCCGCTTTCCTTCAATTCGGCGATGCTCGCCGAAGGTGATCGCGCTGCTGCCGGCAAGGAAGACAAGGCGGCCTATCCGCGTCTTCTCGCCGTCGACAACGAGGTTGTCGTCCCCGTCAGCACGATGGTTCGCGTCCTGGTCACCGCCAGCGACGTCATCCACGCCTTCGCCATGCCGGCTTTCGGCATCAAGACGGACGCGGTGCCGGGTCGCATCAACGAGATTTGGTTCAAGGCTGACAAGGAAGGTCTCTATTACGGCCAGTGCTCCGAGCTTTGCGGCAAGGATCACGCCTACATGCCGATCGCAATTCGCGTCGTCTCCGACGCACAGTACAACACGTGGCTTGCCGCTGCGAAGTCCGACCTGCCAGGTGCCAACAAGGCGCTGATGGCTGCGACGGATGGTGCGGCCAAGGTTGCGGCCGCCGGCAACTGAGCCGCGGTAGATAAGATCAGGGAACGGAGCGGAACATGGCAGGCGCTGCAGCTCACGACCATCACGACCATAAGCCGAAGGGCTGGGTTCGGTGGGTGTATTCGACCAACCACAAAGATATCGGCACGATGTACCTGATCTTCGCGATTTTCGCGGGTATCGTGGGCGGCTTCTTGTCGGTGATGATGCGCTGGGAGCTCGCAGAGCCGGGCGTCCAGATCTTCAGCGGCCTGGCCGAGATGGTCTATGGCGTCAACGGCGATGCCGCGGTCGATGCTGGCAAGAGCATGTACAATGCCTTCACCACGGCGCACGGCCTGGTCATGATCTTCTTCATGGTCATGCCCGCGCTGATCGGTGGTTTTGCCAACTGGATGGTTCCGATCATGATCGGCGCGCCTGACATGGCGTTCCCGCGCATGAACAACATCTCGTTCTGGCTGCTTCCGCCGGCCTTCATCCTGCTGATCCTGTCGGCATTCATGCCGAGCGCTCCGGGCGCCCATGGTGTCGGTGGTGGCTGGACGATCTATCCGCCGCTGTCGACCTCGGGTCAGCCTGGGCCGGCGATGGATCTCGCGATCCTGTCGCTGCACATCGCTGGTGCCTCGTCGATCCTGGGAGCGATCAACTTCATCACCACGATTTTCAACATGCGCGCTCCGGGCATGACGCTGCACAAGATGCCGCTGTTTGCCTGGTCGGTGCTGATCACCGCCTTCCTGCTGCTGCTTTCGCTGCCGGTTCTGGCAGGTGGCATCACCATGCTTCTGACCGACCGCAACTTCGGCACGACCTTCTTCGCGCCTGAAGGCGGCGGCGATCCGATCCTGTTCCAGCACCTGTTCTGGTTCTTCGGTCACCCGGAAGTGTACATCCTGATCCTGCCGGGCTTCGGCATCGTCAGCCACATCGTGTCGACCTTCTCCAAGAAGCCGATCTTCGGCTACCTCGGCATGGCCTACGCCATGGTCGCCATCGGTGCGGTCGGCTTCGTCGTGTGGGCTCACCACATGTACACCACCGGCCTGTCGCTCGACACGCAGCGCTACTTCGTCTTCGCCACGATGGTCATCGCGGTTCCGACGGGCGTGAAGATCTTCTCGTGGATTGCCACCATGTGGGGCGGTTCGATCTCGATGAAGACCCCGATGATCTGGGCGATCGGCTTCATCTTCCTGTTCACCGTCGGTGGCGTCACCGGCGTGCAGCTGGCCAACGCCGGTCTCGACCGTTCGCTGCACGACACCTACTATGTCGTCGCGCACTTCCACTACGTGCTGTCGCTGGGTGCCGTGTTCGCGATCTTCGCGGCCTGGTACTACTGGTTCCCGAAGATGACCGGCTACATGTACTCGTCGGCGATCGCCAACACCCACTTCTGGGTGACGTTCGTGGGCGTGAACCTGGTCTTCTTCCCGCAGCATTTCCTCGGCCTTGCCGGCATGCCGCGCCGCTACATCGACTATCCCGATGCGTTCGCCGGCTGGAACATGGTGTCGTCCTACGGCTCCTACATCTCCGCCGTCGGCGTGCTGATCTTCCTGTTCGGCGTCTTCGAAGCCTTCTCCAAGAAGCGCGTCGCTGGTGCCAATCCCTGGGGCGAGGGTGCGACCACGCTCGAATGGCAGCTGCCTTCGCCGCCGCCCTTCCATCAGTGGGAACAGCTCCCGAAGATCAAGTAAGTCGCTGACTGAACTACGAAGCCGCCGGCCAGACCGGCGGTTTCGGCCAAACGGAACGACTGGACGTAAGTACGCATGGCCCTTGTCCACAACCGGTTTGAAGACCAAACCATCCGCATGTCGGAAGCGACGGCGGGCGATTTCTTCGCCCTGCTGAAGCCGCGTGTCATGTCGCTGGTCGTCTTCACGGCCTTTGTCGGCATGGTTGCCGCGCCCGAGACCATCAACCCGTTCCTCGCCGTTGTTGCGATCCTTGCGATCGCCATCGGTGCCGGCGCTTCGGGTGCCCTCAACATGTGGTACGACGCCGACATCGACGCCGTCATGACGCGCACCGCCAACCGGCCGGTGCCTTCAGGCAAGGTGACGCCGCATGAGGCGTTGACCTTCGGCCTGGTGCTGTCGGTCCTTTCGGTGATGACGCTCGGCGTCCTCATCAACTGGCTGTCGGCGGGACTGCTCGCCTTCACCATCTTCTTTTACGCCGTCATCTACACGATGTGGCTCAAGCGCTGGACGCCACAGAACATCGTCATTGGTGGCGCAGCTGGCGCGCTGCCGCCGATGATCGGCTGGGCCGCCATTACCGGATCCGTCAGCTTCGAGAGCTTCGTGCTCTTCCTCATCACCTTCTTGTGGACGCCGCCGCACTTCTGGGCGCTCGCGCTGTTCAAGTCGCAGGACTATGAGCGCGCCGGCATCCCGATGATGCCGAACGTCGCCGGTGAAGCTTCGACGCGCCGGCAGATATTTGCCTATTCGCTGCTGCTTGCGCCCATTGGCGTGGCACCCTGGCTGCTCGGCTACACCACCATTGGCTACGGCGTGGTTTCGCTGGCGCTCGGCATCGGCTTTGTCTGGTATGCCTGGAAAGTGCTTCGCATGCCCGACAGCGACCGGGTGATGAAGCCCGCCAAGGCGCTGTTTGGCTACTCCCTGCTTTACCTGTTCGTGATCTTTGCGGCCTATCTGGCTGACAGCGTCATCGAGCGTGTCTTTGCGCTTGGAGGCGCATGATATGTCCGACAACAATTTCGTCACGCTCACCGACAAGCAGAAGAAAGCGCGGCGCAGCCGCAACATCGCCATCGGCCTGGCGCTCGCGGCACTCGTCATCATCTTTTATCTCGCCACGATAGCGAAGTTCGGCCCGGCCATCCTGGACCGCTCGCTATGAGCAACGGCATGACAAACGACACCGAGGCCGACGCCAAGAAGCAGAACTCCAACCGCAAGGTTGCGGGCATGTGCATCGCTTTTGTCGGTGGCATGGTTGGCATGGCTTATGCCGCGGTGCCGCTCTACGCGATGTTCTGCCAGGTCACCGGTTATGGCGGCACGACCCAGCGCGTCGAGCAGTATTCCGACAAGATCCTCGATCGCGAGGTCACCATCCGATTTGACGCCAATATTTCGGGTGGATTGCCCTGGCAATTCCAGCCGGTCGCGCGCGACGTCAAGATCAAGATCGGCGAAACGACCCAGGCGCACTACACGGCAAAGAACGTCTTCGACAAGCCGACCCAAGGCCGCGCGACGTTCAACGTCACGCCGGAACTGGCAGGCGCCTATTTCAACAAGGTTGAGTGCTTCTGCTTCAGCGACACCACGCTGAAGCCGGGCGAAACGCTGGATATGCCGGTCGTCTTTTTTGTCGATCCGGCGATCGTCAACGAGCCCGATCTCAAGGACCTCAGGACGATTACTTTGTCTTATACCTTTTTCCCAATTGAGGGGGAAAAGCCCGTAGCTGCCGCGCCAAAGGTTGACGGCGAAGCGAAAAATGTTAATTCCGACGGAAAAGCCGGGGGCTGATATGGCAGACGCGCACGCGAAACCACAACACGACTATCACATCATCGATCCTAGCCCGTGGCCGTTCCTCGGCTCGCTGGGCGCGCTCGTCATGGCTTTCGGCGGCGTCGCCTGGATGCAGCACATGAAGGGCAGCGTCTTCCCGATCTTCGGCTACAACGCCGCGAACGCCAATTACTGGATCTTCGCGATCGGCCTGCTGATCGTGCTCTACACCATGTTCGGCTGGTGGTCGGACACGATCAAGGAAGGCAATGAGGGGCATCACACGCGCGTCGTGTCGCTGCACCTGCGCTATGGCATGATCATGTTCATCGCCTCCGAGGTGATGTTCTTCGTTGCCTGGTTCTGGGCGTTCTTCGACGCTGCACTGTTCCCTGGAGAAGTTCACCAGGTGATGCGCGCCGAGTTCACCGGTGGTGTCTGGCCGCCGAAGGGCATCGAGGTTCTCGATCCCTGGCACCTGCCGCTCTACAACACCATCATCCTGCTGCTTTCGGGCACGGCGGTGACCTGGGCGCACCACGCGCTGCTGAACAATGATCGCAAGGGCCTGGTCAACGGCCTCGCGCTGACGGTCGGCCTCGGCATCCTGTTCTCCTTCGTGCAGGCCTACGAGTACATCCACGCTCCGTTCGCTTTCCGCGACTCGATCTACGGCGCGACCTTCTTCATGGCGACCGGCTTCCACGGTTTCCACGTCATCGTCGGCACGATCTTCCTGCTGGTGTGCCTGTTCCGCGCCATGGGTGGCGGCTTCACGCCGAAGCAGCATTTCGGCTTCGAGGCGGCTGCCTGGTACTGGCACTTCGTTGACGTGGTCTGGCTGTTCCTGTTCACCGCGATCTATGTCTGGGGCTCGGCGGGCGCCACCATCGCTGCTGGCCACTGATCGATCCGGTTCTTGATGCAAGGCGGTCGCGGCAACGCGGCCGCCTTCTCTTTTTTGGCGCTTTTCTGCGGCAACCACCCAGTATGTTGATCAGCCGCTTCGCCCTTTCTTTGATTGCCCTTGTCGCCTCAACGGTATTTGCGTCTGCAGACGTCATCGACCTGGTGCGGGTGGCCAAGTCCGAGCGCCGGCTGGAGTTGGTTTCAGGCGACAAGGTGGTTCGCAGCTATGCTGTCGCGCTCGGTGCCAGTCCGATTGGTCACAAGAGCCAGGAAGGCGACGAGCGCACGCCCGAAGGCCGCTATGTGCTTGATTGGCGCAACCCTGGCAGCGGCTATTACCGATCGATCCACGTCTCTTATCCCAATGCCGACGATGTGGCTGCGGCAAAGAGAGCAGGTGTCGATCCCGGCGGAATGATTATGATCCACGGCCAACCGAACGGGTATGGCTGGTGGTCCTGGCTGGTGCAGATGTTCGACTGGACGAATGGCTGTATCGCCGTTACCGACGAGGAAATGGCGGAGATCTGGCAGATGGTCGAAGACGGCACTCCCATTGAGATAAATCCATGAGTGAAGACAAGGCGATCTGGCCGCCGGTCGAACCGATCGCGGCCGGGCTCAAGGGACGCTGTCCGCGCTGCGGCGAAGGCAAGCTGTTTTCGAGCTTCCTGACCGTCGGCAAGGAATGCAGCGCCTGCCGGCAGGACTATTCCTTTGCCGATGCCGGCGACGGACCGGCGGTGTTCGTCATCCTGATCATCGGCTTCGTGGTCGTCGGTCTCGCTTTGTGGATGGAGGTGACGCTGGCGCCACCGCTCTGGCTTCACCTGCTGCTCTGGATACCGCTGACCCTCGTCCTCAGCCTCGGCTCGCTGCGGCTGATCAAGGGCGTACTGATTACCCTGCAATACCGTAACAAGGCCGCCGAAGGGCGTTTGGACAAGGGCGAATGAGCGACCAGAAAACCATGTCTGCCCCGGCGCGCCGCTCCGGGCTTGTTCTGATGCTCGTGCTCGGCACCATTGCTTTCGCGCTTTTGATCGCGCTCGGCAGCTGGCAGGTCCAGCGCCTCTATTGGAAAGAGGAGCTGATCGCCCAGATTGCCGAACGCACCCGGTCCCAGCCGCTGCCCTTGTCCGAGATGGAAGTGAAGTTCCGCGCCACCAGCGATGTCGACTATTGGCCGGTGACGCTTTCGGGAACCTTTGTTCACGAAGGCGAGCGGCATTTCTTCGCCACCTGGGAAGGCCAGTCGGGCTTTTACGTCTACACCCCGCTCAAGCTGGAAGACGGCCGCTTTGTTCTGGTGAACCGCGGCTTCGTTCCCTACGATTTCAAGAATGCCGCCAAGCGACCGGTCGGCCAGGTGACGGGTCCGGTCAACATCGTTGGCCTCGCGCGCAATCCGCTCGACGGCAAGCCCGGTTCCCTGGTGCCGGACAACGACCCGGTGAAGAACATCTTCTACTGGAAGGATCGCGACGTGATGGCTGCGACCGCAGGCCTGCCGTCAGGTGCTGTCGTGCTGCCATTCTTCGTCGATGCCGACGATACGGCCAACCCAGGTGGCCTGCCGGTCGGCGGCGTCACCATGGTCGATATGCCCAACAACCACCTGCAGTATGCCGTCACATGGTATGGGCTGGCGGCTGCACTTTTGGGTGTCATGGGCTTTTGGCTGATGCGTCGGCCCGAAGGCAAATGACTGCGGGTCTCCCTTGACAGCAAGGGGTTGCAGACATCATTTCGGCACTGAATGAAGAACCGGATTAAATGCCCCAGACGCTTACAAAACCGCCCCTGACAATCAGGCTCTGCCAGCCGCGCGGCTTTTGCGCAGGCGTCGACCGTGCGATCCAGATCGTTGTTCTGGCGCTCAAGAAATACGGCGCGCCGGTCTTTGTCCGCCATGAGATCGTGCACAATCGCTATGTTGTCGAGGGGCTGCAGAACCTTGGCGCGGTCTTCATCGAAGAGTTGAGCGAAATCCCTGTCGAGCACCAGGATGCGCCGGTGGTGTTTTCCGCCCATGGCGTGCCGAAATCGGTGCCGGCAGATGCGGTTGCGCGTAATCTTTTCTATCTCGACGCTACCTGCCCGCTGGTCTCCAAGGTGCACAAGCAGGCGATGCGCCATCAGCGCAAGGGACGCCATGTGCTGTTGATCGGCCATGCCGGCCACCCCGAAGTGATCGGCACCATGGGGCAACTCAACGAGGGCGCGGTCACGCTGATCGAGACCGAAGCTGACGTTCAGAATTTTGCCCCGGTGGATCCCGAACAGCTCGGCTTCGTCACCCAGACCACGCTGTCTGTCGAAGACACCGCAGGCATCTTGAAGGCGCTCCAGGAAAAGTTCCCGGCGCTGCAGGCGCCTGCTGCCGAATCGATCTGCTATGCCACCACCAACCGCCAGGACGCGGTGAAGGAGACGGCCCCAGGATCCGACCTTTACCTGGTTGTCGGTGCGCCCAACTCGTCCAATTCGCGCCGTCTCGTCGAGGTCGCCGAGCGGGCAGGGGCCAAGATGTCGCTGCTGGTTCAGCGTGCGTCGGAGATACCGTGGAACGATATAGGCGGCATCGCTACGCTGGGACTGTCGGCGGGTGCTTCGGCGCCGGAGATCATCGTCGACGAGATCATCAACGCTTTCCGTGAGCGGTTCGAGGTGAATGTGGAACTCGCGATAACGGCGACCGAGACAGAGGACTTTCCGGTGATGCGGGTATTGCGCGACGTCGAGCTGACGCCAGCCGACATGGCCTTCGTCAACGGTAACGGCTGATGGCAGTCTATACCGACGTCGGCGAGGGCGAACTCGAAGCGTTCCTGCGCAATTATCCGGTCGGCGAGCTTTTGTCCTACAAGGGCATCGCCGAGGGCACCGAGAACACCAATTTCCTGCTGCACACGACGACCGGGTCGTACATCCTGACGCTGTATGAGAAGCGGGTCGAAAAATCGGACCTGCCGTTCTTCCTTGTCCTGATGCAGCACCTTGCCCACAAGGGATTGTCCTGCCCGCTGCCGGTCGACGGCAAGGACGGCAATGTCATTGGCACGCTTGCCGGCCGCCCGGCCGTGATCATCACCTTCCTTGAGGGCATGTGGTTGCGCCGGCCCAAGGCCGTGCACTGTCGCGAGGTCGGCAGGGCGCTGGCCGAGCTGCACATCGCCGGACAGGACTTTGCGATGACGCGGCCGAACTCGCTTGCCATCGACGGTTGGCGTAAGCTGTGGGATGCCGCGCACCCACGCGCCGACGAGGTCGAGCCGGGGCTTGCCAGGGAAGTCGACGCCGATTTCGCCGAATTGGCAAAAAGCTGGCCGAAGGATCTGCCCTCGGGCGTCATCCACGCCGACCTGTTTCCCGACAACGTCTTTTTCCTCGGCGACAAGCTGTCGGGCCTGATCGACTTCTATTTCGCCTGCAACGACATCTACGCTTACGATCTGGCTACTTGCCTCAATGCCTGGTGCTTCGAGAAGGACTTTTCCTTCAACCTGACCAAGGGCACGGCACTGCTGGAAGGCTACCAGAGCGTCCGCCCGCTGAGCGATGACGAGAAGGCGGCACTGCCCATCCTGGCGCGCGGCTCGGCCCTGCGCTTCATGCTGACGCGGCTCTACGACTGGCTAACGGTGCCGGATGGCGGGCTGGTCATGAAGCGTGACCCGTCGGAGTATATCCGCCGCCTGCGCTTCCACCGGACGATCAAGTCCGCACAAGAATACGGCCTGAAATGACAAAACACATCGAGATCTTCACCGACGGAGCCTGTTCGGGCAATCCGGGCCCTGGCGGCTGGGGCGCGATCATGCGCTACAACGGAAAGACCAAGGAACTCTGCGGCGGCGAGGCCGAGACGACCAACAACCGCATGGAGCTGCTTGCGGCGATTTCGGCGCTGAACGCGCTGAAGGAGCCGTGCACCGTCGATCTGCACACCGACAGCAAATACGTCATGGACGGGATCTCCAAGTGGATCCATGGCTGGAAGAAGAATGGCTGGAAGACGGCCGACAAGAAGCCGGTGAAGAATGGCGAGCTGTGGCAGGCACTGGACGAAGCCAACAAGCGTCACAAGGTGACGTGGCATTGGGTCAAGGGCCATGCCGGCCATGCCGAAAACGAGCGCGCCGACGAACTGGCGCGCGAGGGCATGGCGCCCTTCAAGACCGGACGCGGCGGGCCACCGGCCGGACTGCGCGCCGCCAAGGGCTGACGACGCGCAAAGCCAGTTTCAGAGCTGCTCGAGGATCTTGGCAGCGCCCGAGTCGATCGCCTGGCCGGGCGAGCCTTCGACGTTGAGCTGCGTGACCTTGCCGTCCTCGACGACCATCGAGAAACGCTTCGAACGCAAGCCCATGCCGGCTGCCGATAGGTCGAGGTCGAGACCGGTCGCGCGGGCGAAATCACCGCTGCCGTCGGCGAGGAACAGCACCTTGCCTTCACCGCCGCTGAAACGCGCCCAGGCGCCCATGACGTGGACGTCGTTGACCGCAACGACAGCGATGGTGTCGACGCCGCGTGCGATGATGGCGTCGTGGTTCTCGACATAGCCGGGCAGGTGGTTGTTGCTGCAGGTCGGCGTGAAAGCGCCAGGCACAGCAAACAGCACGACCTTCTTGCCGGCGAAGATTTCGCTTGTGGTGAGGTTCTTGGCACCGTCGGCGGTCATCGTCTTGAACGTGGCCTCAGGCAGCTTGTCGCCAATCGAAATGGTCATGAATTTCCTCGCATGCGTGGTGGTTAAAAGATCCAGGATGAACGCGCATCCCAACTAGCGCAGATGCGCGTTTTATCCAATGGCCGGCCAGATGTAGGAAGTTGAGCTGATCTTGCTCAGGGGTAGGGCAAGAATCCTTCGACCGCGCCGGCAGCACTCGTCAGCGTATAGGGAATGCCCTTGCCGGAGGGTTTCGTGGCCGGGCGCTCGAGCACCTTGATCGTGAAGACCGGCTTCCCGGTCTCCAGATGCCGCACGGGCGTGCCGAACTGATAGCCGTCCGTACCGGCAATGAAGATGTCGACGGCCTCTGGCGCGCCCGGGGAGGTTGCCTGGAGCGAGATGTGTTCGCCCTCGCTGGACTTCACGGTCACCCCGAATTCGGGCTGTGCGGCCGCCGGCAGGGCCGCAAGTGCGGCCTTCACCAGCGTGGCATCGTCGGCGTTGTCGGGGTCGGCTGCCGGAACAACTTCAAGGCGTGCCTGCACCGGCACGCAAATGGTGTCGCAAACGCCGAGGAAGACATCGGCGGCGATCGTTGAAGGCTCGCCGGTTGCGGGAATAGTGAAGCTGACCGGCAGGCGCACCGAATAGTCGTAGCCGGCCCATTTGGAATAGCCGTCGTCATGCCGCTGCGGTGCGGGGTAGGAAAACTCCGCCGCCAAGACGTTGCGGCTTGCCTTCACGTCGATCAGCGGCGGCACGCCTGAGTTGCCGGGGTCGCGCCAATAGGTCTTCCAGCCGCGCTTGAGCTCGATGTCGAGCACGCCCTGGAGCTTGCCCGAGGCGTCGGGTGCGCCTGACGTGACGAGGCGGAAACGCCCGCCTTCGGCCTCGAACCAGGCCGATGACGAAGCGTGGGCAGGGGCAGCGGCAAGCAAGGCCGAGCCCAGGCAGATGGTGGAACCTAATGCAATTTTCATGGCGCTGATTTGATAGGCTCCCGCAGCGTCCGCAACAGGGAGCGCCAACACATCGCATCATATTTGCGTGACGTTGCCTTTGAAAAGATGAACGCCGCGACCCTATCGCCATCTTTCAAGAAGCCGGGAAACGCGTTAGGTTCTTGTTATGGACCTCTTACGCCAGAAAAAGGGTGCTTCACAGCACGGTTTTCTCGACGATCAGTTCCTCATCGCCATGCCGGGGATGAAGGACGACAGGTTCTCGCGCGCCGTCATCTACATTTGCGCCCACAGCGATGAGGGCGCCATGGGCCTGATCATCAATCAGGTCCAGCCACTGCTGTTTCCCGATCTGCTGGTTCAGCTCGGCATACTCGACGAGCACGAGGCGATCCGGCTGCCGATGAAGGCCAAGGATTTCATCGTGCGCAATGGCGGCCCTGTCGATCGCAGCCGCGGCTTCGTGCTGCATACCGACGACTACAAGGTCGAGTCCTCGCTGCCGGTCTCGGAAGAGATTTGCCTGACCGCAACGGTCGACATCTTGCGGGCGATTTCCGCAGGGCGCGGGCCGCGCCACGCGCTGATGGCGCTTGGCTACTCCGGCTGGGGTGCCGGCCAGCTTGAAAGCGAGATCGCCGAGAACGGCTGGCTGACCTGTCCGGCGACGCCTGAGCTTTTGTTCGACACCGACATCGACCGCAAATACGACCGCATCCTCGCCGCGCTTGGCATCGACCTTGCGCGGCTCAGCAGTGCTGCCGGTCACGCCTGAGCAAGCGGGTACTGCTCTTTCAGCATCTTCAGGGCCTGGTCGCCGGGGATAGGCGCGCCGAACATGAAGCTCTGCACATATTCGCAGCCCATCTGGCGCAGTTCGAGCGCATCGCTCTCATCGGAGATGCCTTCGGCGACCACCGACATCCCCAGTTCATGCGCCATGTTGACCATCGATTTGATCAGCACCGCGCGCTTGGGCGAGGTGTCGTCGACAAAGCTCTTGTCGATCTTGATCGTGTCGAATGGGAAGCGGGTCAGGTAGGACAGCGACGAATATCCGGTGCCGAAATCGTCGAGCGACAGGCCGATGCCGAGCTGCTTGAGCTTGGTCAGTACGTGGTTGGTCTGCTCGGGATTGTCCATGACGAGCGATTCGGTGAGTTCGAGGCGGAAGCAGCGCGGCTTGAGATTGGCTCGGGCGATGACCGAGCGGACGTCGCTGACGAGGTCGCGGCGGATAAGCTGGCGGCTCGACAGATTGACCGACACCGAAAGCGGCGCGTCGCTGATCTGCTTTTGCCAATCGGCCAGATCGTCGGCGGCGCGCTGCATGGCAAACAAGCCAAGCTGGACAATCAGGCCACAACCTTCGGCGACTGGAATGAAGTCGCCCGGCGGGATCATGCCGCGGCGCGGGTGATCCCAGCGTAGCAGGGCCTCGAAGCCGGCGACGCTGCCATCTTCGAGCCGCACGATCGGCTGGTAGGCAAGCGTGAATTCCTTGCGCTCGATGGCGCGGCGGAGGTCCGATTCAAGCTGCAGCCGGTCTGTGCCCACGGTGCGGAAAGCCGGGCGGAACGGCTCGATGCGGTCGCCGCCGAAACGCTTGGCCTGATGCATGGCGAGTTCGGCGTCCTTGACCATGTCTTCGGCTGAGGCCTGGGCCGTGGTCCAGGTGATGAGGCCGACAGACGCGGTGAGCACGATTTCGCGTTTGGCGAAGGTAATCGGTGCCTTGATCGCCTGCTTGATCGCGTCTGCGACAACGGCGATGCGCGAGGGGTCCTGTTCCGACAAAAGCATCAACGCGAACTGGTCGCCGGCGAAGCGCGATAGCGAGTCCTTGGGCTTGAGCAAGCGGTGCAGGCGACGTGCGATGGTCAAAAGGATGGTGTCGCCGGCCGAAATGCCAAGCCCGTCATTGACCAGCTTGAAGCGGTCGATGTCGATGACGAAGACCGACGGACGCACCTTCTCTTCGGTGCGGGCAATCGAGATGATCGCCTCCAGCCGGTTCATGAACAGTTCGCGGTTGGGCAGGCCGGTCAGATTGTCGTGCACGGCATCGTGCAGCAGGCGTTCTTCGGATTTCTTCTGCTCGGTGACGTCGACAAGCGTGCCGACGCAGCGGATCACTTCGCCGTCCGAACCGATCACCGGCCGCGCCTTGAGCGAGAACCAGTGATAGTGACCGTCGGCACCGCGCAGGCGAAAACTCTGCGCAACGCGGCCGCGGCGATGTTCGAGCACCACGTCGAGCGTGGTGCGGAAGGTGTCGCGGTCGTCGGAATGCAGCACCGGCAGCCAGTTGCGCGCCGCACCGCCCAGGCTGTTGGGCGCGAGCCCCAGCTGTAGCGAGACGTCAGGTCGGGTGACGACGCGGTCACGCAGCACGTCCCAGTCCCAGACGATGTCGCCTGAGCCGGAGATCGCCAGCGCTTGGCGTTCCATGTCGCTGAACAGGCCCTGATGTGCCCCGCCGCCGGCGAAGGCGTGCTGCATGACGGTGAAGCCGATGAGCAGGATGATGAGGATCAAGCCGCCGCCAAGTGCTGGCTGGACGATGTCGTTGTCCAGAACGCCGGTGATCGCCATCCACGAGCCGCTGAGCCAGATCAGCACCATTGCCCAACTGGGCACCAGCATGATGGCGCGGTCATAACCGCGGATGCTGAGATAAACGATCAGCCCGAGGCCGGTGATGGCGGTGGCGGCGAAGGAAATACGGGCGATGCCGGCGGCAACCGCCGGATCGATGATGGCGACACCGGCGATCAAAAGCAGGCCGATGATCCAGACGAAGGCGCCATAGCTGAAATGGCCGTGCCATCGGTTGAGGTTGAGATAGGCAAACAGGAAGACGACGAAGGTGCCGGCGAGTGCCACCTCCGTGCCCGCTCGCCATATCTGCTCGTTGCCGGGCGAGACCTCGATGACCTTGTTGAGGAAGCCGAAATCGACGCAGATGTAAGCAAGCACCGCCCAGGCGAGCGCTGCGGTTGCCGGGAACATCGAGGTTCCCTTGACCACGAACAGGATGGTCAGAAACAGCGCCAGAAGGCCGGCAATGCCGATGACGATGCCGCGAAACAGCGTGTAGGAATTGACCGTGTCCTTGTAGGCTTCAGGTTCCCACAGATAGACCTGCGGCAGCTTGGGCGAGGAGAGCTCGGCGATGAAGGTCACGACCGAGTTCGGATTGAGCGTGACCAGGAACACGTCGGCGTCGGGGCTTGCCTGGCGGTCGAGCGCGAAGCCCTCGCTGGGCGTGATGGCGGCAATGCGGCTGGAGCCGAGGTCGGGCCAGATCAGGCCGGAGCCGACGAGACGGAAATGCGGCGCAACGATCAGCCGGTCGATCACCTGGTCGGTGGTATTGGCAAGCGCAAACACCGCCCAGTCACCGGTGGAGCGCTTGTCGTTGGCCTCAACCTCGATGCGGCGAACGATGCCGTCGACGCCTGGCGCTGTCGAGACCTGAAAGTTTTCACCCTGGTTGCGGTAGATCTCGACGGCACCCGAAAGGTTGAGCGCGACGTCGTCACGGGAGATCTTGATCGGTTCCACGGCCCACGCTTGCGACACCGCGCAGACGCTGGCGATCATGGAAACAATGAGCGCAAACAAGGGCGCCAGCAGGAAATGCTTCGACAAGTTCAAGCCTTCATGGTGACAGCTTGCGGATCGTCCGCAATCAGGGCGTAGAGATAGTGGTCATGCCATTCGCTGTTGATCCTGAGATAGGATCGCAAAAGTCCTTCGCGCCGGAATCCGGCTTTTTCAAGCACGCGTACGGAACGTGCATTGTCGGGGATACAGGCAGCCTCGATCCGGTGCAACCGAAGCGTATCGAAGGCATGTCGCACCACCAGCCCGAGAGCGTCGACCATGTAGCCCTGGCCGGCATAACGTTCGCCGATCCAGTAGCCAATGTGGCCGGTCTGGGCGACGCCGTAGCGGATGTTGCCAAGCGTGATGCCGCCGATGAGTTTCCTGGTTGAATTTTCGTAGATGAAAAAGGCCGCCGCCGTGCCCTGGATGTATTCGTCCTTGTAACGCGAAATCCTGATGCGCCAGGCCGAGCGATCAAGCTCGTCGGGTGCCCAGCGCGGCTCCCACGGTTCGAGGAACGCGCGGCTTTCGGCGCGCAGGGCCATCCATTCGTGATAGTCGCGCCAGGTCGGCATGCGCAGGCTGACGCGTTCGCCTTCTAGTGCCGGAGTTTCGCGGCGAAAAAGCGAGAGCGAAAACATATGCGCAAAGTCTGCTCAGACAGCGAGCTTGCGGGTGGTCGCCTGTACGCCCGGCAGCGTGTCCAGGATTGATTCGTAGGGCGCAAGCGTGCCCACAGGTCCGACCGCCGCAATCGTCGGGCGGGTCGAAAACAGGCGCGACGACAGGTCGGTCAGGCGCTCGACGGTAAGGGCCGACAGGCGTTCCATCAGCTCTTCCTTGGCGATCGGGCGACCAAACAGAAGAAGCTGGCGCGCGATCTGAGAGGCGCGGCTGGAGCAGCTCTCGGCCGACATGATGAGGCCGGCGCGATATTGCGCGCGGGCGCGATCGAGCTCTTCGAGCAGTATGCTTTCACCGGTCCGCTGCAATTCGCTGACGATCACAGGGATCAGTTCGGCGATGTCGCTCTGGCCGGTCGCGGCGTGGATGCCGAAAATGCCGGTGTCGGAGAAGCCCCAATGGAAGGCATAGACCGAATAGCAGAGGCCGCGCTTCTCGCGCACTTCCTGGAACAGGCGCGACGACATACCGCCGCCGAGAATCATCGAGAGCACCTGCGAGGCGTAGAAGTCGCGGACATGATAGGCGCGGCCTTCGAAGCCGAGCACGATCTGCGCGTCCATAAGGTCGCGGTCTTCGCGGAAGTCGCCGCCGACATATTGCGCATATTGCGGAATGGCGCTTTCGGCCTTGGGGCGGAAATTGCCGAGCCGCTTTTCGACGTGGCGGACGAAATCGTCATGCTTGACGTCGCCGGCAGCGACAATGACCATGCGCTCGGCGCCATACTGACGCTGCATGAAATCGTGAAGCTGTGCAGAGGTGAAGGATTTCACCGTCTCGGGCGTGCCCAGGATCGAGCGGCCGATTGTCTGGTGACGGAAAGCGGTTTCGGTGAAGCGGTCAAAGACGATGTCGTCGGGCGTGTCGTGGGCGGCGCCGATTTCCTGCAGGATGACGTGCTGTTCGCGCTCAAGCTCGTTGGGATCGAACTCGGAATCCTGGAGGATGTCGGACAGGATGTCGACTGCCAGCGGCACGTCGTCGGCCAGGACGCGAGCATAAAAGGACGTCGTTTCGACTGACGTTGCGGCGTTGATCTCGCCGCCGACATTCTCGATCTGCGATGCGATCTCAAAGGCGGTGCGGTTCTTGGTGCCCTTGAACGCCATGTGCTCAAGCAGGTGGGCCATGCCGTGTTCGTCGTCGCGCTCATTGCGTGCGCCGGACTTGACCCATGTGCCGAGAGCTACAGTCTCTACGCTTGGAAGTGTTTCAGTGGCTACTGTCAGGCCGTTCGACAGACGGCTTACCTCAACACCCATATTACGCATACTCCCTAACCCGCCGCTCGTGTGCGGCGGCTAATGTAATCTTCCACCATTTTTATCTCTGATGGAAGTACCGTGAACTTTTCCTTACGTTCCATCAGCCCCGACAGCCATTTTGGCAGGTTGGGCTCGATGCCGCAGGCAGCCTTCACGGCAGCAGGAAATTTGGCTGGATGAGCAGTGGCGAGCACCACCATCGGCACGTCGCTTTTGGGCTGGTTGGCTGCGACATGCATGGCGGTTGCGGTGTGCGGGTCGAGCAGATAGCCGCTTTTTTCAAGTGTCGAGCGGATTGTCGCTGCGGTTTCATCCATGTCGGCGCGGCCGGCCTGGAACTCAGCGCGGATGCCGGCGAGCGACTTCGCCTCGATGGTGAAGGCGCCCGACTGCTTGAGGCTCGCCATGTAGCGGCGCACCAGTGTCGCGTCGCGGTCGGAGGCCTCAAACAGCAGGCGTTCGAAGTTCGATGACACCTGGATGTCCATCGACGGCGAGGTGGTCGCAACGACCCCGGTCTGGCGATATTCGCCGCTCTTCAACGTGCGGGCGAGGATGTCGTTGTCGTTGGTGGCGATGACCAGCTGGTCGATTGGCAGGCCCATTTTCTTGGCGGCGTAAGCAGCGAAGATGTCGCCGAAATTGCCGGTCGGCACGGTGAAGGAGACCGGCCTGTCGGGTGCGCCGAGCGAGATGGCGGAGGAGAAATAATAGACGATCTGGGCCATGATGCGGGCCCAGTTGATCGAGTTCACGCCAGACAGCTGCACCCGGTCGCGGAAGCCGTGGTCGTTGAACATGTCTTTGACCAGACCCTGGCAATCGTCGAAGTTTCCCTCGATCGACAGCGCATGGACATTTGCCGCCGTCGACGTCGTCATCTGACGCTGCTGTACCGGCGAAACGCGGCCATGCGGGAACAGGATGAAGATGTCGGTGCGTTCACGTCCGGCAAAAGCGTCGATCGCAGCGCCGCCGGTATCGCCCGAGGTCGCGCCGACAATGGTCGCGTGCTGGCCGCGTTCGGCAAGCACATGGTCCATCAACCGCGCCAGCAACTGCATGGCGACGTCCTTGAAGGCGAGGGTGGGGCCATGGAACAGTTCGAGCACGAAGCTGTTGGCACCTGTCTGCACCAGCGGGCACACCGCGTCATGGCGGAAGGTGCCATAGGCCTCGCGCACCAGACGCTCGAAGACGTCATGTTTGATTTCGCCGCCAAGGAACGGGGTCAAAAGCCTGATCGCCAGATCGGCGTAGCTCAGGCCGCGCATGGCGCGAATCTCGGCTGCGCTGAAATGCGGCCATACGGCTGGAAGGTAAAGGCCGCCATCGCGGGCGAGGCCGGCAAGTACAGCGTCAGAAAATCCGAGCGCGGGAGCTTCCCCGCGGGTGCTCACATAGTGCATAGCTATCCATTCCAAGGCGATGCGACCTGCTGCCTGCGGCAGGACGGGAAAACTGCGCTCTATCAGTCGCATTTTTGCCGCGCGGTTGATATAGAACGACTGCTTTGCGAGAGGGAAGTGCAGTTCATGGTGTTTCGTTTGATCGACGGCCGTTTTATGACGGCTTTGGCGACCGCCGGCTTTATGCTCGCCGTCGCAGGTTGCCAATCTGGCGGCAGCGGCGGTTTTTTTAGCCCTACTCCGAAAGATCCCAAGCAGGTTGCCGCCGACGAGGGCAAGATTCTGGCCAGCGAGTTGCTCGCTTATTGCCCCGGTGTCACGTTGCGTGACGGTACGGCCTTCTTCAACAGCTATGCCAAGGGCGGCCAGGACGACCCGAGCAAGCTGGTCAATCAATCGGCGATCACAGACGTCACCCGCAGTTGCACGCGCGCCGATGGTCAGATGACCATCAAGGTGGGGGTTGCCGGCAAGGTGGTGGTCGGTCCGGCCGGTGGCGCAGGAACGGTCAACATGCCGATCCGCATTGCGGTGACCCGCGGCACCGAGGTGCTTTACTCGCAGCTTCACAAGAACGTCGTGCAGGTCACCGACCCGTCGACGGCCACCCAGTTCGTCTTCACGGTACCGAATGTCGTGATTCCGATCCCGACCGCGCGCGACATCCAGGTCTTCGCGGGCTTTGACGACGCCCCGGCCAAGAAGGCCCCCAAGCAATAACGCTGAACCACACCGGTCAGCTGTCTTTGTGGCGCTGGTAGTAGCGCGCCACGCGGACGCGATTGCCGCAACGCGCCGCCGCGCACCAGCGCCGGCGGCTGCTTGCCGGCAAAAACAGCATCGTGCAGTCCTCGGCTTCGCATTTGCGGATGCTGGCGACTGCAGGATCGGAAAGCACTTGCGCCACTGCTTCCGCCAGGCAGGCAGCGAGATCGGCGATAACCGAACCGCTGCGCTTGGGCCGTACTGCCATCGACGATCCGTTCCACTGAAGCTCAAGATGCAACGGCGCTGCCCTCAGCGCCTGGTTGAGCCCGTTCAGGCTTGAGTCTGGCGGCGCCTTGCCGTGGCGGACATGGTCGATCGCCCTGGTTGCGCATTCGCGTACTGCGTGGATGAGGGCAAGGTCGGCTTGCGAGACTGCCATTAGCGCTTCTCCGCCAAAGCCCTGCAGCCGCTCCGCTTCCAGCGCGATCCACGCCCGCAAGCCGTCTGGCGTCGCCAGGTGGTCGATGCTGTCCGCACCGCTGCGGGCACGCGTGTTGACCAGATCCAATCCAAGCAGTTCACCGGTCAGCGGTGTGAAATCGGCACCCATGCTAACTCCTAAAATCATCATTGACACATTAGTCGACTTAGCGGATGTTGCTAATGCATAATTATAAACAGAAGGCATGTGAAATGACAGCCCTGGCATTTCCCCGCGTGATCCATCGCCATCTCGACGTCGGCGGCGTCGGGATATTTTATCGCGAGTCGATACCGGCCGATGGCGGCGCCGATGCCCCGGTGCTTCTGCTGCTCCACGGCTTTCCCTCGGCCTCGCATCAGTTTCGCCGGCTGATTGATGCCATCGGCAACAGTTACCGGGTGATCGCGCCGGATTATCCTGGGTTCGGCCATAGCGACATGCCCAAGCCGGCAAGCACGGGCGGAACATTCGGCTACAGCTTCGACCAACTCGCCGACACGATGGAAGGGTTTGTCAAAGGATTGGGGCTGAACCGCTTTGTGGCCTATCTGTTCGATTTCGGCGCACCGGTTGGCTTTCGCCTGGCGACGCGGCATCCCGAGTGGTTCGCCGGCCTGATCGTCCAGAATGGCAATGCCTATGAGGAGGGGCTGTCGGACGGCGCGCGCGACTTCATTGCGCTGCGGCCCGACCAGCCGAATGCCGAGCAGACGATCCGGGACCTGCTTACCCTTTCGGGCACGCGCTTCCAGTATGAGAGTGGCGTTGGCAGGCCCGAATTTCTGGCACCCGATGGCTGGACGCTTGACCAGCATTTCCTCGACCTACCCGGCCGCAAGCAGCCGCAGATCGATCTGGCCTTCGACTACCACAGCAACGTCGCGCGTTATGGCGAATGGCAGGCCTGGCTCAGGCAACACCAGCCTTCGACGCTGATTCTATGGGGCCGGCACGACCCCTTCTTCCCGGAGCCGGGTGCCCAAGCCTATCTCGGCGACGTACCCGAAGCGGAGCTGCATCTGTTCGACACCGGGCACTTCGCGCTTGAAGAGAATTTGCCGGAGATCGCGCCCCTGATCGCCGATTTTGTCGATCGGATCTGGCACAGGCCTGGTTAGCAATCAGGTCGGAAAACGGTCAGGCGTTTTCCGACCACATGCTGAGTGCTTCGAGCACGCCGCCAAGGTCGGCCCAGCGGCGAATCACCGTTTCAGCACCAGCCTCCGTCAGCATGTCGGCATGACCTGGATAGCTGTGTCCGCCGCCGGTGAAGCCAATGACGCGCATGCCGGCTGAAACCGCGCCCGATATGCCGTGCACCGAATCCTCGATGACGAACGTCTTGGCTGGATCGACGCCGTAGGTTTTTGCCGCGTGCAGGAAGACGTCGGGCGAAGGCTTGGGCTTCTTGCTCGGCGTTTCCAGCGCCGAAAAGATGCGGCCCTTGAACAGCGGCAGGATGCGGGTGCGCTCAAGCATCATCTCGATGCGTTCGCTCGTCGAGTTGGAGCAGATGCAGCGCGGGGCTGTGACAGCAGCCACTGCCTCGTGGACGCCGTCGATGGCGCGGACTTCGTTCTTGAGGCGGCGGTCGACCAGATCCTCGGCCTGGCTGATCAGGGAGGCCTGGAACGGGATCGCCGACTTCTCCTCGATCCTGAGCAAGATGTCCTTGAAGGTCAGGCCGGCATAGCTCTCGGCGATCTCCTCGGCAGTGATCTCGAAGCCGGCAGAGGTCAGAAGCTCTGCCTCGATGCGGGCGGCGATGATTTCGGAATCGACGAGCACGCCGTCGCAATCGAATATCACTAGGTCTGGCTGGGTCATGACGGTCCGGAAAATGGGGGCGGCGCCGGGGCGCGGGCGGAAAAGTTCAAGGCGCGGCGATTACACCATTCTGGCCCGATCCGCAAATTTGGGCGGCGGCTTCACCAATTATTTACGCTGATCGGTAACCATAACAGCGAGTAAACAGTAACGCGTCAGCCGGGTGTCAGAATGTCAGCAGTGCGTCCTCTTAGCCAACTTTCCCGCACACCACAGCGCTCTGAATGGCTCGATACCATTATCAAGGGTGACTGCATCGCCGCACTCGATAAGCTTCCCACGGCCTCGGTCGACGTCATCTTTGCCGACCCGCCCTACAACCTCCAGCTCGACGGCGACCTGCATCGTCCCGATCAGTCGAAGGTCGACGCGGTCGACGATCATTGGGACCAGTTCGAAAGCTTCGCCGCCTACGACGCCTTCACCCGCGCCTGGCTTTTGGCTGCCCGCCGCGTGCTGAAGCCGAACGGCACCATCTGGGTCATCGGCTCGTACCACAACATTTTCCGCGTCGGCGCGATCATGCAGGATCTCGGCTTCTGGATGCTCAATGACATCGTGTGGCGCAAGACCAACCCGATGCCGAATTTCCGCGGCCGCCGCTTCCAGAACGCCCATGAGACTATGATCTGGGCCTCGCGTGACCAGAAGGGCAAGAACTACACCTTCAACTACGACGCGCTGAAGGCTTCGAATGACGACATCCAGATGCGCTCGGACTGGCTGTTTCCGATCTGCACCGGCGGCGAGCGGCTGAAAGACGACGACGGCAACAAGCTGCATCCGACGCAGAAGCCGGAGGCGCTGCTGGCTCGCGTCATGATGGCTTCGACCCAGCCGGGCGACGTCGTGCTTGACCCGTTCTTCGGTTCCGGCACGACCGGTGCCGTCGCAAAACGCCTCGGCCGCCACTTCGTCGGCATCGAGCGCGAACAGGCTTACATCGACGCGGCCCAGGAGCGCATCGCCTCGGTGCGCCCGCTCGATGGCCCGACGCTGACCGTCTTGACCGGCAAGCGCGCAGAACCGCGTGTCGCGTTTGGCAGCCTCCTCGACATGGGACTGCTGACGCCGGGCACCACGCTCTACGACGCCAAGAGGCGCTGGGCGGCGAATGTTCGCGCCGACGGTACACTGTCGATCGGCGATACCGCCGGCTCGATCCATCGCGTCGGTGCTGCGGTTCAAGGGTTGGATGCCTGCAACGGCTGGACCTTCTGGCACTATGAACGTGCCGGCGGCCTGACCCAGATCGACGAATTGCGCCGCATCGTGCGCGTCGGCATGGAAAAGGCCGGGGCCTGATCAATCAAGCGTCGCGCCGGGCCTCGAAGGGCATCCGGCGCGGCTGCACAGGCACCATGGCCAGCCAGTTCTGGCCCTGCAGAAGCTTTCCAGATCCTGCAATAAAAGCTCGAATTCCGGGCGCCTAGGCGCTCCGGATTTTGCAGATCGGCGGGTTTCCAGTCACCGTCCGATCCCGAGACGCTCGAGGTCCGCCTCGAGCGTCTTCGCATTTGTGAACAGAACCGCCTGCCAGCCGGCATTTATCGCGCCATCAACATTCTTCTGGCTGTCATCGATGAACAGCGAAGCCTTCGGGTCGAGATCGAAGGACGCTACGTGACGGTCGTAGATGCGGCGATCGGGCTTGATCAGGCCGATGTCGCCGGAAACCGTCACGCCACGCGGCCTTTCTAGGAAGGGAAAGCGACCGCGCGCCTCGCGAAACGTGTCGGATGCCCAGTTGGTCAGCATGGTGACGTCATGGCCGGCGTCGACGAGGCCTTCCATTAAGGCGACCGAGTCGTCATAGGCGTGCGGCACCATGTCGTGCCAGTGCCGGCGGAAGGCGCGGATGCTGTTTTCATGCTCGGGAAAATCGGCGATCAGCAGCGCTTCGGCCTCTTCCCAGGTGCGGCCGCGATCCTGTTCGATATTCCACTCGCTGGTGCAGACATTATCGAAGAACCAGCGGCGCACGACCGGATCGGGGATGATGCGGCTGAAAGGCAGGTCAGGGTCGTAGTGGATCAGAACCTTGCCGATGTCGTAGACGATGTGGCGGATTTCGCTCATGGCTTCGCTAGCGTCCTCGTTTCGTAGCACCCGGTATGGCAGCTTCGATGACTTTTTTCATGACGCTTGGCAAGGCTTCGCCAGCAAGGTCGGCGGCTGCCGACCAGAAGTGGCCGTCGGGCGCCTGATCCGAGGCCGCTTCGGCGCGAAAGACGTCGAGATAGAGGGAAAAATGGGTGAAGACGTGGGTGATGGTGCCCGCACGCTGCCATTTCGCGGCAAAAGGCGCGCTGTCAGCGCCGGTCGCGCCATCGACGCGCGAGGTCCAATCGGTGGTCGGCACCTCGGTCATGCCGCCGAGCAGACCCTTGCCCGGACGCTTGCGCAAAAGCACCGCGCCGTCATTCCTGACCGCGACGAAGGCCGCACCGCGCCGCTGCGGTCGTTCCGCCTTGGCCGGTTTGACCGGATAGAACTCCGGATCGCCTGAGACGACCGCGCTGCAATCGGACCGTAGTGGGCACAGCATGCAGCGCGGGCGGCGTGGCGTGCAGATGGTGGCGCCGAGATCCATCATCGCCTGGGCGAAATCGCCAGGTCGCGCGGTGGCCAGCATGCGTTCGACATGGGCGCGGATTTCGACCTTGGCCTGGGGCAGGGGCGTTGCGATCGAAAACAGCCGCGTGACCACGCGCTCGACATTGCCGTCGACGACCGCCGCAGGCCGGTTGAACGCGATGGAGGCGATCGCAGCTGCCGTATAGGGCCCGATGCCGGGCAAGGCGCGCAGGCCATCTTCGCTGTCGGGGAAGCGTCCACCATGCGAAAGCGCCACTGTTTCGGCGCAGACCTTGAGATTGCGGGCGCGGGAATAATAGCCGAGCCCGGCCCAGGCTTTCATGACGTCTTCGGTTTCGGCAGCGGCGAGAGCGCCGACATCGGGCCATTTGTCCAGAAACGCCCGAAAATAGGGCTTCACCGCCTCGACGGTGGTCTGCTGGAGCATGATTTCGGAGAGCCAGACACGGTACGGGTCGGGTTTGATGCCGCGCTTCAGGTCGCCTGGGGCCGTGCGCCAGGGCAACTCGCGATGATGAACGTCATACCAGTCGAGCAATTGGGTGGCGATGGTGCCATCCACGTCAGTGGCGTGCTTGCGGGGATCGGTTCGGGATGCCATTGATGGGGTGGACTGCCTTCGGCGTTGCGTGTCGACAGGGTCATTTCTGGAGAACGACATGGCAGGGAAAAGATGGACGGGCAATCCCGTTCCGGTCAGCGATCTGGCAAATGCCATCCTCGATCCGGTTCTACGCAAGCGCACCGGCATCTCGGTAGGTCTCGTCCAGTCATGGGAGGAGATCGTCGGCCCGCGCCTGGCTCACAACACAAGGCCCGAAAAGATCCAATGGCCGCGGCGCATGCATGAGGACGACCCGTTCGAGCCGGCGGTGCTGATCGTTGCCTGTTCGGGACCGGCAGCCCTTCACCTCCAACACGAGACCGGCGAGATCATCGGCCGGGTCAATTCTTATCTAGGCTTCAACGCCATCGGCCGCATTCGCATCGTGCAGAAGCCGGTGACTTCGGCAGCGGCCAAGGCTCGTCCGCGCCTGCGCAAGCTCACCGACGCCGAGCAGGGCAAGCTGGCGGGAACGGTCCAATACATAGAAGACGAGGGCCTGAAGGCTTCGCTGGAAAAGCTTGGGGCGAGCATCCTGGGCAGCCGAAAGTAGAATTTTGCCGTCTTTCTCGCGTATTTGTGATCGCATGTGCGGATAATCGCGATTGGTTTGGGGACAGCCATGCCTTAATTCGCGCCAACTATCGCTTTCACGTATCTGAACATCGCAAAATCCAACCATCGTCAGGTGATTCGTATGCTCCGTTCCATTTCTCGCAGGACCGCACTTACCGGGCTCGCAGCCGTATCGGCAGCAGCGTTGCTTTCCGCTTGCAGCGACTCCGGCGAGCAGGCCAACGCAGCAACGCCCGCCAAGCCTGCCGAACCGGCGACCCCAGCAGCAACGCCAGCTGCAGCTGCAGCACCTGCTGTAAAGGCTCCCGTCTCGCAGGGCTCAGTCGACATGGCCAAGCTGCTCGAAGCCGGAAGCCTGCCTGATATGTCGCTGGGCAAGGCCGATGCGCCGGTCACCATCGTTGAATATGCCTCGATGACCTGCCCGCACTGCGCGCATTTCCACGAGACGACGTTGCCGGCGCTCAAGACCAAATACATCGACACCGGCAAGGTGCGGCTGATCTACCGCGAGTTTCCCTTCGATCCGCTGGCCGAAGCAGGCTTCATGCTTGCGCGCTGCTCGAAGGACAACTACTTCCCGATGGTCGACGTGCTGTTCAAGCAGCAGCAGAACTGGGCGGCTTCGCAGACGCCCAAGGATGCACTGCTGCAGATTTCCAAGCTCGCCGGCTTTACACAGGAGTCGTTCGAGGCCTGCTTGACTGATCAGAAGCTTCTGGACGATATCAGGGCAGTGCGCGCCCGCGGCGAGAAGGATTTCAAGGTCGACTCGACCCCGACCTTCTTCATCAACGGGAATGTCTACAAAGGGGCAATGACGATTGAAGAAATGTCGGCGGTTATCGACGGCATGCTCTGATAGGGTCATGGCGCCGAGGCAACGCAGCTTCGGTGCACCCTTCCGTGCGGAACGGCGCGAATGAAGTTTTCGCGCCTCCGCCTCCTCGGTTTCAAATCATTCGTCGAGCCCGGCGAGTTCGTCATCGAACGCGGCCTCACCGGCATCGTCGGGCCGAATGGCTGCGGCAAGTCCAATCTGGTCGAAGCGTTGCGCTGGGTGATGGGCGAAAGCTCATACAAGAACATGCGCGCTTCGGGCATGGACGATGTCATCTTCTCGGGCTCTGGCACGCGGCCGGCACGCAACACCGCCGAAGTGACGCTGTTTCTCGACAACACCGACCGCACCGCGCCAGCTTCTTTCAACGATGCCGACGAATTGCAGGTGTCGCGCCGCATCGAGCGCGAGGCCGGCTCCATCTATCGCATCAACGGCAAGGAAGCCCGCGCCAAGGATGTGCAGCTGCTGTTCGCCGACCAGTCGACCGGCGCGCGCTCGCCCTCGATGGTGGGGCAGGGCCGCATCGGCGAACTCATCCAGGCAAAGCCGCAAGCACGCCGCGCGCTGCTTGAAGAAGCGGCTGGCATTTCGGGCCTGCATACGCGCCGCCATGAGGCCGAGCTGCGCCTGCGCGCCGCCGAACAAAATCTCGAGCGCCTTGACGATGTCGTCGGCGAACTCGAAAGCCAGATCGAAAGCCTGAAGCGCCAGGCGCGGCAGGCTTCGCGCTTCAAGAACCTGTCGGCCGATATCCGCAAGGCGGAAGCGACGCTGCTGCATCTGCGCTGGACGCTGGCCAAAGTGCAGGAAGGCGAGGCTCAGTCGGCACTTGCGACGGCCACAGCACTTGTCGGTGACCGTGCCGCCGCCCAGATGGCCGCCGCCAAGGACCAGGCGATAGGCGCGCACAAGCTGCCTGAAATGCGCGATGCCGCGGCAGCGGCAGCCGCAACCTTCCAGCGGCTTTCCATCGCCCGCTCCCAGCTTGAGGAAGAAGCAGGCCGCATCAATTCGCGCCAGAGCGAACTCGACCGGCGCCTGCAGCAGCTTGACGCCGACATCGCCCGCGAACAGCGCATGATCGGTGACAATGCCGCAATCCTTTCGCGCCTCGACGCCGAGGAGAAGGCGCTCAACGACGAGAATGCCGGGGCTACCGATCGCGAGACGCATACCCGCGCGGCCTTCGAAGAGGCGATGGCAACGCTTGCGCTGACCGAGGCCGATCTGGGCCGCGTGACCGCCGAGCGCGCCGAGGCTGCCGCTGGTCGCACCCAGGCCGAACGCGCGATGCGTGATGCCGCCGAGCGTCGCGACCGTTTTGCCCGCCAGCTAACCGAGCTTGATCGCGAGGCCGGTGAAATCGCCGCGCGCATTTCAGCGCTCGCCGACCCGGCGGAAAAGCAGATGCTGGCCGAGGCCGCCCAGGAAGCGCTGGAAGAGGCCGAATTCGCCGCCACCGAGGCCGAGCGTGCTGTCACCGAGGCACGGCAGGCGGAGGCCTCGTCGCGTGCGCCGTTGCAAGAGGCGAAGGCCGAGCTCGCGCGCATCGAGACCGAGGCGCGCACGCTGGCCAAGATCATCAACGCCGCGTCGGGCGACCTTTTCCCGGCCGTGCTGGAGCAGATCGGCGTCGAGCGTGGCTTTGAGACGGCGCTTGGTGCGGCGCTTGGCGACGACCTCGAAGCAGCTCTTGACCGCGCCGCTCCCGTCCACTGGGGCGATACCAAGCCAGCCGCAAGCGACCCGAAGTTGCCCGATAACGTGCGTAGCCTCGCTGAGGTGGTTCGTGCGCCGCACCAGCTGGCGCGCCGCCTGGCCCAGATTGGCGTCATCGATACCGCTGATGCGGCACGGCTTCAGCCGCTGCTTGCGCCCGGCCAGCGTCTGGTCAGCCGCGAGGGCGGGTTGTGGCGCTGGGATGGGCTGACCGCAAGTGCCGACGCACCGACTGCCGCCGCACAGCGCCTTGCCCAGAAGAATCGCCTGGCCGAACTCGATGCCGAGGCGGTCGAGGCGACGCTCCTGGTTCGAGCTGCCGAAGAAGGTTTGGCGCTCGCTGAAAATACCGTGCGCGAAAACACCGAAGCCGAACGGCAGGCGCGCCAGGCTTGGCGCGACGCGCAGCATCAGGTCGGTGCCGCGCGCGATGCGCTTGCCCAGGCCGAAAAGGCTGCCGGCGAGTTGACCAGCCGCCGCGCGGCCCTGGACGAGGCACGTGCCCGTGTCGCCGACGCGCATGAGGAGGCGCAGGCCGGCTACGTCGAAGCCGAGGACACGCTTGGCTCGGCGCCTGATCTCGCCGATCTCCAAGTGCGGCTTGAGCAGCTTTCCGGCGCGGTTGCTCGTGATAGGTCGGCGGTCGCTGACGCGCGCGCCGTGCATGACGGCCTCAACCGCGAAGCCGAAGCAAGGACGCGGCGGCTGACGGCCATCGCCGCCGAGCGCCAGAGCTGGGTGCTGCGCGCCGAAAGTGCCGCCGAGCAGATCGAAGCGCTGGCCGAACGGCGCGAGGAGGCTGCTGCCGAGCGCGAGCTGCTGGCTGAGGCGCCTGATGAACTCGATGCGCGCCGCCGGGCGCTGATGTCGCAACTCACCCAGGCCGAAGCTCTGCGCAAGGAAGTGTCCGACCGACTTCAGGATGCGGAAAACAAGCAGGCCGTGCTCGACAAGGCTGCGACTGCCGCGATCCAGGGGCTCGCCGAAGCGCGCGAGGCGAGGGCACGTGCCGAAGAACGCCTGACTGCCGCTGACGAGCGCCGTCGCGAGGTCGAGGCGCGCATTCAGGAAGTGCTGAATACGCCGCCGCATCTGGTCATTCGCCACACCGGCCTCGAAGCCGATAGCCCGATGCCCGATCCCGCCGAGATCGAAAGGACGCTGGAGCGCCTCAAGATCGAGCGCGAGCGGCTCGGCGCGGTCAATCTGCGCGCCGAAGAAGAGCAAAAAGAGTTGTCCGACCGGCTCGAAGCAATCGTTTCCGAGCGCGAGGACATCATCGAAGCGATCCGCAAGCTCCGGCAAGGCATCCAGGGATTGAACAGGGAAGGCCGCGAGCGCCTGCTGGCAGCTTTCGACCTCGTCAACGGCCATTTCAGGCGGCTTTTCACGCATCTGTTCGGCGGCGGCACGGCTGAGCTTCAGCTCATCGAGTCGGAAGATCCACTCGAAGCCGGCCTCGAAATCCTTGCTCGCCCGCCGGGCAAGAAGCCGCAGACGATGACGCTGCTATCAGGCGGCGAACAGGCGCTGACTGCAATGGCACTGATCTTCGCAGTGTTCCTGACCAACCCGGCGCCCATCTGCGTGCTCGACGAGGTCGATGCACCGCTCGACGACCACAATGTCGAGCGTTTCTGCAACCTGATGGACGAGATGGCGGCGTCGACCGAGACGCGTTTTGTCGTCATCACCCACAACCCGATCACCATGGCGCGGATGAACCGCCTGTTTGGCGTGACCATGGCCGAGCAGGGCGTGAGCCAGCTCGTGTCGGTCGACCTCCAGGCGGCCGAGGCCCTACGCGAGGCGAGCTAAGCCACGCGGTTCAAGGGTTTTTGAGCTTGAGGCCGTAGTGCTTGCGGTAGCGGCGATAGTTGAGCTGGCGCAGCACTGTCTGGCCTAGTCCTTTGACCGACACCGTCCAATGCCGCTGCTGCTTGATCTCCGTGCGCTCCGCCTCGATCATGCTGCCGCCAAGCTCATGGCTGACATCGGTGACGAGATTGGGCTGAACCGACAGCACCCGTAGGTCCAGTTCCCAGAAGAACTTGATGTCCTCGTCGATCTGCCGGTAGACGGTCGGCCGGCTGAGCATGCGCTCCGCGCCACGCCGTGTGATCAGGTAGCCGACCATGCCGGCGGTCGGGCTGCCATGCGACACGATCGAGATGTCCGCTACGCCAACCGATTCCACAACCGGGCGCTCCTGGAAGTCGAAGAGCTTGAGGATGTCCCATTCGACCGGCGCTGCCTGGAGTGCTGCGACACGTGCAACAAAAGCGCCTGGTTCGAGCAGGCGGAAGTCGTCCTCCAGGATCAGCCCTATCGCTGCATCCGTATCCAGGAATGCGCGCATCGCCTTGCGGTGACTGGCGTAGGCCGCCACTTCAGCCGGGGCAAGCGGGCGCTTCGAGCGCCTGCGGTTTCGCTTCGGATCATAAAGGTCAATGGTTTCAGCGGATTGTGGTGTCAGGCCTTCGACGAAGGCGAAGGGCCAAGCGATTGCTGAAAGCTGTGCATGCGCCGATTTCCGACGAGGCCCAGCTTCGACATCTACTGTCACGACGAACGTGACGGGCAAAGGCGAAGTCATGTAGTGGCTCACTTAAAGGGTGTACCGCTAAATTAGCGCATGATCATTGGGCAACATGGCCATGCGTTCGAATGCACGATGTTTCGTGCGGCATTTGAATTTCATAAAAATCGCTCAACGTATAGTGAGAAAATCGTGAACGCAGGTTGATGCCATCGTCGGTGACCTGTCACGCAGCCGCTTCGGCGAGCAGGTAAGCAATCGCCATGTCGCGTTCATCTTCGTGGAGTATGTCCATGTCGAAAAGCTTCATGCTACGCAGCCCCTCTATGACCAGGAACGCCACGATCAGCTTGGCTTGGTCGGGTGTTTCCGCCTTCAGGCGGTCGAGCAGATGGCGCTTGAAATCCCTGACGGGATTGAGGAAATCCGGGTCTTCGGCAAGGGCTGCGAGTACGCCTGCTGCGGATGGCTGCTTCTGTCCGCATTCCTCGGCGGATAGTTCGATATAGGCGGCAAGGCTGCTGTCGGGCGTATCGCCGCTTTTGCTGGCCGCCTTTGTCGCGAGCGCTTCCTCGAAGCTTTTGAGATAGTCCTGAACCAGGGCCTGCATCAGCTTGGCTTTGGTGGGGAAGTTGTAAAGGAGCCCGCCTTTGGAGACGCCGGCGCGCTGGGCGACAGCGTCGAGCGACAGGTGGCCCGGGCCGACGATATCCGCCAGTTCCGCCGCGGCGGCGAGGATTTTTTCGCGAGAGCTTGGTCTGTGGCCCGACATTGGTGGTGTCTCCGTTCGCATCACATTATCGTGGATTGACAATACCGTCCAGTCGGTACAGTAAGCCTCTCGCTCTTGGGCTTTCCAAGAAAGAAGTCCAATATATGCGTCGCGGCCCGCCCTGGTGCCGATTCCTTACCGATTGGGGATCTCCTTTGATTAAGCGTCTCATCATCGCGATCGTATTGCTCGTCGTCGTTTGCGGCGGCATCGTTGGTTTCAACATGTTCCGCGACAATGCAATCCAGCAATTCTTCGCCAACATGCCTGTCGCATCAGTCACAGTGGCGACCGCCAAGGTCGAGCCCGCTGCCTGGACGCCCGGCATCGAAACGATCGGCACGGTCGCCGCATCCCAAGGTGTCGACCTCACGGTCGAAACAACTGGTATCGTCAAGGAGATCAAGTTCACGGCAAACCAGCGCGTGAACAAGGGCGACGTGCTCATACAGCTCGACGACAGCGTGCAGCAGGCAGACCTGGCCGCCGCCAAGACGCAGGCCGCGCTCGACAAGCAGTTGTTTGAAAGGGCAGTTGCCTTGCAGCAGCGCGGTGTCGGCTCCGACGTCGTACGCGACTCGGCTAGCGCGGCTGCGTCCACCTCGGCCTCGCAAGTCGAAAAGCTGCAGGCAGTGCTCGACCAGAAGCAATTGCGCGCGCCGTTCTCCGGCACGATCGGCATTCCGAAGGTCGACGTCGGTCAATATCTCCAGCCAGGCACCATCGTGGCGACGCTTCAGGATATCGACACGATGCGGGCGGATTTCGCCATTCCCGAACAGCAGCTTGGCCTTTTGAAGATTGGCCAGCCTGTGCGTTTCGGTGTCACTGACGCCGAAATGCCCTTCATTGGTTCAGTGGTTGGCATCGATCCGAAGGTAGACCCGCAGAGCCGCCTGGTTTCGGTCCGCGCAAAAATCGACAACCCGGATGGCAAGCTGAGCCCGGGCCAGTTCGTGCGCGTGCGTGTCGTGCTTCCTGAGGAAGACGGTGTCGTAGCCGTACCGCTGACAGCCCTGACCACCAGCCTCTACGGTGATTTTGTCTATGTCGTGAAACCTGCGGAGACCACCGAAGCTTCCGGAGCAGCCGCAGCGCCAGCCAAGGAACAGGCCGAGCCAGCGCTCGTGGTCAAGCAGATCTTCGTCAAGGTTGGCCGCCGTTCAGAAGGCCGCGTCGAGATCACGGAAGGTGTTTCTTTCGGTGACGAACTCGTCGTTGCCGGACAAAACAGGCTCTCCAACGGCACCCCGGTCAAGGTCGACAACACGGTCTCTCCTGTTGCGTCGACCGATGCGAAGGCAGCTGCAAAATGAGTTTCTCTGACATCTTCATCCGCCGTCCCGTCCTTTCGACGGTCGTCGCGCTCATGATCCTGCTCCTGGGTTTCCAGGGGTTGTTCAACCTGTCCGTCCGGCAATATCCGAAGGTCGAGGAGACGGTGATCACCATCTCCACCGTCTATCCGGGTGCGAGTGCGGACCTCATCCAGGGCTTCATCACGGCACCGATTGCCGCTGCGGTGGCGACCACTGAAAACATTGACTACGTCACCTCGCAGAGCAGTCCTTCGTCGAGCACCGTGACCGTCCAGATGGAGCTTGGCTCCAACCCGGATACGGCGCTGACCGAGGTCATGTCCAAGGTCCAGCAGGTGCGCGGCCAGCTGCCGACAGACGCCGAGGACCCGACCATCGTCAAGGGCACGGGCATGCAGTTCGCCATCATGTATCTGGCGATGCAGAACCCCAACATGACCGCCGAGCAGCTGACCGAGTATATCGAGCGCGTCATCCGTCCGCGCGTCTCGACCATCGAGGGCGTGGCCGAGGTACAGGTCCTGGGCGCGGCCAAATATTCGATGCGGGTATGGATCGATCCGATCAAGCTCGCAGCGCGCGGTCTGACGGCACCTGAGGTTCTTCAGGCCATCAATGCGTCCAACTTCCTGTCCGCACCGGGCAAGACCAAGAACGAATACGTCGCCTATTCGATCACCATGAAGTCGACGCTGCAGACGCCAGAGGCCTTTGGTGAGCTGCCGCTCAAGTCCAGCAATGGTGATGTCGTCAGGTTGCGTGACGTGGCCCGTGTGGAGCTGGCGGCCGAAAGCACCGACACCGTCGTCAATTTCAACGGCGAGCCGGGCACCTTCATTGGCATCTTCCCGACACCTTCGGCCAACCCGCTGACCACCGCTGCTGCGGTGATCAAGGAGTTGCCGGCGATCAGCGCGAGTTTGCCGCAAGGCATGACCATCACCATGGTCTATGACTCGACCGAGACGATCAGTGCGTCGATCGACGAGGTGTTCAAGACCATCGCCGAGGCGGTCGCGATCGTCATCGTCGTGATCTTGCTGTTCCTTGGCTCGTTCCGCTCGGTGCTGATGCCGGTGGTGACCATTCCGCTGTCGCTGATCGGCGTCTGTTTCATCCTGTTGATGATGGGCTATTCGATCAACCTGCTGTCGCTGCTGGCCATGGTTCTGGCGATCGGCCTGGTGGTCGACGACGCCATCGTGGTGGTGGAAAATATCCATCGGCACATCGAAGACGGCATGTCGCCGATGCAGGCGGCATTCAAGGGCATGCGCGAGATCTTCGGGCCGGTGGTCGCCATGACCATCACGCTCGCGGCCGTGTTTGCTCCGCTGATGTTTACCGGCGGCCTGACCGGGTCGCTGTTCCGTGAGTTTGCGGTCACGCTTGCGGGCGCTGTCATCCTCTCTGGCTTCATCGCCGTGACGATCACCCCGATGATGTCGGCGCGGATGTTGAAGGCCGGCAACCACAGCCGGTTTGCAAAATTCGTCGACCGTACGTTCGAGCGCATCGCCAACCGCTACGAGCGGCTGGTGTCGGGCTCGCTCAATTATCGTCCGGTGACGTTGCTGATTGTCATCGCGCTTGTTTCGGTCACCGCCTTCATGTTCTTCAAGACGTCGAACGAATTGGCGCCTGAAGAAGATTCCGGCGCATTGTTCGCGCTGGTGACTGCGCCGCGCTACGCAACATCCGAATATACAAGTCTCTACACCGACCAGATCCGCGACCTGACCAAGGATCTGCCTGAGCTGAAGACCAACTTTTCCATCGTCGGCATGGGCGGCGCCACCAATTCGGGCTTCTCCGTTTGGGCACTCAAGGATTGGTCCGACCGTTCGCGTTCGCAAAAGGAGATCCAGGCGGATATCCAGGCGCGCCTGTCCAAGGTCAGCGGCGTCGAAGCACTGGTCTTTGCGCCTCCGTCTTTGCCGGGTGCCGGCGGCGGCCTGCCGATTTCGGTCGTCGTCCAGTCGACCGGCGATCCGAGCCAGGTCTTCGAGGTGGCCGAGCAGATCAAGGCAAAGGCCCAGGCCTCGGGTCGCTTCATCGTCGTGCAGAACTCGCTGTCCTTCGATGCGCCGCAGGTGACGGTGACCATCGACCGCGACCGGGCCGCAGCGCTCAACCTGTCGGTGCGCGACATCGGCATGACGCTGAGCCTGCTTGTGGGCGGTGGTTCGATCGCCCAGTTCGATCGCGATTCCAACAGCTACGACATCATCATGCAGGTGCCTGATCAGTATCGCGGCAACCCTGAAAAGCTCGGCGAGTTCTATGTCCGCAGCGTCAACGGCCAGATGGTGCCGCTGTCGGCTGTGGTGACGATCAAGACAAATTCGTCGCCGGCTTCGATCGAGCAGTTCAACCAGCTCAATTCGGCAACGATTTCGGCGCTGCCGGTGCCTGGTGTGACCACCGGCGATGGCTTGAAGACGATCGAGGATATCGCCCGGCCGCTGCTGCCGGCCGGCTTCTTCATCGACTATTCCGGCCAGTCGCGTCTGGAAAGCGAACAGGGAAATACCATCCTGATCGCCTTTGCGCTGGCGATCGTGGTGATCTACCTGGTTCTGGCGGCACAGTTCGAAAGCTTCCGCGACCCGCTCATCATCATGATGTCGGTGCCGTTGGCGATTTTCGGCGCCATCGTGCCGCTCAATCTCGGGCTAGGGACGCTGAACATCTACACCCAGGTCGGTCTGATCACACTGATAGGACTGATCACCAAGCACGGCATTCTGCTTGTTGAATTCGCCAACCAGCAGCGCGAGGAACACGGCCTGTCGCGGCGTGAGGCGATCATCGCTTCAGCCAAGGTTCGCCTGCGTCCGATCCTGATGACGACGGCCGCCATGGCGCTAGGCGTCGTGCCTCTGATCCTCGCTTCGGGTGCTGGCGCTGCCGCGCGTTACTCGATGGGCCTGGTGATCTTCTGCGGCGTGCTCGTTGGAACGGTCTTCACTCTGTTTGTGGTGCCGATGTTCTATACCTTCATCGCCCGCAAGGACCTGGCCGCGCATGTCGAGGAGCCCGACGCCAAGCAGATGGCTGAGCCGGCTCATCACTGAGGCGAGCTAGGAACGTAAGGAAAAAGGCCCCAGAGAAATCCGGGGCCTTTCTTGCGCCACATCGCCATTCGCTGCCTGGCCGGCAAGTTCACACGTTCTTCAGAGCCTCAAGCTCGGGGAATGGGAAATACTTCATGTTCGGAAGGTGGCACCCCATAGCGTTTTCCAGCGTGCCAACCGGCTTGTTGTTTACTAGGCGCACTGAAACGGCTGTTCTGCCGGTGTATCCACCCATTCGGTTCTTTGAGTTCGCCTTGACGCATACGGCCTGAATCTTGCCGTCTGGTGTGGCATCTACGATGCTCGAAATCTCAGCGTCACGCACTGAATACGGATCTACAAGGTAGTCGCGGGCCGCGTTGACAATCGAGGCTTTGACGCTTGGCGACGGCGGTCTCTGTGACGCTTCGACCCTCTGAATCTCTTGGCTGGACACACAGCCCGACAGCGCTAGAACTGTTACAACTAATGTCTTGAACTTCATGATCCCCCAGGCCCAATTGGATTGCCCGGCGCGAAATTTGCATGGCCCAGGGAGCTTGTCGAGATTCCCTTTCCAATTCAGGAGCTTCGAGCTTAGGCCTTTGTCCATCGGCCAGCTTGCGTCTGCTTCTGGCCGAGAGATTTAACCGCACCAGTGTTGGGTTCGGAATGAAGCGGACTGAATATCAAAACTGGAAGGTTGGCTGGGGCGCCAGGATTCGAACCTGGGAATGTCGGTACCAAAAACCGATGCCTTACCGCTTGGCGACGCCCCAACAAGCCGCAGGCTAACAACTATGAGCCGCAGGCGAGTCAATCGACCGCCGCCTTATATGCAGTGCGCGGCAAAAGCACAATCGCGCCTTTGCCGCTTTTCTTATCTGAATGTGTTGACTATTCGCCCCAGACGGCGAGCTCGTTGCCAGCTGGATCAACGAAGTGAAAACGCCGCCCGCCGGGGAACGAAAAGATCGGTTTGACGATCGTGCCGCCGGCTTCTTCGACCGCGGCAAGGGTTTGTTCCAGCGCTTCGGAATAGAGAATCGGCAGCGGCTTGGCTGGCACCTCAGCCTGGAACCCGCCGTCGAGGCCTTCTGCGAATGCGGCATAGTCAGGACCGTAGTCGGTGAAGGTCCAGCCGAAAGCCGCGCTGTAGAAGGATTTGACATGGTCGAGCGTGCCGCCAACCGCGGCCATTTCGATATAGTCGAGCTTGCCGGTCTTGCGCATTGTCGTCTCCAAAGTTGTTCTTGATATGTTCTATATGAGCCGACCAAGGCCCGCAAGCGTGTCGTAGCGCCGGTTCATTAATCGATTGTAGGTCATTGCCCGGCCGAACTGCGCCTTGCCTTTCGCAGCGCAGCATCATATCGCTCGGCCCATAAGCGGGCGGCAGCCACCGTCCTGCTCCACACTCAGTCGGCGAGGAGACGGCATGACCAAGTGGGTTTACAGGTTTGGCGACGGTGCAGCGGAGGGGCGCGCAAGCGACCGCAACCTGCTCGGTGGCAAGGGGGCGAATCTCGCCGAGATGTGCAGTCTCGGCCTGCCGGTTCCGCCCGGGTTCACCATAACCACGGCTGCCTGCAACTGGTATTATGGCAATGGCCGCAGCTATCCTGAAACGCTGGAAGCCGATGTTCGCTCGGCACTCGATCATATCGGTGCGATCACCGGCCGTCGTTTCGGCGATCCCAAAAGCCTGCTGCTCGTGTCGGTGCGCTCGGGCGCCCGCGCCTCGATGCCGGGCATGATGGACACAGTGCTCAATCTCGGCCTCAACGATGTTACCGTCGAGGCGCTTGCTGTCGATGCCGGCGACGCGCGTTTTGCCTATGACAGCTACCGCCGCTTCATCACCATGTATTCCGATGTCGTTCTCGGGCTCGATCACGAAGTGTTCGAAGAGCTGCTTGAGGAGGAAAAGGCGCGTCTGGGCTACGAACTCGACACCGAGTTCACCGCCACGCAGTGGCAGGCGGTCATCGCGCTGTACAAGGCCAAGGTCGAAGAAGAGCTTGGCCGCTCGTTCCCGCAGGATCCGCACGAGCAGCTATGGGGCGCCATCGGTGCGGTGTTCTCAAGCTGGATGAACCACCGCGCGATCACCTATCGCCGCCTGCACGACATTCCCGAGAGCTGGGGCACGGCCGTCAACGTCCAGGCCATGGTGTTTGGCAATATGGGCGACACCTCGGCCACGGGCGTTGCCTTCACCCGCAACCCCTCGACCGGCGACAAGATGCTTTATGGCGAGTTCCTGGTGAACGCGCAGGGCGAAGACGTTGTCGCCGGCATCCGCACGCCGCAGAACATCACCGAAGCAGCACGCATTGCCGCTGGCTCCGACAAGCCCTCGCTGCAGAAGCTGATGCCGGAGGCGTTCAACTCTTTCGTTGCGATCTCCAATCGCCTCGAACAGCACTACCGCGACATGCAGGACCTCGAATTCACCATCGAGCGCGGCAAGCTGTGGATGCTGCAGACACGTTCGGGCAAGCGCACGGCCAAGGCAGCGCTCAGGATCGCCGCCGAGATGGCCGGCGAGGGGCTGATCACCAAGGATGAGGCGATCTGCCGGATCGACCCGTCTTCGCTCGACCAGCTGCTGCACCCGACCATCGACCCCAAGGCGCAGCGCGAGGTCATCGCGGTCGGCCTGCCGGCGTCGCCTGGTGCCGCCACCGGCGAGATCGTGTTCTCGTCCGACGAGGCCGAGGAGCTGAAGTCGGCCGGCCGCAAGGTCATCCTGGTGCGCATCGAGACCAGCCCCGAGGATATCCACGGCATGCATGCCTCCGAAGGCATTCTGACGACGCGCGGCGGCATGACCAGTCACGCGGCGGTTGTTGCGCGCGGCATGGGCAAGCCTTGCGTGTCGGGTGCCGGATCGCTGCGCGTCGACTACCGCGCCGGCACGCTGATCACCATGGGCCACACCTTCCGCAAGGGCGACATCATCACCATCGACGGCTCCACCGGACAGGTGCTGAAGGGCACGGTGCCGATGCTGCAGCCGGAACTTTCTGGTGATTTCGCCGCGATCATGGAATGGGCCGATGCGGCGCGCCGCATGAAGGTGCGCACCAATGCCGAAACGCCGGCGGATGCGCGCATGGCGCGTTCGTTCGGTGCCGAAGGCATCGGCCTTTGTCGCACCGAGCACATGTTCTTCGACGGCGATCGCATCGTTGCCATGCGCGAGATGATCCTCGCCGACATCGAAAAGGACAGGCGCACGGCCCTCGACAAGCTGTTGCCTATGCAGCGTTCGGACTTCATCGAGCTGTTTGAGATCATGGCCGGCCTGCCGGTGACGATCCGCCTGCTCGACCCGCCGCTGCATGAGTTCCTGCCCAAGACCGAGGACGAAATCGCCGAAGTCGCCGCCGCGATGAACGTGCCGGCCGACAAGCTGCGCCAGCGCACCGAAGCGCTGCACGAGTTCAACCCGATGCTCGGCCATCGCGGATGCCGTCTTGCCGTCTCCTATCCGGAGATCGCCGAGATGCAGGCGCGCGCCATCTTCGAGGCGGCGGTCGAAGCCGGCAAGAAGACCGGAAGCCCTGTAGTGCCGGAAATCATGGTGCCGCTGGTCGGCCTGATGAAGGAACTCGACTACGTCAAGGCCCGCATCGATGCGGTTGCCAAGAGCGTCATGCAGGAAACAGGCGTCAACATCGACTATCTCGTCGGCACGATGATCGAGCTGCCGCGCGCGGCGATCCGTGCGCATGTCATTGCCGAGGCGGCCGAATTTTTCTCCTTCGGCACCAACGACCTGACGCAGACGACCTTCGGCATCTCGCGCGACGACGCGGCGTCGTTCCTCGAGACCTATCGCCAGAAGGGCATCATCGAGCAGGACCCGTTCGTCTCGCTCGATATCGAAGGTGTCGGCGAACTGGTGAAGATCGCCGCGGAAAAGGGCAGGGCGACGCGGCCCGAGATCAAGCTCGGCATCTGCGGCGAGCATGGCGGTGATCCGGCCTCGATCCACTTCTGCGAAAGCGTCGGGCTCGACTATGTATCGTGCTCGCCCTTCCGCGTGCCGATCGCACGGCTGGCAGCGGCACAGGCAGCGGTGAAGGCGAAGCGGTAGGCGAAGGCGATTGGTTATACCCATTTAGCAGATTGGGTATAACCGGCTGCATCAGGTGATCTCGCCAAGCAGGCGGCCGATTTCGGGCCGCTGCTTTAGCGATGCGTTGATGGCTTCGCGCCATTTCGTTCCGTTGCCCAGAGCGGTCTCATAAGCGATTGCCAGTTCCTGGGGGCGATCCTCCACCAGGACACGGATCAGCGTTTCGGCTTGGGCCAGGTCTTTTGCGACTTTGGCCAAGCCCGGCCCGGTTCGCCTTTGGGCGACAATCAGCTTGTGTACGGCATAACGTTCGGGTTTCGGTATCTGAACCAGCACGCCGCTCCGATATAACGCCACGGCTGGTATCGGCTCCGCGATCAGGAAGTTCAGGAACGGAAGCGTCTGCGCGTAGACGTTCAGCGGTTCTAGCCTGACGATCTCGCTTTTGCTCTGCATGCGAGGTGCCAGGAAGTCGACCATCGCTCCGCCGCCTTTCAAGCGCCACCGCGTTGACCTTCCTTTCGGGTCCAGGCCGGGCGCGGGTTCCAGAGACAGGGATTTGAACGTTTCAGCGAGCGAAGGATCGACCTTGTCGTCGATCGCCAGTTTGAGGTTTTCGAATGCGGCGATGTCGACGTCCTGTGTAACTGCGAGCGTGCCTGAAAAGGCAAATCCCAGTTCGGCGCCATAGAGGCGGAACGCGTGTGTTCCAACCAGTGTTCCACCGAGGCGAAACACGCCCACTCTCGCCATCGCGTTCAGTATGCTGCCAGTTTGGCGATCCACTGTAACGAGACCGGCAGCACGCAGCTGAGCAACCAGCAACGCACAGTGCCGTTCAAAGGTCTTGTCGTCTTCGATATCCTCCCGCATGCGCGCAATGCGCTGACGAAGGTCTTCACTGTCAGGGCCGATGTAGCGATCGACCGGCTTGTCACCGATTCTTTGCCGGGCGTACCAATATTTGCCCTGTGGAAGCTCCTTGAGGAATGGAGATCCGGCGATGGTCTTCACGTCGCGCATTCGGTGGGCTTCGAGAAGATCCTGATACGCAGTGTGAACAGAGAGCGGGAAGCGCATGACTGTACCCTACATCAATCTTTGGCGTAGGGTACGAAACATACCCTACATAGGCAACTCGCGTAGGGTATTGCATGCCAGCCGTTCTGGCCAGCGCCACGGCAAAATAGCCTCAGCCGTCATCATGGCGCCAGATTTGAGGTGCCAGTGGCCGCAGTTCGAGACAGCAATACCCGGAAATTCGCATGCGTATGTTTGGCAGGTTTTTGATTGGCGTCGGCCTTGCGGCGCTGGTGAGTTCTTCAGCTTCGGCTGCGTTGCTCGAACCCCGGCTGCGTCTTAAGCCGTCCGGCGAATCCAGCCCGCGCGTGGCATTGACGCTCGATGCATGCGGCGGCAAGACCGATGCACGCATCCTCTCGGCGCTCGTCGACAACAAGATACCGGCGACAATCTTCGTCACTGGCATGTGGCTGAAGCGGAACGCCGAAGCCTTGGCGATCATGAAGGCGCATCCAGAGCTGTTCGAGCTCGAAAACCATGGTGCCAGGCACATTCCGGCTGTCGATACGCCCCGCAGCATCTACGGGCTGAAAAGCGCTGGCAGTGCCGAGGCCGTTCAGGCCGAGGTCGAGGCCGGCGCGCGGGCTCTGACCGACCACGGCGGACGGGCGCCAAAATGGTTTCGCGGCGCGACCGCGCAATACAGCCCAACCTCCATAGCGCTGATCCGTGGGCTTGGCTTCAGGATCGCCGGCTACTCGATCAATGGCGACGGCGGTTCGTTGCTTGGCGCACGCGAAACCGAACGCCGCGTTTCTTCAGCCAAGGATGGTGACGTCATCATCGCGCACATCAACCAGCCCACGCACGCTGCCGGCGGCGGTCTGGTCAAGGGGCTGCTGAAGCTCAGGGAAAAAGGCTACGCCTTCGTGCGCCTCGACGATGTCGACGACGATGGCACGGACGGCACGACGAACTGAGATATTGCGCGTCCTTTTGGACGCGCAAGCCGCTGCATTGGCTCAGGCAGCGGCATGGAACGCTTCGACCACCCCGACATAGGCTACGGCGAGCTTGGCCAGAGGGCTGGTACTGCGCGAGGCCGATTCCACCTTGAGCTTGCCGCCGCTGACGGGAAGCGAAAGCAGCAGGAACTGACGCCGTGCACCGTCTCCAATCGAAGCGGCGGCGACATGCTTGTCGTCTCCGTCTTCATCGAGGCGCATCTTGAACAGAAGGATGCCGCCTACAGCTTCCAAAGCGTCGTCGACCATCTGGGTAAACTCAGCCTCCGAAACGTCGCTCGGTGCCATGGCCGGAACCTCGACTTGGATTCGCTCGACAGCCTCGACGGTGCGTTCATCGGCCGAAAGTTCGACCGACGCCGGCTCGTCGGCGGTCGCTTCTTCCGCACCAGGCTCTAGCCCTTCGGCGGCTGCCGTTTCCGGTAGGTCTTCGAGCGGGGCTTCAGGCTCGGTGCCGACCGCTTCGTCGAGCAGTTCTTCCGCCGACAGCGAAAGGTCGTCGGTGGCTTCGGCGATCGGCTCGTCAGCGCCATCGGCCTCGTCGGCAGCCATCAGGACGCCGGAAGCGGCATCGGATTCTTCGGGGGCAACATGCTCTTCAGATTGCGTGTCATGCTGCGGCAGGACTTCATCCTCCGCGCGCGGCTGCGTATCCATGTGATCCCTCACATTACTCTACCCACCACACCAGCCGGTAATAAAGGTTAACCGCGACCGTGGCCGCAATATGGCCGCTACGGTTTGCCGGCTCGGCTGAACTTTGGTCAGGCTGGACAAAACAGCTATTGCGACCAGAATGGCCAGATATGATCTGGGAGGATCCACATGCTTGGACTGATGCAGGAATGGCCGCTGCTGTGCCACAAGATCATTGACCACGCTGCCCGCCAGCACCCGCATCGCGAGATCGTGTCGAGATCGATCGAGGGACCCATTGTCCGGACCAACTATGCCGAATTGCGCATAAGGTCGCTGAAGATTGCGCAACGGCTGGAGCGCGACGGCTACAAGGTTGGCGACCGTATCGCCACGCTTGCCTGGAACTCCGCCCGCCACATGGAAGCGTGGTACGGCATCATGGGCATGGGCGGGGTCTACCACACGCTCAACCCGCGCCTTTTTCCCGAGCAACTGGTCTGGATCATGAACCACGCGCAGGACCAGGCGCTGTTCGTCGACCTTACCTTCTTGCCGCTGGTGGAAAAGATCGCGCCGCAGGTACCGTCGCTCAAGCGCATCATCGTGCTGACCGACGCCGCCCACTTGCCGCAAACGGCGCTGCCCAATGTCGTGGCTTTCGAGGAGTGGCTGGCCGAGGCCGATGGCGACTATGTCTGGAAAGCGTTGGACGAGCATGCGGCGGCCGGCATGTGCTACACCTCGGGCACGACGGGCGATCCCAAGGGCGTCGTCTACAGCCACCGTTCCAACGTGTTGCATGCCATGATCGCGGTGATGCCGGACGCGATGGGCATTTCGGTGCGCGACGTCGTCATGCCGGTTGTGCCGATGTTCCACGCCAATGCCTGGGGGCTCGCCCAGAGCACGCCGATGGTCGGCGCGAAACTCGTCATGCCAGGCGGCAAGATGGATGGTGCTTCGATCTACGAAATGCTCGACACCGAACGCGTCACCTTCACCGCCGCCGTGCCGACCGTGTGGCTGATGCTGCTGCAGCATCTCGAAGAGACCGGCAAGAAATTACCGCATCTCAACAAGGTGGTGATCGGCGGTTCGGCCTGCCCGCGCACGGTGACTGAGAAGTTCGAGCGCAACTATGGCGTCGAGGTCATCCACGCCTGGGGCATGACCGAGATGTCGCCGCTCGGCACGTTGTGCTCCATCAAGCCGGAATATGACGATCTCGAAGGCAGTGACCGGCTGAACATCCAGCAGAAGCAGGGCTATACGCCGTTCGGCGTCGAGATGAAGATCACCGACGACGACAACAATGAACTGCCTTGGGATGGCAAGACCTTCGGTCGGCTCAAGGTGCGCGGTCCGGCGGTCTCAGCCTCCTATTTCGGCGGCGCCAGCGCCGAGCAGTTTGACGCAGACGACTGGTTCGACACCGGCGATGTCGCCCATATCGACACCAACGGCTACATGCAGATCACCGATCGTTCCAAGGATGTGATCAAGTCGGGCGGCGAGTGGATTTCCAGCATCGAACTCGAAAACCTCGCCGTCGGTCATCCCGACGTCCAGGAGGCCGCGGTGATAGGCATCAAGCATTCGCGCTGGGACGAGCGCCCGCTGATGGTGATCGTGCGCAAGCAGGGAAGGGAGCCTGACAAGACCGACATCTTGGCTTTCCTCAACGGCAAGGTCGCCAAGTGGTGGATGCCGGACGATGTCGCCTTCGTCGACGAGATCCCTCACACCGCAACCGGCAAGATCCAGAAGATGGCCTTGCGCGAGACGTTCAAGGATTATCGTCTGCCCACGGACACTGCCATTTGACAGGTTCATGTGCGGGACGGCGGCCCATGCCGCCTTTCCGCTTCAACCGTCGAAGGAAACGCTCTAGTTTGAGTCCGCAGCGATGTATGCCGTGGGGACGGCGATGCTGGGTGCAGGGTGGGTAACGGGTTTTATGGTTGAGTTTCAGACGCGATATGTTGAGCAGCGCACCACGCGCGCGGCTGGCCTGTCCCGGGGCATGGCATCCTTCTCGGCCGTTTTGCTGATCACCGCCGTGCTCGGCCATCGTCGCGGTCTTGTCGACACCACTGCCTTTTTCTGGGTTCTCGGCATTGTCGCATTGCTCGCCGCTTTGGCGTTGCTGCTCTCGGGCCTTGCGTTTTCGCGGTTGTGGAAATTCGGCGACCGGGGCGGACACGACCTGACGGTCGGCGCCTTGCTGGGACTGGCCGTGCTCGCGCCCTTTGGCTTCATAGCCTACCAGATCGCCACCATGCCCATGCTCCGCGACATCTCGACCGATGTCGAAGACCCACCCGCATTGACGGCGGCCATGTCGTTGCGCACGCCGGCCATGAACCGGCTGGAGCCCTCGACAGCGGGGGAACGCGCGTTGCAAGCGCAGGCCTATCCGCTGGTTGCCGGCCGGCGCTACGACCTGTCGCTCGACCGTGTTCTTGACAGCGTGAATGCCGTTTTGGCGCGGCAAGGCTGGGAGATCGTCGTGCCGCCACCGGCTGTCGACCAGGCAATTGGCGAGGTCGACATCGAAGCCGTTGCGCGCACCTACATTCTCGCTTTGCCCTCCGACGTGGTGATCCGTCTGGTGGACGACGGCGACTCGACCTTCGTCGACATGCGCTCTGCCTCGCGCTACGGCCGCCACGACCTCGGCGACAATGCCGAGCGCATCATCGGCTTCCTGACCGAACTTGATCAGGAGATCGCCAATCAGGCCGGAACCGCGACGAGCACGACGCCAGAGCAATAGGCTATTTGACTGGGGAATAGACGCTGTCGATCGCCGGCGCTTCGCTGCTGAGCGCCTTGCCGCGCCCGACAAGATCTTCGAGATGGGCGAGCACCGACAGGCCGGCCGCTCCATAAAGCCTGGGGTCGGTGTCGCGATAGATCGCCTGCACGATATCGGGAATCGTGCAGTCGCCGGCCATCAGGCGCTCGAGGATCGCGTGTTCGCGCATCTGGCGGTGCGCCTTCAGCCCGCGCACGAACGTTTGCGGCGCCAAGACCGGGCCGCCATGGCCGGGCAGATAGATGCGGTCGTCTCGTTGGATCAGCTTTTCAAGCGAGGCCATGTAGTCGGACATCGCCCCGTCAGGTGGTGCCACGATCGAGGTCGACCAGGCCATGACATGGTCGGCTGAAAACAGGATGCCGGTGCCTTCGAGCGCAAACGCCGCGTGATTCGCCGCGTGGCCCGGCGTCAGCACGGCGCGCATGCGCCAGCCGTCGCCATCGATGACCTGGCCATCGCCAACGACCAGGTCGGGAACGAAGTCGGTATCACTGCTGGCGTCGAGCGGGGCAACTTCGCCGATTCGCAACGGTCGCGCCGAGCGATGCGGCCCTTCGGCGACGGTCACAGCCCCGGTCAGCGCCTTCAACCGGGCAGCGAGCGGCGAGTGGTCGCGATGGGTGTGGCTGACGAAGACGTGGCTGACAGGACGGCCTGCAATGGCCCGGACCAGCGCTTCGAGATGGGCGTCATTGTCGGGACCGGGATCAAGGATCGCCAGCGTTTCGTCGCCGATGATGTAGCTGTTGGTGCCGTGGAAGGTGAAGGCGCTCGGATTGTTGGCGGTGACCCGCACAATGCTATCCGCGACAGCGACAGGCTGGCCGTAGGCGGGTTCGAAGCGTTTGTCGAAATCGAGAGACATGGCCAGCCGATATCTGTGAGTCCGAGGAGCGAACGGCAAATTCGTTTGCCGCTTAGCACGGAAGACAATATAGGGAAAACAACATCTGGCACGCCTCGGCGCGCATACCACAAGGGGATTTACATGGCTGTTGCATCCAGTTCCACCGCGCTCGTTTCCGCGGCGCTGCCCGAAAAGGGTGCAATGCGCCTGGCGACCCAGCTGCTGCTGGCTGTCGCGGGTTCGATGCTGCTTATCGCTTCGGCCAAGACCAAGGTCGTGCTCGGACCAGTCGACATGTCGCTGCAGACGCTCGTCGTTCTCGGCATCGGCGCTGCCTACGGCCTGCGCCTCGGCGTGGCGACGCTGCTGCTCTATATGGCGCAGGGCGCCATGGGTTATCCGGTGTTCCAGAGCACGCCTGAAAAGGGCCTCGGCATTGCCTACATGCTCGGCTCGACCGGCGGATATCTCCTGGGCTTCGTTGCCATGGCGGCAATCGTTGGCTGGGCCGTCGATCGCGGCTGGGGCCGCAGCATCGTCAAGATGCTTGGCGCGATGCTCGTCGCCGAGATCGTCATGATGGCGCTCGGCTTCTCGTGGCTGTCGCTGCTGATCGGTGCCGAAAAGTCCTGGCGGTTCGGCGTCGTGCCGTTCATCGTGCCAGACCTGATCAAGGTGGCACTTGCCGCTGCCGCCGTTCCGGCCATCTGGGCGCTTCTGCCCAAGAAGGGCTGATCAGCCCGCACAGAGCAATGGATTTGCGAACGCCCCGGCTTTAGAAAGGCCGGGGCGTTTTGCATTTGAAGAGACGGAAATCATGACTGTTCTTGTCACGGGCACGGCCGGCTTCATTGGTTTTCACGTTGCACGACGGCTCTTGGCCGAGGGCTATGATGTCGTCGGTTTTGACAGCGTGACCGACTATTACGACACCTCGCTCAAGCGCTCGCGACTTGAAATGCTCGCCGAACATGGCGATTTCCGCTTCATCCAGGCCGATCTCGCCGATGCGGCCGCGGTGAAGGCCGCTTTTGAATGCCGGCCCGAGATCGTCATCAATCTCGCCGCTCAAGCCGGCGTGCGTTATTCGCTCGATCATCCCCAAGCTTATGTCGACGCCAACATCACCGGCTTCCTCAACATCCTCGAAAACTGCCGCGCGACGCCGCCGAAACACCTGATCTACGCGTCGTCGAGTTCTGTTTATGGCGGCAACAAGAAGCAGCCCTATTCGCCGCGCGACGGCGTCGACCATCCGGTCAGCCTGTATGCGGCGACCAAGAAGGCCAACGAGCTGATGGCGCACACCTACAGCCATTTGTTCGGCGTGCCGGCGACCGGCTTGCGCTTCTTCACGGTCTACGGACCTTTGGGCCGGCCCGACATGGCCTACTACAAATTCACCCGCGCCATCTTCGCCGGCGAGACCATCGACATCTACAATGGCGGCGACATGTACCGCGACTTCACCTACATCGACGACATCGTCGAAGGGATCGTGCGCCTGATCGATCTGCCGCCCAAAGCCGACTCTGATTACGACATCTCAGCCGGCGGTGCATCGGGCAGCTGGGCGCCGCACCGGGTGATGAACATCGGCAATCGCCGCAAGGAACATCTGATGGAGATGATCCGCATCCTCGAACGCGCGACGGGCCGCGAGGCGGTGAAGAATTTCATGCCGCTGCAGCCGGGCGATGTGCTCAGCACCTGGGCTGACGTGAGCGACCTCGAAGCATTGATCGGCGAGCTTCCACACACGCCGATCGAAGAGGGGCTGGTCCGCTTCGTCGACTGGTACGGCAGGTATTACCGCGTCCAGTAGCAAAGCAACCGGTCAGGCATACTGGCCCCCCGTTGCGGCACTGCCAGCGGCATTGCCCGGCAGATAGGCAGCGCCACCGCCAGCGGAATTGATCACGCCGTTGAGGGTGGTGTTGTAACGGGCGCCAGTGGCTGAACCAACGAAGGTCATGCCGCCGCATGAGATTTCGCCGTTCTGGCAAAAGGCGAAAGCGGTGGCAAATGTCGGCGTTCCGGTCAGCGTCACCGTTCGGGCCTCGGTGTTGATCGTTCCACCGCTGCGCGCCCACAAATGGATCGGCGATGCGCCCGAAATGGCGTAGTTGCCTGTGGCGGTTGCCGTGCCGCTGTTGTGGCACATGATGTGGCCCTGGGCGCAAGCGCCGAACCTGACATTCTGGAACTGGATCGTGCCGCCGTCGGCATTGAGGCCAAAGCCGCTGGTGGTTGTCCTGAGCTCCAGGTTCTTGACCAGGCAGCGCGTGCCTTCCGCAGCAGAGATTGCGCTGGCCGACGTGGTTGAGACGATCACGTTGCCGGGGGTGGCGCTGTTGCCGGCGATGGCCAGACCTGCGGTACTCGCCTGGCCCAGCGTGGCTGGGATGTCGATTGCGCCGCTATAGGTGCCGTCGCCAATCTGGATGGTAACCGTGAAGCCGGCCATATCGAGGCTTGCAGCGACGTTGAGCGCTTTCTGGATTGTCAGAAACGCGCCGCTGGCTGTGTCCGCGAGCCCTGTGTTGGCGTCGGCCCCATCGGTGCGGACATAGTAAGTCCGGTTGGCTGCGAGCATCTCGCGCACATGCCGCCTCGCCACGGCCTGGTTCTGGTCGGACAGTGCCAGGCCTGCCGGCAAAAGCACCCGCCCGTCCGTGCGACTGACCTTCAGCGCCTCGGTCCATGCGGAGCCGTCCGGCGAAACCTTGACGTGCCAGTCGTCATCGCCGGCGAGACCGAACTCGGCCCGGCCTGAATAGCCCGTCTGAAACAGCAGCGAGGCGTTGTCGCCTGCTGCGGCCTTGTTGATCTTGACCTGCTGTCCCGCGCCCAGATTGTCGAACAGCACGGCCTGGCTCTTCACGGACAGTCGGTTGGTGGCATCGGCGGTGGTGTTGACGCCGACCATGGCGGCCGGATTGATGCCGAGTGCAACTGCATCCTGCCAGGCGCTGCCGTCAAAGGCGAAGAGGCGCTGTTCATCGGCCACCCAGGCGAGCCAACCCCTGGCCGGGGGATGGAATGCCCAGGCACCGTCCTGCCAGGCAGCAATCTGGCCGCTCTTGCCGATCCAGGCACCGGTTGCCGCCGCAGCAACGATGTAGCGGTCACCTTCCGCTGGCAGTGCGGGCGGTGCGGCCAGATGCCGGTCGAGCACCGACAGCTGCACCACAACATCGAGCGCCAGCAGCGCCTCGTTGTGGGTGACGTGCTTCTGTGCCTGCGAAGGCATGATGAAGGGCATTTTCAGATTGGTTGTTTGTTCCAAGGCCGGCTCCTGTGGTTGGCTTTGGAGCAATGATACGGCCGTCGGAAAGGGCGTGGATAAACAGGCGCCTCTATCCACGCTTCGGACCCTGTTCGCACACGCGGTGGAATTGCATTCCCGCAGACGTGGCGCGGGGGGCAAAACTGACTTGGCCGGCCGCGAAATTTGGTCTTGCGCTGCTTGAGACACCGCCTGTTTGTCGGGACAATGCGCGCAACAGGTCATTTCGGCGCCAAAGCCGCGACCAGGAACGATTTCCGAAGGCTTTGCAATGCTTGCCAGATTGACTCACCTGGACCGTCTCGAGGCGGAGGCGATCCACATTTTCCGTGAGGTCGCGGCCACATTTTCCAAGCCTGTGATGCTCTATTCCGTGGGAAAGGATTCCTCGGTCCTGCTGCATCTGGCGATGAAGGCGTTCTATCCGGCCAAGCCGCCATTTCCGTTCCTCCATGTCGACACGACCTGGAAGTTCCGCGAGATGATCGCCTTCCGCGATGCCATGGCGCGCGAACTCGGCTTTGACCTGCTCGTCCACGTCAACCCGGATGGCGTACGGGACAATATCAACCCGTTCGATCATGGCTCGAACACCCATACGCATGTGATGAAGACGGTTGGTCTGCGCCAGGCGCTCGACAAATACGGCTTCGACGCAGCCTTTGGCGGCGCGCGGCGCGACGAGGAGAAATCGCGTGCCAAGGAGCGCATCTTCTCGTTCCGCAATGCCCAGCATGCGTGGGATCCGAAGAACCAGCGCCCGGAAATGTGGAAGATCTTCAACACGCGTGTTTCACCGGGTGAATCGATCCGCGTCTTCCCGCTGTCCAACTGGACCGAGCTCGATATCTGGCAGTACATCCTTCAGGAAAACATCCCCATCGTGCCGCTCTATTTCGCCAAGCATCGGCCAGTGGTCGAACGCGATGGCATGCTGATCCTGCGTGACGACGACCGCATGAAGCTGCATCCCGGCGAGGTGGTGGAAAACAAGCTGGTGCGCTTCCGCACGCTCGGTTGCTACCCGCTGACAGGCGCGATCGAATCCGACGCCGACAGCCTCGAAGGCATCGTCAGCGAGATGCTGATCGCCCGCACCTCGGAGCGGCAGGGACGCCTCATCGACCGCGACGAAGCCGGCTCGATGGAAAAGAAGAAGCGCGAAGGGTATTTCTGAGAATGCGCCACGCCATGGCCACCAAGATCGAGGCCGCCGAAAGCGTCCGCGACTACCTCGCAGCGCAGGAGCAGAAATCGCTGCTGCGTTTCTTGACCTGCGGCTCGGTCGATGACGGCAAGTCGACGCTGATCGGTCGTCTTTTGTCCGATACCAAGCAGATTTTCGAGGACCAGCTCGCAGCGCTCGAGCGCGACTCGCGCAAGCACGGCACCACGGGCGAGGACGTCGACTTCGCGCTTCTCGTCGACGGGCTGGAAGCCGAGCGCGAGCAGGGCATCACCATCGATGTCGCCTACCGCTTTTTCGCCACGCCCAAGCGCAAGTTCATCGTCGCCGACACGCCCGGCCACGAACAATACACGCGCAACATGGCGACCGGTGCCTCGACGGCAGATCTCGCCATCGTTCTGGTCGACGCGCGCCAGGGCGTGCTGCGCCAGACGCGGCGCCACTCGATCATCGCCTCGCTGCTGGGCATCAAGAACATCGTGGTTGCGATCAATAAGATCGATCTTGTCGGCTTCGACCAGAATGTGTTCGAGCGCATCACGGCCGAGTATGCCGCCTTTGCCGCGAGCCTTGGCTTCAAGTCGATTGTGCCGATCCCGATGTCTGCGCGCTTCGGCGACAACGTCACGCGGCGCTCGGACAAGATGGACTGGTATTCGGGCCCGACGCTCATCGAACATCTCGAAACCGTGGTGGTCGAGGAAGAGCCGGCCGCGCGTCCGTTCCGCTTTCCTGTGCAATATGTGAACCGGCCTAATCTCGATTTCCGCGGTTTCGCCGGCACGATCGCCTCGGGCTCGATCTCGCAGGGCGATGAGGTCGTCGTTGCCAAGTCGGGCAAGCCATCGAGGGTCAAGCGCATCGTTGCCCATGGCGGTGATCTCAGCACTGCGGTTGCCGGCCAGGCGATTACGCTGGTGCTCGACGACGAGGTCGAGGTGTCACGTGGCAATGTGCTGGTTACGCCTGACGCGCGGCCACATGTCGCCGACCAGTTCGCCGCCAATGTCGTGTGGTTCGACGAAAACGCGCTTTTGCCCGGCCGCTCCTATATCCTGCGCACAGAGACCGACCAGGCGAGTGCCACGGTCACCGATCTCAAATACCGCATCAACGTCAATGATTTCGCCCATGAGGCGGCGAAGTCGCTGGAAATGAACGAGGTCGGCGTCTGCAACATCTCGACCCAGTCGCCCGTCGCCTTCGACAGCTTTGCCGACAACCGCACCACCGGTGCCTTCATCCTGATCGACCGAATCAGCAATGCCACTGTTGGTGCCGGCATGATCGTGCATGCGCTGCGCCGCTCGGAAAACATCCACTGGCAGTCGCTCGATGTGTCGCGCACGGCGCGTGCGGACCTCAAGAACCAGCGTCCTTCGGTACTCTGGTTCACCGGCCTGTCAGGCTCAGGCAAGTCGACGGTCGCCAACCTCCTGGAAAAGAAGCTGCACGCGGCCGGTCGCCACACCTACGTGCTCGATGGCGACAATGTCCGCCACGGCCTCAACCGGGATCTCGGCTTCACTGACGAAGACCGGGTCGAAAATATTCGTCGGGTCGCCGAAGTCGCCAAGCTGATGGCCGACGCCGGCCTGATCGTCATCGTGTCGTTCATTTCGCCCTTCCGTGCCGAACGCCGAATGGCGCGGGAAATGATGGGGCAGGGCGAGTTCGTCGAAGTCTTTGTCGACACCCCGTTCGAGGAATGTGCCAAGCGCGATCCCAAGGGGCTCTATGCACGTGCGCTCTCCGGTGCGATCAAGAATTTCACTGGCGTCGATTCACCCTATGAAACGCCGGAAAAACCTGAGATTCATCTTCAGACTCTGGGCAAGACGCCTGAAGAGATGGTCGAGACGGTCGAGAACTGGCTGAATGAGCGAGACTTTGCAGAGCATCAGTACGACGACGGCGGCGGCATCTGACGAGGCGATCCTCGAACTGCTCGAACGCCTGGCGCTCGATGCCGGGCGCGCGGTGATGGAGGTCTTCCACTCCGGGATCACGGTGACTGACAAGGCGGATGCCTCGCCGGTCACGCAGGCCGATCGTGCCGCCGAGCGCGTGATACTTGCAGGCCTGCGTGCGGCCTATCCCGACGTGCCGTGCGTTGCCGAGGAGGAGACAGCCGAAGGCGTGGTTCCACCTGAGCTTGGCCGTGCGTTCTTCCTTGTTGATCCGCTCGACGGCACCAAGGAATTCGTCAGGCGCCACACCGATTTCACGGTCAATATCGCGCTGATCAGGGACGGCGCGCCTGAAATTGGCGTGGTTTATGCGCCATGCACCGGCCGTTTCTTTTCCGGTCGTCCAGGTCGCGCGGAAGCCTTCGAGGCACGCGACGGCAAGCCCATCTCGGAGCGTCATCGCATTCATGTGCGCGAAGGCCGTCAGCCGCTGACCATCGTTGCCAGCCGTTCGCACCGTACGCCCGAGACCGATGCCTTCATCAAGAAGGTTTCAGCTGCGGAAATCGTTTCGGTGGGGTCGTCGTTGAAATTCTGCTTGGTGGCGTCCGGCGAGGCGGACCTCTACCCGCGCTTTGGCAGGACCATGGAATGGGATACGGCAGCCGGCGATGCCGTTCTGCGTGCAGCGGGCGGGAGCACTCACACGCTGGATGGCAAATCGCTCGTCTACGGCAAGCGCAACCAAGCGGACGATGCGGATTTCGCCAATCCGCATTTTGTCTCGAGCGGCCGGATCATCGATCCGGCCTTCATTTACTGATCAGAAAGTCGCGGCTTACTCGGCCGCGATCTTGGCCGAGTTGGAGCCGACATAGTTGCGGATCGTGGTGATGATCCGGTCCTGATCGGCTTCGCTGAGATAGGGATGCATCGGCAGGCACAAGATGGTGCCCGGCACCGCGTCCGATACGGGCAGGCCACCCGGAGTGCGGGGGTAGTGGCTGTAGGCCACCTGCACATGCAGCGGCTTCACGTAATAGATGACCGACGGAATGCCTTGCTCCTGGAGGTGCTTCTTCAGGCCGTCGCGGTCCGCGGTCTCGATGGCGTACTGGGCCCATGCCGAGCGACCACCGGTGGGAGCGCGGGAGGCCTTCACCACGTCGCCGAGGCCGTCGGCATAACGCTTGGCGACGCGGGCACGCGCCTCCATCTCGTCTTCCAGGATGGCGAGCTTTTCGATCAGGATCGCTGCCTGCAGCGTGTCGAGGCGCGAGTTCAGGCCGACATGGATGTTGTCGTACTGGGTCTCGCCCTTGCCGTGGAAGGCAAAGGAGCGCAGGCGCGCGGCGAACGCGTCGTCATTGGTGAACATCGCACCGCCGTCGCCGTAGCAGCCGAGCGGCTTGGCCGGATAGAAGCTGGTTGCCGCGACATGGCCGTAAGCGCCGCACATCTTGCCATCCTGCGAACCGCCGATCGACTGGGCGGCGTCTTCGATGACCAAAAGGTTCTCGCGCTTGGCGATGGCGTCGAGTGCTGCATAGTCGGCGGCGATGCCGAACAGATCGACGGGGATGATCGCCTTGGGCTTGAGGCGACCTTCCGCCTTGATCATGGCGATGGCAGCTTCGAGGCTGTTGATGTCGATGTTGTAGGTATCGGGCTCGATGTCGACGAACACCGGCTCGGCCTTGGCGAGCGCCACCACTTCGGCGGTCGCAGCGAAGGTGAAGCTCGGTACGAACACCGCATCGCCGGGACCAATGCCCGAGGCAAGTAGCGGCAGCAGCAGCGCGTCGGTGCCGTTGGCACAGGCCACGACATGCTTGACGCCGACATACTTTGCCAGCTGGTTTTCGAACTCGGTGACTTCTGGGCCGAGGATGTAGCGGCCGTCGTCGACGACCTTGTCAATTGCCGCCTTCAGACGGTCGCGGATTCTTTCGCGCTGTGCGCCGAGATCGATGAACTGCATTATTGCCCCAAAACCCAATCGTTTTCTTCGGGCCGCTGATAGCAGAGTTGCCGAAAGCGAAAAAGACGAGCGCCCTGCGGCATCCAAGGCGCGCCTGCGGTTCTCGTTACTTTCGGTTGCAGCGATTTCGCGCTCAAATTGGCGGAAAACATGGGATTTCGCGAGCAGGCTGCTGAGCCGGCTTGGCGAAGCGAAACATAAAGTGATCGGCCATTTCGCCCGAAAGCGCCTGATTCAGGCCAATTCGCGCCGCCATGGCGGGTTTGCGCCCGCGCGTGAAACGGTGACCGCAGCGGCCCGTGCACCGAGCGACAGCGCCTTTTCGATGGCTGTTTTGGACAGCTCGGCGATGGCGCCCTTGGTCAGAACATTCTGTTCGTGCAGCGCGGCGAGCACGCCTGCATTGAAAGTGTCGCCGGCGCCGACAGTGTCGACCACGGCGACCTTTTCCGACGTCACCGAAACCGTGTGCTTGTCGGAGTAGGCGGTAGCACCTTTGCTGCCCTTGGTGATGATGACCAGCTTGGGTCCCTTGCGCAGCCAGCGCGCTGCAATCTCGTCATGACTGCCGGTCTCGCCGAACCATGACAGATCCTCGTCGGAGAGCTTGACGATGTCGGCCATGGCAAGCATTCGCTGCATGCGTTCGAGATGAGCCTGCTTGTCCTGGATGAAACCCGGCCGGATGTTGGGGTCGAACATCATCACGCGGTTTTCGTGCTCGCGCTTCATCAGCGCTTCATAGGTAGAGCCGCACGGCTCGGGGATCAGGCTGATCGCACCAAACAGCATGGCGTCGATGTCATCGCCAAGTGCTGGCAAGTCGGCTTCGGTGAGCATGCGCCCGGCGGTGTTCTCGTCGTAGAAAGTGTAAGTCGCGTGTCCGTCAGTGAGGCGCACGAAGGCAAGCGTTGTCGGCCGCGCCGAGACATCGGCATAACGCGAGCCGGCATTGCTGGCCGCAAGGACCTCGCGGATTTGCTGGCCAAACAGATCGGAGGAGAGCCCGGAAAAGAACTCGACCGGTACGCCGAGCCGCCCAAGCGCAATCGCCGAGTTGAAGATCGCACCCCCGGCGTAAGGCGCAAAGGCCGGTTCGCCCGCCTGGCTTTGCCTTGGCAGCATGTCGATGAGCGCCTCGCCGCAGCACAGGATCATGGCTTGCCGGTTCCCTTTGGATAGATGACGCCCTTGCGGATAATGACATTGGCGTAGAGCCTCGGCTCGCTTGTGGCAATGATCGTGTGCGCTGCTTTCACACGTTCATAAAAAGCATTGCCGGCGAGCGGCACGACGGCGAAGCTGGGCGCGCGCGTGGCGCAGACCGCTTCGATCTCTTCGTGCACCGGGTCGGACAAGGCCGGATCGCCTTTGACAGACGACCGGAAAATCGCCTGTGGAACGAAGTCGTCCACGGGCAACACCTGCAGCACGGCGTCGAGCACCGGGATCAGGTCGAGCCCATCGGCACGGATGACGCGTCGGCCATGTTCAAGGGCGGGATAGTTGCCGTCGACAATGGCGATCTCATCGCCGTGCCCCATGGCGCGCAGGGTGAACAAGAGGTCCGGGCCGAGTAGGGCGGGAATTCCTATGAGCACGCTTAGACCCCTCGTGACGGTGCGGACGAGCCGATGAGGAACCGTTCGGACAGCGGCAGGCTGGCGCCGCCCAGGGCGCGGGCGTGGATGCCGACAGTGCCTTCGCGAACGCTCGGCATGCGCAGGCCTTCGATGTCGATCTTGCCGATCGCGGCTTGCACCGCTTCGACGAGGCGGGCACGGATCGTCGAAGGCATCCAGCCGTCGATGACGGCGCATTCAAAATCGATGACGGACGCCGACGCAACGATGGCGTAGGCAAGCGCATCCGATGCCGTTGCGATCCACGCATCCAGCTCCGGGCCGAGATCGCCCCATTCTTCCGGCGAGGTCCAGAGATAGGCGGCCTCGATGCCTTTGGCATTCAACGACTTTTCGAGCACGGCAATCGATGCGATATCGATGAGCTGGGTCGGCTTGCCGCCTGGTCCGGGGACGGGCATCGACCCGAGCGCCCCGGCATTGCCGGTCGGCCCGCCATAGAGCCTGCCATTGAGCACAACGCCGCCGCCGGCAAAGGCGCCGATGTAGAAATAGACGAAGTCGCGCAGTGTGCCGATGTCGCCGAACACCAGCTCCGCACCGCAGGCCGAGGTCGCGTCGTTCTGCAGATAGACGGGGAACCCGAACAGCGCCTGCAGGTCAGCGCGGATATCGCGGTTGCGCCATTCGTCCATGATCTCGCGCGGCGCGCCCGCTGTATCGACCCAGTTCCACAGCTCGAAAGGCATGGCGACGCCGAGACCTGCGATGCGCTGGTCCTGCTCGCGCTTCAGCGTTGCGCGCATCTGGGCGATGCCCGATTTGACGAAGTCGATGGTGTCGCGCGGGGTAGGGTAGCGATAGGAGTTCTGCAGCATCGCGCGTGTCTGGCCCAAGAAATCGATGAGCACGAGCTCGGCGCTGCGCCGTCCGATCTTGAGGCCGATGAAATAGGCGCCATCGGGATTGAGCGACATCGGGATGGATGGCTGGCCGATCTTGCCGCGCACCGGCGCTTGTCGGAGCAGCAGGCCTTCAACCTCCAGCTCGCGCATGATGACAGAGACCGTCTGGGCCGACAGGCCAGTCATCCGCGCGATGTCGGATTTGGCCAGCGCACCGCTTTGCCGCACCAGCGACAGCACCAGCCGCTCGTTGTGATCGCGCATGCCACTTTGGTTGGTGCCGCGCGGCTGCGGGCTCTCCGCAGCATCTGGCGAACCGTGCCTCACACTCCCGGCCTCCACCGGCTTCCTCCCCGTAATTTCCATCTTCTTGTTTTGGGACAGAATGCGGGCCGACCGCAATCCTGTCAATAATAAATAAGAGTGATTTAATTATTGACTCACGATGGCGTTTGGTGTTTCGTTGGTGCCGGATACTCGACTGGGAAGAGTGCATGAGTGTCCGGGGCGGTGCCCGGCGGACGGGACCGCATGGTTTGATTTTGGGAGGAGTACCCGATGAAGTTTTCAGTTCTGAAGACGACCGTCTTTGGTGCGGCAGTTGCGGCACTTGCCGGTTTCGCAGCACCCGCTTCGGCTGCCGATGTTGGCGCATGCCTGATCACGAAGACCGACACCAATCCCTTCTTCGTCAAGATGAAGGAAGGCGCTACCGCCAAGGCAAAAGAGATCGGCGTCAGCCTCAAGAGCTACGCCGGCAAGATCGACGGCGACAGCGAAAGCCAGGTCGCGGCGATCGAGACCTGCATCGCCGACGGCGCCAAGGGCATCCTGATTACGGCTTCCGACACCAAGGGCATCGTGCCGACGATCAAGAAGGCGCGCGATGCGGGCATTCTGGTGATCGCGCTCGACACCCCGCTTGAGCCTGCCGATGCGGCTGACGCGACATTCGCCACCGACAACCTGCTTGCCGGCAAGCTGATCGGCCAGTGGGCCGCCGCGACTCTCGGCGACAAGGCCAAGGATGCCAAGGTTGCTTTCCTCGACCTGACCCCATCGCAGCCCACCGTCGACGTTTTGCGCGACCAGGGCTTCATGATGGGCTTCGGCATTGACGTGAAAGATCCCAACAAAATCGGTGACGAGGACGATGCCCGCATCGTTGGACATGACGTCACCAACGGCAACGAAGAGGGCGGCCGCAAGGCCATGGAAAATCTTCTCCAGAAGGATCCCGGCCTAAACGTCGTCCATACCATCAACGAGCCTGCCGCCGCGGGTGCCTATGAGGCTCTCAAGGCTGTCGGCATGGAAAAGAACGTGCTGATCGTTTCCGTCGACGGCGGCTGCCCGGGCGTCAAGAACGTCGAGGCCGGCGTTATCGGCGCAACCTCGCAGCAATATCCGCTGGCCATGGCTGCCCTCGGCATCGAGGCGATCAAGAAGTTTGCCGACACCGGCGAAAAGCCCAAGCCGACCGAAGGCAAGGCCTTCTTCGACACCGGCGTGGCGCTGGTGACCGACAAGCCTGCCAAGGGCGTGGACTCCATCGACGTCAAGACCGGCCTGGCCAAGTGCTGGGGTTGATCTGAGCGCCTGACGGCGTGACACTCTCTTCAGACGAAGGGCGGCCCCTTGGTCGCCCTTCCCACAAGAGGGATCAAAATCCCTCATTGGGAGGAATTCGACATGTCTGACGCATCGGCAGATGCCAGGCGACCGCAGGAGTTCGAGAAGGTTCTCTCGGCCAGCGACACGTCAGTGGCAAGCTTCGACACGCACACACGCTCGCCTGTCGAAAAAATCCAGCACTTCCTGCATTCAAATCCGGCGGCGGTGCCGCTGATCGTGCTGGTCGCCTCGCTGATCGCCTTCGGCGTCATCATAGGCGGCAAGTTCTTCTCTGCATTCTCGATGACGCTGATCCTGCAGCAGGTCGCCATCACCGGCATCATCGGCGCGGCGCAGACGCTGGTCATCCTGACTGCCGGCATCGATCTCTCGGTCGGCGCCATCATGGTGCTGTCATCGGTGGTGATGGGACAGTTCACCTTCCGCTATGGCTTGCCACCGTCGCTGGCGATCCTGTGCGGCTTCGCCGTCGGCGCCTTCTGCGGGTGGATCAACGGCGTGCTTGTCGCCTATATGAGGCTGCCGCCGTTCATCGTCACACTTGGTATGTGGCAGATCGTGCTCGCCTCCAATTTTCTGTATTCGGCGAATGAGACGATCCGCGCCCAGGATATCGAAGCGCAAGCGCCGATCCTCCAATTGTTCGGTGGGACGTTCAGGCTTGGCAATGCGGTCTTCACCTATGGCGTGGTCGCCATGGTGCTCCTGGTGTTGGTGCTTTGGTACATTTTGAACCAGACCGCCTGGGGCCGGCACGTCTATGCCATCGGCGACGATCCCGAGGCAGCCCAGCTTTCCGGCGTGCGCGTCAACAGGGTACTTATCTCCGTCTACGTCATCTCCGGGCTGATCTGCGCGCTCGGCGGCTGGGTGCTCATCGGACGCATCGGCTCGGTTTCACCGACCGCTGGCCAATTCGCCAACATCGAATCCATTACTGCAGTGGTGATCGGCGGTGTCTCGCTGTTCGGCGGGCGTGGCTCGATCCTCGGCATGCTGTTTGGGGCGCTGATTGTCGGCGTGTTCCAGCTCGGCCTGCGCCTGATCGGCACCGACCCGCAGTGGACATATCTGTTGATCGGCGCGCTCATCATCATCGCGGTCGCCATCGACCAGTGGATCAGAAAGGTTGCAGGCTAATGTCGACCGAACCACTTCTCACCGCACGCGGCCTGGTCAAGCGTTATGGGCGCGTTACCGCCCTCGACCAGGCCGATTTCGACCTCTATCCCGGCGAAATCCTCGCCGTGATCGGCGACAACGGTGCCGGCAAATCCTCGCTCATCAAGGCAATCTCAGGCGCGATGACGCCCGACGAAGGCGAAATCCGTCTCGAAGGCAAGGTGATCAACTTCAAGGCGCCGATGGAAGCCCGCGACGCCGGCATCGAGACGGTCTACCAGAACCTTGCTTTGTCGCCGGCCCTGTCGATCGCCGACAACATGTTCCTGGGCCGCGAGATCAGGAAGCCAGGTATCCTGGGCAACTGGTTCCGTATGCTCGACCGAACGACCATGGAAAAGCGCGCCCGCGACAAGCTGACTGAGCTTGGCCTGATGACCATCCAGAATATCAGCCAGTCGGTCGAGACACTGTCTGGCGGCCAGCGCCAGGGCGTGGCGGTGGCGCGCGCTGCCACCTTCGGCTCCAAGGTCGTCATCATGGACGAGCCGACTGCCGCCTTGGGCGTCAAGGAATCCCGGCGCGTGCTGGAATTGATCCTCGACGTGAAGCGGCGCGGGCTGCCGATCGTGCTGATCTCGCACAACATGCCGCATGTGTTCGAAGTCGCCGACCGTATCCATATCCACCGGCTCGGCCGCAGGCTCACCGTCATCGATCCAAAGGAATACACGATGTCGGATGCCGTGGCCTTCATGACCGGAGCCAAGGCCCCGCCGGAGGCGGCGCTCGCCGCCGCCTGAGTGTTGGCTACAACCCTAAGTCTCCGCGTCGCGCGATATTGACGCGGAGGTTTAAATCGATTGAGATCGCATTCTTAATGGCTAACATGAGTGCGGGAGGATAGGTGTCGGCGAGGGAGGCAACAATCCGGTGGCCGAACAGGATGCGAGAGGCGACATGACCCGCGCAGTGACCCCGAAAATTCCCCAGCCGCAGCTTGGCGATACCAGTCCTGAGGCACTTGCTGCCGAAATCCTGAGCGCGCTGAAATACCGGCTTGGCAAGGACGCCACCGTTGCCACCGAATATGATTGGCTGACAGCGTCGATCAAGGTCGTGCGCGACCGTATCGTCGATGAATGGATTTCCTCGACCAAGGAGGCCTACGACCAGAGCGCCAAGCGCGTCTATTACCTTTCCTTGGAATTCCTGATCGGCCGCCTGATGCGCGACGCATTTTCCAATCTCGGCCTGATGGAAGCGATGCGCGAGGCGCTCGCCTCACTGGGTGTCGAATTCGACGTCATCGCCAAGCTGGAACCCGACGCGGCGCTTGGCAATGGCGGTCTTGGCCGACTTGCGGCATGCTTCATGGAAAGCATGGCGACTGTCGACATTCCCGCCCATGGCTACGGAATTCGCTACGCCAACGGCATGTTCCGCCAGGAAATCCATGACGGCTGGCAGGTCGAATTGCCCGAGACCTGGCTCGAACATGGCAATCCGTGGGAATTCGAGCGCCGCGAGCGCGCCTTCGAGGTCGGCTTCGGCGGATCGGTCGAATCGATCACCGCCAAGGACGGGCGGCTCGAACGTCACATCTGGAAGCCTACCGATCGCGTGCTGGCCGTTGCCTACGACACGCCCGTGGTCGGCTGGCGTGGGGCGCGCGTCAACACGTTGCGCCTATGGTCCGGCATGCCGCTCGACCCGATCCTGCTCGACAAGTTCAATGCGGGCGACCACATCGGTGCGCTCGCTGAAAGCAACAAGGCCGATGCGCTGTCGCGCGTGCTCTATCCGGCGGACGCCACCCCGTCGGGGCAGGAGCTTCGGCTGCGCCAGGAATATTTCTTCTCCACCGCCTCGCTACAGGACATCCTTCAGCGGCACCTGAGCCAATATGGCGACCTGAATTCCTTGCCCGACAAGGCGGCGATCCATCTCAACGACACGCACCCGGCTGTGGCTGTGCCCGAACTCATGCGTTTGCTGATGGACGTGCACGGGCTCGATTTCGATACGGCCTGGGGCATCGCCAAGAGTACCTTCGCCTACACCAACCACACGCTGCTGCCGGAGGCACTGGAAAGCTGGCCGGTGCCGCTGTTTGAGCGGCTGTTGCCGCGCCACATGCAGATCGTCTACGCGATCAACGCCGAGGTGCTGCTCGAGGCGCGGGCGACCGGCCGCTTCACCGGCGAACAGATCACCCGGATCTCGCTGATCCAAGAAAATGGCGAGCGGCGCGTGCGCATGGGCAATCTTGCCTTTGTCGGCTCGCACAGCGTCAATGGTGTCTCGGCCCTGCACACCGAACTGATGAAGGAGACGGTGTTCGCCGACCTTCACAGCCTCTATCCCGATCGCATCAACAACAAGACCAACGGCATCACGCCGCGCCGCTGGCTGATCCAGTGCAATCCTGGCCTGACCGGCCTTGCGCGGGAGGCTATCGGCGACGGCTTCCTCGACGATATCGAGGCGATACGGGAACTCGACGCGTTCGCTGGCGATGCGGCGTTCCGGGAGAAGTTTGCCGCTGTCAAACGCGCCAACAAGGAACGCCTTGCCAATCTCGTCGCCGAGCGACTGGGCATAAAGGTCGATCCGTCGGCGCTGTTCGATATCCAGATCAAGCGCATCCACGAATACAAGCGCCAGCTCTTGAACATCATCGAGGCGGTGGCGCTCTACGACCAGATCCGCTCACACCCCGAGCGCGAATGGATGCCGCGCGTAAAATTCTTCGGTGGCAAGGCGGCGCCGAGCTACCATAACGCCAAGCTGATCATCAAACTGGCCAATGACGTCGCCAAGGTGATCAATCGCGACCCGTCGGTGCGCGGACTACTCAAGGTCGTCTTCGTGCCGAACTACAATGTCAGCGCCGCCGAAATCCTGATGCCGGCAGCAGACCTGTCGGAGCAGATTTCGACCGCCGGCATGGAGGCGTCGGGAACCGGCAACATGAAGTTCGCGCTCAACGGCGCGCTCACCATCGGCACGCTCGACGGCGCCAATGTCGAGATCAAGGAACATGTCGGCGACGACAACATCTTCATCTTCGGCCTGACTGCTGGAGAGGTAGAGCAGCGGCGCAGCGGTGGATATCAGCCGGGCGTGGTGATCGACGGTTCGCCAGAACTGAAGCAGGCGGTGGCGGCAATCTCGTCAGGCGTGTTTTCACCCGATGATCCCACTCGTTACCGCGAGCTGATGGACGGGCTTTACCAGCATGACTGGTTCATGGTCGCGGCCGACTTCGATTCTTACGCGGCCGCCCAGCGGCAGGTTGATGCGGTCTGGCGCGACAGCCCGGACTGGTATGCGCGCGCAATCCGCAATGTCGCGCGTGTCGGCTGGTTTTCTTCCGACCGAACCATTCGACAATATGCCAAAGAAATCTGGAACGTACCGGCCTGATGTGATTGCATGAACTGACCTCACGAAGAACCCTGGGAGGGGACACCGCAACATGCTGAAGCCCGGCGCTGCCGCCGAAACCAAACCGGAGCTTGAAAAGGCGGCGGACAGCGATGTCGAGGCGATCGTCAACGGAACCCATGGCGATCCATTCGCGGTTCTGGGGCTTCAGCAATCGGGCAAGGGCTTCCTCGCACGCTGTTTTGTACCCAATGCCGAATCGGTCACGGCCCACACGCTGGATGGCAAAGCCTGCGGCGAACTTGCACGCCGCAACGACGTTGGTTTCTTCGAAGGCAAGCTGACAATCCGCAAGCGCCAACCGCTGCGCTACCATGCCCGCAATGTCGGCGGCGACTGGTGGCTCACCGATCCCTACAGTTTCGGCCCGGTGCTTGGACCGATGGACGACTACTTCATATCAGAGGGTTCGCATCTCCGGCTGTTCGACAAGCTTGGGGCGCATCTGATTTCGCATGAAGGTGTCGATGGCGTTCATTTTGCGGTGTGGGCGCCCAATGCCCATCGCGTCTCAGTCGTTGGCGATTTCAACGATTGGGACGGCCGTCGTCATTCGATGCGGTTGCGCCAGGACACCGGCATCTGGGAAATCTTCATTCCCGATATCGGACCCGGCCGGCCCTACAAGTTCGAGTTGATCGGTGCCCGTGGTGTCAGGCTGCCGCTTAAGGCCGATCCTTACGCCATCCGCTCCGAGCTTCGGCCGGCAACCGCATCGGTCACCGACAGGCCTCAGGCCCATGAATGGGCCGACGACGCGCATCGCGCTTATTGGAGGGCGGCCGACCATCGGCGCCAACCGATCAGCATCTATGAGGTTCATGCGGGCTCGTGGCAGCGCCGCGACGACGGCTCTTTCCTGTCATGGGACGAGATGGCCGACAGGCTGATCCCCTATGTCGCCAAGACCGGGTTCACCCATATCGAGTTCCTGCCGATCTCCGAGCATCCTTACGACCCGTCATGGGGCTACCAGACAACGGGGCTCTATGCGCCTTCGGCCCGCTTCGGCGATCCCGATGGTTTTGCCCGCTTTGTCGACGGCGCCCATCAGGCCGGTATTAGCGTTCTCCTCGATTGGGTGCCCGCGCATTTTCCGGTCGACGAGCACGGGCTCGCCCATTTCGATGGAACAGCACTTTACGAACATGCCGACCCGCGCCAGGGCTTTCATCCCGACTGGAACACCGCGATCTACAATTTCGGCCGGCGCGAGGTGGTTTCGTTTCTCGTCAACAACGCCCTGTTCTGGGCCGAGAAATACCATGTCGACGGCCTGCGCGTGGATGCGGTGGCGTCGATGCTTTACCTCGACTACTCGCGCAAGGAAGGCGAGTGGATCCCCAACGAGTTCGGCGGCCGCGAGAACCTGGAATCGGTGCGTTTCCTGCAGAAGATGAATGCCGCCGTCTATGGCACGCATCCCGGCGTGATGACGATCGCCGAGGAATCGACGTCATGGCCGAAGGTGTCGCAGCCGGTGCATGAGGGCGGGCTCGGCTTCGGCTTCAAGTGGAACATGGGCTTCATGCACGACACGCTGGAGTACCTGTCCAAGGAGCCGATCCACCGCAAGCACCACCACAACGAAATCACCTTCGGGCTGCTTTATGCCTTCAGCGAGAATTTCGTCCTGCCGCTGTCCCATGACGAGGTCGTGCACGGCAAAGGCACGCTGCTCAGCAAGATGGCCGGCGACGACTGGCAGAAGTTTGCCACGCTGCGCGCCTATTACGCATTCATGTGGGGTTACCCCGGCAAGAAGCTTCTGTTCATGGGCCAGGAGTTTGCCCAGCGTGCCGAATGGAGCGAAGCGAAGGCGCTCGACTGGAACCTGCTCGACTATGCGCCGCATCGCGGTGTCCAGGCGCTGGTGCGCGATCTCAACTTTCTCTACCGCTCGCGGCCAGCACTTCATGCGCGCGACTGCGAAGCCGAGGGTTTTGAGTGGCTGATCGTCGATGACGCGGCGAACTCGGTTTTTGCCTGGCTGCGCAAGGCGCCGGGCGCAGCACCGATCGCTGTCATCTCTAGCTTCACACCGATCATGCGCGAAAATTATCGCGTGCCGTTGCCGCAGGTCGGCACCTGGCGGGAAATCTTCAACTCCGACGCGCTGGATTATGGCGGGTCGGGCAAGGGAAACAGCGGCAAGGTCACCGCACGGACGACGGATGGAGGAGGGGCAGCCGCGACGCTGCTTCTGCCGCCGCTGGCGACGATCATGCTTGAATTTGTGGCGGACTGAGCAGGGAGGGTGCCGTGGAAATCAAGAGAAACCAACCGCTGGCGCGCGATGCCATGGCCTATGTGCTGGCGGGCGGGCGCGGTAGCCGGCTCAAGGAACTGACCGACCGGCGGGCCAAGCCCGCCGTCTATTTCGGCGGTAAGACGCGCATCATCGATTTTGCGCTGTCCAATGCGCTAAATTCGGGCATCCGCCGCTTGGGCGTCGCGACACAATACAAGGCGCATTCGCTGATCCGGCATTTGCAGCGCGGCTGGAACTTCCTGCGGCCCGAGCGCAATGAGAGTTTCGATATCCTGCCAGCTAGCCAGCGTGTCTCAGAGACGCAATGGTATGAAGGCACCGCCGACGCGGTCTACCAGAACATCGATATCATCGAGGCCTACGGCCCCGAATACATGGTCATTCTCGCTGGCGACCACATCTACAAGATGGATTACGAACTGATGCTGCGCCAGCATGTGGATGCCGGCGCAGACGTCACCGTCGGTTGCCTCGAAGTGCCGCGCATGGAAGCGTCAGGTTTCGGCGTGATGCATGTCGACAAGAAGGACAACATCATCTCCTTCATCGAAAAGCCGGCCGATCCGCCCGGCATTCCCGACAAGCCCGACTATGCGCTGGCTTCGATGGGCATCTATGTCTTCAAGACCAAGTTCCTGATGGACCAGTTGCGCCGCGATGCCGCCGAGCCTGAATCGAGCCGCGACTTCGGCAAGGACATCATCCCCTACATCGTCCAGCACGGCAAAGCGGTGGCCCATCGCTTTGCCAAATCCTGCGTGCGATCGAGCACGGAAGGCGAGGCCTATTGGCGCGATGTCGGAACGGTCGATGCCTATTGGGAGGCCAATATCGACCTGACCGACGTCACGCCCGAACTCGATCTCTATGATCGCGATTGGCCGATCTGGACTTATTCGGAACTCACGCCGCCGGCAAAATTCGTCCACGACGAGGACGGACGACGCGGCTCCGCCGTGTCCTCGCTGGTATCGGGCGATTGCATCGTTTCAGGCGCTTCGCTGCGGCGCAGCCTGATTTTCACCGGCGCGCGGATCAATTCCTACGCGACGCTGGAGGATGTGGTGATGCTGCCGGCTTGCCATGTTGGACGCTATGCCCGGCTTAATCGCGTGGTCATCGATCACGGCGTACACATCCCCGAGGGGCTGGTCGTCGGCGAGGATCCCGTGCTCGACGCCAAGCGTTTCCGCGTCTCGGAAAAGGGCATCTGCCTGATTACCCAGGACATGATCAACAGGTTGGAGTTGTAATTGGTGCAGGTGCTTTCGGTCACGCCTGAGATTTTTCCGCTAATCAAGACCGGCGGGCTGGCCGATGTGACTGGGGCACTGCCTGTGGCGCTGGCCGGGCTCGGCGTTCGGACGCGTAGCCTGCTGCCGGGCTATCCCGTGGTGATGGCAGCGCTGAAGAAGAAAAAGCCGGTTCATCAATACGCGGCGCTGCAAGGCGGCAAGGCAACATTGCATGCCGCCGAAGTCGCAGGCCTCGATATGCTGGTGCTCGACGCGCCGCATCTTTTTGACCGGCCAGGTGGTCCCTATGGCGACGCCACAGGTGCGGACTGGCAGGACAATTGGCGGCGCTTTGCGGCGTTGGGTCGTGTCGGCGCCGACATCGCTGCGGGTGCAATCAAGGACTACAAACCCGATATCGTGCATGCGCATGACTGGCAGTCGGCAATGACGCTGGCCTATATGCGCTATGGCGAAGCGGCGAATGTGCCCTCGGTGATGACGGTGCACAACCTGGCGTTCCAGGGCCAGTTTGGTGCGAGCATCTTCAACGGTCTGGGCCTGCCGCAGCAGGCGATGGCGCTGGACGGCGTTGAATATTATGGCGGCGTCGGTTTCCTCAAGGCTGGCCTTCAGGCGGCCTGGGCGGTCACCACGGTCAGTCCGACCTATGCCCAGGAGATCAGGTCTCCGGCCTTCGGCATGGGCCTGGACGGGCTGATCAACCTGCGAGCCGGCGAATTGCACGGCATCGTCAACGGTATCGACGATGACATCTGGAACCCCGAGACCGACAAACATCTCGCCGCGACTTATACCGCAAAGACCTTGAAGGGGCGCAAGGCCAACAGGCACGCGATCGAGGAGCGCATGACGCTCGATCGCGAAGATGGCCCGATCTATTGCGTGGTCAGCCGCCTGACCTGGCAGAAGGGCATCGACATCCTTGCGTCCATCATCGATCCGGTTATCGCCTCCGGCGCGCGCCTGGCGATCCTGGGCTCTGGCGATGCCGGGCTGGAAGGCGCGCTGTTGGCGGCTGCTGCGCGGCATCGCGGCCGGGTCGGCGTCGTTATCGGCTATGACGAGGGGCTGTCGCACCTGCTGCAAGGCGGCGCCGACGGCATATTGATTCCGTCAAGGTTCGAGCCCTGCGGCCTGACCCAGCTCTACGGCCTGCGCTATGGCTGCGTGCCCATCGTCGCCCGCACCGGCGGGCTTGCCGATACCGTCATCGATGCAAACGAGGCGGCTGTAGCGGCGGGGGTCGCCACCGGCTTCCAGTTCACGCCGGAAGATGCAGGTGCTTTCCACCATGCTATTCTTCGCGCCAACGCACTTTATGCCGATCCCGCCGGCTGGACCTCGCTGCAAAGGCAGGGCATGAAATCGGATGTTTCCTGGGATCGAAGCGCCCAGAAATATGCCGCACTTTACCGCAAGCTACTCCCAAAAAGGGATGCCTGAATGATTCGTACAGTCTCGACCTCGCCCTATGACGACCAGAAGCCCGGCACTTCGGGCCTGCGCAAGAAGGTGCCCGTCTTCCAGCAGCCGAACTATGCCGAGAACTTCATCCAGTCGGTGTTTGATTCGCTTGAAGGTTTTGCCGGCAAGACGCTCGTGGTCGGCGGCGACGGCCGCTTCTACAATCGCGAGGTGATCCAAAAGGTCATCGCCATGGCGGTGGCCAACGGTTTCGGCCGCGTGGTGGTAGGGCAGGGCGGCATCCTGTCGACGCCGGCGGCCTCTCACCTCATTCGCAAGCGCAAGGCCTTCGGCGGCATCATCTTGTCGGCCAGCCACAATCCCGGCGGCCCGCACGAAGATTTCGGCATCAAATACAATGCCGAAAACGGCGGCCCGGCGCCGGAGAAGATGACGGATGCGATCTACGCCCACAGCAAGGTCATCTCGAGCTACAAGATCGCCGATGTCGCACCGGTCGACATAGACCGCCTGGGTACCTTCGAGGTTGGCGGCATCAAGGTCGAAATCGTCGATCCGGTGACCGATTACGCCGAGCTCATGGAAACGCTGTTCGATTTCGATGCGCTGCGTGCCCTGTTCAAGTCGGGCTTCCGCATGCGCTTCGATGCCATGCATGCTGTGACCGGTCCCTATGCCAAGGAAATCCTGGAAAAGCGGCTTGGCGCGGCCAACGGAACCGCGCGCAATTTCGTGCCGCTCGAAGACTTCGGCGGCCATCATCCCGACCCCAATCTGGTGCACGCCAAGCACCTCTATGACGAGATGATGGGGCCGAACGCGCCGGATTTTGGCGCGGCCTCCGATGGTGACGGCGACCGCAACCTGATCATCGGGCGCGGCATCTTCATCACGCCTTCGGACTCGCTGGCGATGCTGGCGGCAAACGCGCATCTCGCGCCGGGCTACAAGTCGGGCCTCAAGGGCATTGCCCGTTCGATGCCGACAAGTGGCGCCGCCGACCGGGTCGCGGAAAAGCTCGGCGTCGGCATGTATGAGACGCCCACCGGCTGGAAGTTCTTCGGCAATCTGCTCGACGCCGGCATGGCGACGATCTGCGGCGAGGAAAGTGCGGGCACCGGTTCAGACCACGTCCGCGAGAAGGACGGGCTCTGGGCGGTGCTGCTGTGGCTCAACATCCTTGCCGTGCGCGGCGAAAGCGCCAAGGACATCGTCGCCAAGCATTGGGCGACCTATGGCCAGAACTACTATTCGCGCCATGACTATGAAGAGGTCGAGACCGATCGCGCCAACGCGCTGGTCGATGAGCTGAGGGCGAAGCTTGGCTCGCTGCCGGGCACCAGCGTTCGCGGCATGAAGATCGCCAGCGCCGACGACTTCGCTTACCACGATCCGGTCGACGGATCGGTGAGCAAGAACCAGGGCATCCGCGTGCTGTTCGAGGGCGGCTCGCGGGTCGTCTTCCGTCTGTCGGGCACAGGCACGTCGGGTGCGACGTTGCGCGTCTATATCGAGCGCTACGAGGCCGATCCCGCACGGCATGGCCTCGACACGCAGGCAGCGCTTGCCGACCTGATCCAGGCGGCCGAGGACATTGCCGGCATCCGCAGCCACACCGGTCGCGACAAGCCGAGTGTCATCACCTGATGCCAATGGACCGGGCGGCTGAATATCGGCCGCGGTTCGGCGCGACCGTTGCCGATAGCGGCATCCGCTTCGCCGCCTGGTCGAGTTCTGCCGAACGCATGTGGGTGTCGGTCTTCGATGCCCAGGGCAAGGCCGAGATCGAGCGGCTGGAATTGCAGCGCGAAGGCGAGGGTGTCTTCGCGCTGTCGGTTGCGGGGCTCGGAGAAGGAAGCCGCTACGGTTTTCGCGCCGATGGACGATATGCGCCAGACGAAGGCCTTTGGTTCGATCCCGACAAGCTGCTGGTCGATCCATATGCTGTCTGCATCGACCGTGCCTATCGCTATGACAGTCGCCTGGCTGCTTCGCGCGGGCAGGGCGGCGACACGGCCCAGTTGATGCCGAAAGCGGTGGCGACCGCTCTTCGAAGCGTGCCGCCAGCGCCGCCGGTCTTCCGGCAAGGTGGACTGATCTACGAGGTTCCGGTGCGAGCCTTTTCGATGGACCATCCGGGTGTTCCGAAAAAACTTCGCGGAACGATCCGTGCGCTCGCCGAGCCTGTTGTCGTCGAGCATCTTTTGAAGCTCGGCGTGTCGGCGGTCGAACTCATGCCGGTGACGGCAACGATGGACGAGCGCCATCTGTCCCGCCTCGGTCTCACCAACGCATGGGGCTATAATCCCGTTACCTTCATGGCGCTTGACCCGCGACTGGCGCCTGAGGGGATCAACGACCTGCGCGAGACCACGGCGGCTCTCCACGCCGCCGGCATTGGCGTCATCCTCGATCTCGTCTTCAACCACACGGCGGAGAGCGACGAACTTGGCCCGACCTTGTCGCTGCGCGGCCTCGACAATCCAGCCTATTATCGCGAAGCGGTGGACGATCCGGGCCGCTATGCCAACGATACCGGAACCGGAAACACGCTCGCCTGCGATCACCCGGCAGCACAGGCGCTGGTCCTCGATAGTCTCAGGCACTTCGTCGTCCATGCCGGCGTCGATGGTTTCCGCTTCGATCTGGCGCCGGTATTGGGCCGGGTCGGTGGCGAATTCACCGCCGATGCCCCGCTGCTTCAGGCGATGCGCAGCGATCCGATCATCGGCGACCGCATCCTGATCGCCGAGCCCTGGGACATCGGCCACAATGGCTATCGGCTTGGCGGGTTTCCGCAGGAATTCCTTGAATGGAACGACCGCTACCGCGACGACGTCAGACGGTTCTGGCGCGGAGACCGTGGAATGGTTGGGGCGCTGGCGACACGGCTGGCTGGGTCATCTGACATTTTCGGCGGTGGCGCGAGGACGCGAACCGTCAACTTCGTGGCTGCTCATGACGGCATGACTGTCGCCGACATCGTTCGCTACGAGCGCAAGCACAACGAGGCCAATGGCGAGCAGAACCACGACGGCCACAATGAGAATTTTTCCTGGAACAACGGTGTCGAGGGCGAAAGCCGCGATCCAGACATTGTGGCCGACCGCGACCGCGATGTACGCGCCATGCTGGCTACGCTGTTTGCCTCGCGTGGCACGATCATGCTGACGGCGGGCGACGAATTCGGCCGTAGCCAGCGCGGCAACAACAACGCCTATGCGCAAGACAACGCGCTGACCTGGTTCGACTGGGCCGACCGCGATACTGCCCTCGAAGGCTTCGTCGCTAGTCTGTCCAAACTCAGGCGCGAGGTTCCGGCCTTGGCGGAACTGGAGTTTTTTAGGGGCACACCCCGCGATGGCTCGATGGTATCAGATGTCGAATGGCTGACCGAAGCTGGCCGACCGATGTCTGATACCAACTGGCATGAGCCCGACCGGCATCGCCTCACGATGCTCGTCGCAAACGGCGACGCTTCAGGCGGGCGGCTGGCGGTGATGATCAACGGCGCACGACGCGACGTGGGCTTCGACTTGCCGTCGCGTACCGGTTTTCTATGGCAGCCGGCAATCGATGGGCCGGAGCCGGCGCATGACCGCTTCGCCGTGCCAGCGCGCAGCGTCTTGTTTGCGGTCGAACGCCCCCGCGAATAACAGCCAAGGAGAGTCGTCATGACGCCGAAAGACGGAGCAACGCCGGCAACCGACTGGTGGCGCGGCTGTGTCATCTACCAAGTCTATCCGCGCTCGTTTCAGGACACGACTGGCGATGGCAGTGGTGACCTTGCCGGGATAACGCAACGCCTGTCGTACATCGCTTCGCTGGGTGTCGATGCCGTCTGGCTGTCGCCTTTCTTCAAGTCGCCGATGGCCGATATGGGCTACGACGTCTCGGATTATTGCGATGTCGATCCGATGTTCGGCACGCTTGCCGACTTCGATGGCCTGATCGCCGAAGCCCATCGTCTCGGGCTCAAGATCATCATCGACCAGGTGCTGTCACATTCTTCCGACAAGCACCCCTGGTTCCTGGAAAGCCGCGCCAGCCGCGACAATCCCAAGGCCGACTGGTATGTCTGGGCGCAGCCAAAACCCGACGGCACCGCCCCCAACAACTGGATGTCTATCTTCGGCGGGCCGGGCTGGGAGTGGGATTCGACACGCCGGCAATATTACCAGCACAACTTCCTCGCCTCGCAGCCCGACCTCAACTTCCACAATCCCGAAGTGCAGGACGCGCTGCTGGAAACGGTACGCTTCTGGCTCGACCGCGGCGTCGACGGTTTTCGGCTCGATACGGTCAATTTCTACGTCCACGACAAGTGGCTGCGCGACAACCCGCCCTTGCCGAAGAGTATTGCCGGCGAAAACGAAGACCCCAATCCTTACGAATATCAGGACCATCTCTTCGACAAGACGCAGCCGGAAAATCTTGAATTTCTCAAGCGCTTCCGCTCGTTGCTCGATGAATATGGAGCGCGCGCTTCGGTAGGCGAAGTAGGCGATGGTGCGTGCTCGCTGCAGACGGTCGCAGCCTACACGTCGGGCGGCGACAAGCTCGATATGTGCTACACATTCGACCTGCTCGGCCCGAAATTCTCGGCCGAACATGTCGGCACATGCATTGCCGATTTCGAGGCGGCGGTGACCGATGGCTGGGTCTGCTGGGCCTTTTCCAACCACGATGTGATCCGCCATGTGACGCGCTGGACGAGGCCCGGCGGCGACCCCGGGGCGGTGGCGAAGTTCTCGATTGCCCTGCTTGCATGCCTGCGCGGCTCGATCTGTATCTATCAAGGCGAAGAGCTTGGTTTTGGCGAAGCCGAGTTGGCCTTTGAGGACTTGCGCGATCCCTACGGCATTCGCTTCTGGCCGGGCTACAAGGGCCGCGACGGCTGCCGCACGCCGATGGTGTGGGAAGCCCAGGCAGAACAGGGCGGCTTCACGGACGGCAAGCCGTGGCTGCCAATTCCATCGGAACATCGTGCCCTCGCGGCCGATCGGCAACAACAAGACGCGGAATCCGTGCTGGCTCGCTACCGTGCCATGCTCGCGATCAGGAAGACGCTTCCGGTACTCATCCATGGCTCGATTGCGCTGCTGGAGGCAAAGGGCGACGTGCTCGCTTTCGTGAGGGAGTCGGAGGATGAGCGGCTGCTCTGCGTTTTCAATTTTGCCGAAAAACCTGCTTCCTGGCCTGTGCCGGAAGGGCTTGGCGGCCTGAGCCCAACGGCGTTTCCTGGAGCGTTACGCGACCTCGAAAAAGACCGTATCACCTTGGCCCCGCTCGATTACTTTATCGGGAGCTTAGTTTGAACTCGCTCAAGTTGACTTTAGGTGAGCACGAGTCGTGTTGAAAATAAAAAAAGTCGTGTCTAGTCTCAGCCACCGCTGGCGGTAGGGAGCTGCCGGCTCGCTCAACGAAACCGGAAAAATCCGGCATTCGGGCGCTAACCAGGCGAGGCCGTGTTTACGGGGAACACGCCTATTTGGGAGAAGGAAAACATGCTGAAGAACATGCTGAAAGCGACAGTGTTCGCAACGACGCTTGCGCTGTCTGCTGGAGCGCTGTCCGCTCCGGCTTTTGCGGAGGTCGTCTTTAATCGCGGCAATTCGGCCGATCCGGAATCGCTGGATCCGCATAAGACCTCGACTGTTTATGAAGCTCACATCCTGCGCGACCTGTTCGAAGGTCTGGTGATGCAGGACAAGAATGCCGAAATCATTCCAGGCGCTGCCGAGAGCTGGACCGTTTCCGACGATGGCACCGTCTACACCTTCAAGCTGCGTCAGGGCGGCACCTGGTCGGATGGCAGCCCGGTTACGGCTGACGATTTCGTCTACTCCTTCCGCCGCCTCGAGGATCCGGCAACGGCCGCAGAATATGCCTCGATGCTCTACGTCGTGAAGAACGCCGAAGAAGTGAACACCGGCAAGGCCAAGCCCGAGGAACTCGGCGTCAAGGCTGTCGACGCGAACACTTTTGAAGTGACGCTCAAGTCGCCCACCCCTTATTTCCTTGAGATGCTGACCCACCAATCCACCTATCCGGTGAACAAGGCAGCAATCGACAAGCTCGGCGCCGACTGGATCAAGCCGGGAAACCTGGTTTCCAACGGCGCATTCACGCTGGCTGAGTTCGTGCCGAACGATCACATCAAGCTCGTCAAGAACCCGAAGTTCCATGACGCCGCCAATGTGAAGCTGGACGCGGTCAACTACTTCCCGACCGAAGATCGCTCGACCGCTATCAAGCGCTTCGAAGCCGGCGAACTGGATTCCAACGACGACATTCCAACCGAACAGATGGCTGATTTGAAAGCCAAGTTCGGCGATCAGCTGCGTATCGGCGCCTATCTCGGCACCTACTATTACGCGATCAAGACGGACAAGGCGCCGTGGGACAATGTCGAGCTGCGCAATGCGGTTTCGATGGCGATCGACCGCGACTTCCTGGCCGAGAAGGTCTGGCAGAATTCTATGCTGCCGGGCTATTCGATGGTGCCTCCTGGCATCGAAGGCTACAAGTCGTCGATCGCCAAGTTCGCCGAGATGTCGCAGATAGACCGTGAAGATGAAGCCAAGAAGGTTCTCGAAAAGCTCGGCTATGGTCCTGACAAGCCGCTGAAGATGGAAATCCGCTACAATACGTCGGAGAACCACAAGAACACGGCAGTCGCCATCCAGGAACAGCTCAAGCCGCTCGGCATTGAAGTGTCGCTTCTCAATACCGACACCAAGACGCACTACGGCCACCTGGAACAGAAGGGTGACTTCGACGTTGCCCGCGCCGGCTGGATCGCAGACTACAAGGATCCGGAAAGCTTCCTCGGCATCTCGCGCAAGGCTTCGGGCAACAACTATTCGAACTACAACAGCCCGAAGTTCGAAGAGGCGATGAACAAGGCAGCCGCCGATGGTGGCAAGCCGGAACTCCGCCTGAAGGACCTTGAAGAGGCAGAGCGCATCCTGATCGACGACGTCGGCCAGATCCCGCTGCTCTATTATAGCTACAAGAACCTCGTCTCGCCCAAGATCAAGGGCTTCGATGAGAACGTCATGGACGTTCATCCTTCGCGCTTCGTCAGCAAGGACTAGTCCCGGCATTTCCGCCGCCTCCTGAGAATGGGGGCGGCGGTCCCGGCTAACCTGCGAAGGCGTGGTAGCTATGTTTATCTATGTATTCCGGCGGCTTTTGACCGCCATACCGACGATGTTTGTCATCGTCACGATGGCCTTTTTCCTGATCCGCGTCGCTCCTGGCGGCCCATTCAATCAGGAGCGTGGTCTCAGCCCCGAGATCAAGGCCAATCTTGAAGCTCAATTCGGTCTCAACGACGCGATCTGGCTTCAGTATTTCAACTATCTCAAGAACCTCCTGCACGGCAATTTCGGCCCCAGCTACAACCTGCCCGATTTCACCGTTACGGAGCTGTTCGCCAACGGCCTGCCGATCTCGATCCAGCTCGGCCTGTCTGCTCTTGTTCTGGCGCTTGCCGTCGGCACCGTGCTCGGTGTCACCGCAGCGCTCAACCAGAACAAGCTCGGCGACTATGCGGTCATTGCAACGGCGACGGCCGGCAGCACGATCCCGACCTTCGTGATCGCCCCGGTGATCCAGCTGCTGTTTGGCCTAACCTGGAAGCTGCTGCCCATCGGCGGCTGGGGAGACGGTGCATTGATCAACAAGATCGGTCCGATCCTGACGCTGTCACTGCCGCAGATCGCGATTGTGGCCCGCCTGATGCGTGGATCGATGATCGAGTCGCTGCGTTCCAATCACATTCGCACGGCCCGCGCACTCGGCCTTTCCGACTGGTCGGTGGTGGTCAAGCATGCGCTCAGGGGCGCTGTCCTGCCCATCGTTTCCTATGCGGGCCCGGCGGCGGCGGCACTTCTGACTGGTTCGATCATCGTCGAGACCATTTTCGCCATTCCAGGCGTCGGTCGCTACTTCGTCGATGCCGCGCTCAACCGCGACTACACGCTGGTGATGGGCACCGTGGTGGTGATCGCCTTGTTTACGATCGCCTTCAATTTGATCGTCGACATCCTCTACGCCTTCTTTGATCCGAGGGTGCGCTATGACTGATACAGCCATCACTGCACCGGTCGTTGGTCGCTCGCTCTGGGGTGACGCTTGGGCGCGCCTCAAGGCCAACAAGGCTGCGATGCTGAGCCTTTTCTACCTCATCGGCATGGCGCTCGTTTGCATTGTCGGCCCGTTCTTCGTGCCGCATCAATATACGACGATCTATCCCGACTACGTCAGGACCCCACCAAGCATTTCGGCCTACCCCAAGCCCGAGATGATCGAAACCGCCATGAACGATGCCGTCAGGCGCATGCGCGTCGACGTCAAGGAATGGCGCCAGGAAGGCGAACGTGTCTTCATCACGGTCACATCGGCAAAGCCGCTCGATGCGCGCAACATCCGCTACCTAGACCGTTCCGACACGTTCGACGATGCAAAGCTCGAGAGCACGGCCGCTGACGGGCTGTCGGCTGTAATGAGCGCCTCGATCAAGCAGCAGTACTTCCTCTTCGGTACCGACAACACCGGCCGCGACCTGCTATCGCGAACGCTGATGGCGGGCCGGATCTCGCTGGCGATCGGCCTGTTGGCCGGTATCGTCGCCGTGGTCATCGGGGTCGTCTATGGAGCCACCGCAGGCTTCATGGGCGGCAAGACCGACGAGGTGATGATGCGCATCGTCGATGTGCTCTATTCACTGCCTTTCATCTTCTTCGTCATCATGCTGGTCGTCTTCTTCGGGCGAAACTTCGTGCTGATGTTTTTAGCTGTGGGAGCGGTGCTGTGGCTCGATATGGCGCGCATCGTGCGCGGCCAGGCATTGTCGATCCGCAGGCAGGAGTATGTCCAGGCGGCTGAAGCGCTTGGCGTCAGGTCGCGCGGCATCGTGCTGCGACACGTCATCCCCAACCTGCTCGGGCCAGTGGTCATCTACATGACGTTGCTGGTACCGCAGGTCATCATCCTGGAGAGCTTCCTGTCGTTCCTGGGGCTCGGCGTGCAGGAACCGATGACCAGCTGGGGCGTGCTCATTTCCGTCGGAGCCAAGAACATCGGTACCGCCAACTGGCTGCTTTTGTTCCCGGCCTTCTTCCTGGTCTCGACGCTGTTTGCGCTGAATTTCATCGGCGACGGACTGCGTGACGCACTCGATCCGAAGGACAGGTGAGATGGCTGGAGAAACAATCCTTTCGGTCAAGGACCTGCGCGTCCGCTTCCGCACGCTCGACGGCGTCGTCGAAGCGGTAAAGGGCATCAACATTCACGTCGATGCCGGCGAGACTGTTGCCGTGGTCGGTGAATCCGGCTCCGGCAAGAGCCAGACGATGATGGCGGCGATGAGCCTGCTTGCCTCCAACGGCGAGGCCACGGGCGTCGTCGACTATCGTGGCAAGAACCTGCTGACGCTCGGCAAGTCGGAACTCAACAAGGTCCGCGGCCGCAAGATCAGCATGATCTTCCAGGAGCCGATGACTTCGCTCGATCCGCTCTACACGATCGGCAACCAGTTGATGGAGCCGATCCGCAGGCATCGTGGGCTGAGCGGTGCGGAGGCCCGCGCCGAAGCACTCAGGCTGCTCGAACTGGTCAAGATTCCCGACCCCGAGCGCCGCCTGAAGTCTTATCCGCACGAAATGTCGGGCGGCCAGCGCCAGCGCGTGATGATCGCCATGGCGCTTGCCAACGACCCGGACATTCTGATCGCCGACGAACCGACGACCGCTCTCGACGTGACGATCCAGGCGCAGATCCTGATGCTGCTGGCCGAACTGCAGCGCAAGCTCGGCATGGCCATCGTCTTCATCACCCATGACCTTGGCATCGTCCGGCGCTTCGCCGACCGGGTCTACGTCATGCGCTACGGCGAGGTGGTGGAAGAGGGCAAAGCAGACGAGCTGTTTGCCAATCCGCATCATGACTACACCAAGATGCTGCTTGCCGCAGAACCGACCGGCCGCAAGGCGCCACCCGCCGACACCGCGCCGATCCTGCTTGAAGGACGCAATGTCGAGGTGGAGTTCAAGATCGGCGGCGGCTTTCTTGCCGGTCCGCCGATGCTGCTCAAGGCGGTCGATCGCATATCGATTTCGCTGAAGCGAGGCCAGACGATCGGCATCGTCGGCGAGTCAGGGTCGGGCAAGTCGACGCTCGGCCGGGCCTTGCTTAAGCTGCTGCCAAGCGAGGGCATGATCCGCTTTGCCGACAAGGATCTGTCAAAAGCCGATCGTGCCGAAATGCGCCCGCTGCGGCGGGAGTTGCAGCTGGTCTTCCAGGATCCGTTCGGTTCGCTCTCTCCACGCATGACGGTGGGGCAGATCATCACCGAAGGGCTGCTCGTGCATGAGCCGTCGCTGTCGTCCAAGGATCGTGACAAGCGGGCGGTAGAAGCGCTGCTCGAGGTCGGGCTCTCGCCTGACACGCGAAACCGCTATCCGCACGAATTCTCGGGCGGCCAGCGCCAGCGCATCGCGATCGCGCGTGCGATGATCCTCAAGCCGAAGGTCGTCGTGCTTGACGAGCCGACATCGGCGCTCGACCGCTCGGTGCAAAAGCAGATCGTCGAGCTGTTGCGCAAGCTCCAGGCCGATCACGACCTTTCCTACCTGTTCATCAGCCACGATCTGGCGGTGGTCAGGGCGATGGCCGACTACATCATCGTGATGAAGCAGGGAAAGATCGTCGAGGAGGGGCCGACCGAGGAAATCTTTGGGGAGCCGCGTGAAACTTACACCAAGACCCTGATGGCAGCGGCGATCGACGAGACGAAATTCCGCTTGTCGGCATGACACCGCTCGCGCGGGATTTTCCGCGCGAGCGCCTCTTTTAGAATGCTAGATCGGCCCGGATGTCACTTCGACGCCCGGGCCGATTGCTTCAGAGATCAGGATTGAGCTGCGCCAGGCTGGTGGTCCTGGTGGCGCAATACCGTCAAATGGCTCGATAAAACTCTGTCGGTGTGGGCGTCTGTGCAACCAAGCGCCTAGGTGCGGGCTCTTTGACGCGAGCCCAGCAGTAATAGAGCAGGAACGAGCCGATCGCGTAGGGCTGCAGGATGTCGACCTCGAAGAAGGAGCGGATGACGAGCAGCGCGAGCAGGCCCGTCTGCAACAGCGGCTCGGTCCAGTCCCTTTCATTGAGAAGCCGCCATATGCAAAGCCTGAGCACGGCAAGCAGCGGCAGGATGATGGCCACGGCGCCGACATAGCCAAGCTCCACCAGCGCCTCGATATAGGTGTTGTGGAAGTGGAAGCCGGTTCGCGAGGCGATGTAGAACTCGTTCCACAGGCGCTCGGCCTCGGAGAAGCCTTGCACCCAATAGGCCTGGTAGCCGACGCCTAGCCAGGGTGCGTAGGATGCCGCGTCCAGCCCTTGCTGCCAGAGATAGGTGCGTCCGGTCAAAGTCGTGTCCTTGCCGAAGGCGCCAAGCACCATGTCGACGGCACCGACATTGAGGGCTGCGAGCACTGTCGCAAAAGCGAGCACTGAGCCTGCGAGAAAGAAGATCTTGCGATGGGTGGGAGAGAATGCTTCGAGACCTGCAATCGCAATCACCAAGACAACAGTTGCGGGTGTCGCCAGCATCGAGGTCGCCGAGTGGGACATAACCAGAAGTGCTGCCGACAGGAGCACGACGCCGAGGGCAAGCAGACGCGCGATGCGGCTGCGGGTGAGGAACAGCCCGAAGTAGCAGCCGAGAAGCACGCCCAGCGATGCGTAGAAGCCAAGCTGGTTTTTCGAGCCGAAGGCGCCGACGAAACTGTAAGTGCCATCGAGCGCATCGTACACCGAGCTGCCGACAAGGATGGAATAGGTGAGCACGACGACGATGCCGGCCATGGCGCCGATGCTCAGCGTGCGGGCGTCGATCACGCGGGCAGCGATGACAGCACAAACGACATGCGACAGATATTGCAGGGCAGCGCGGCTGGTCGCATCAGGCGCGGCGGACCAGAAATAGGAGAGGCACGCGATCAACGCGAAAGCCAGGAGTTGCGGCGAGCGGGCGAGACGCCCGAGCGTGAAGCGATAGTCGACCAGGATCAGCGGCAGCCAGACCGCGTAGTACATCAGGATCGAAACCTGGCCGAGGCGGAACGAATAGGCGAAGACGAAAAACGACACAGCGACCGCGAAGGCGCCGTAGAGCGTGTTTTGGCCGGGATCGACCAGCAGTGCCTTTCTGATCCGCATTTTTTGTCAGCCTGCCGCCGTTACTGGATGAGCGGGCCGCTTGCTCGCTCGACCTTCAGGACGTCGCCGGGCAATACCGGCGTATCCTCGGCCGCCGTGATTTCCTTGGTCTTGCCGTTGCCTTTGCGGACCAGGACATAGGACAATGCCTGCTCGGCACCTCCGGCTGAGGGCGCAACGCCTCCCGCCTCCGAGATCAGGCCCTTTTGCATCCCAAGCTTGAGCGTCACGGCATTGAGTTCAGCCACCACTTTCTGGCGTTGGACGGCAAGTTCGGACTCGTTGTCGTTCTTGAGATCGATTGCTTCCTGCTCGGCCTTGCTGATGTCCTGCTTGGCCCGAAGCATTGCCGTGTCGAGGTCGAGGATCTTGCCCTCCATCTCGGCGATGGCGCGCTCGGTTGAAAGCAGGCGCGTGTTCACCACCAGGCCTTTTTGCGCCAACGTGTCGATGCCGCTGAGTTCCTTCCGGGCAAGCTCGACCTGGCGCTTCTGCGTTTCGGATTTCTGGCCCAGCGATTGGATCTCGCGTTCGAGCAGGCCCTTGAGGTCTTCCAGCGCCTGCAGCCTGAGCGTGATCTTCTTTTGGCGCGACACCATGATGGCGGTCTCGTCGGCGATCATTCCGGGCACCGCAGGCAGGGAGGCGATGTCCTCGGGTGCTTCGACCACGGTTTTGCCGGCAAGCTCGGCCTCGATGCGCGCGCGGGTCACCATCAGGCGGAGCTGTTCGTCGGAGAGGACGGCATGGCTACCTTCGGCGGTGATCAGGTCGCGCTCGGTGCGCGCGCCCTCGGTGCCGCGACGCATGCCTCCGGCGATGCTGATTGCCTTCAGCACGGTGAGGTCGGGAGCGTAGGGATATTGCCCCGGCGTCTTGATATCGCCCGAGATGTAGAACGGGCGGTATTGCGCGACCTCGACCGATGCCTCGGGTCGATCGGAAAGGCCGAATTTCTCCTGCAGCGTCTTGCCGATCGTCTCGGCTATCTCGGCTGTGGTTTTGCCCGATGCCGGCGTTTCACCGACGAAGGGCAGCGACAGCTTGCCAGAAGGCCCGATCGTGTAATCGCCGCTGACCGAGGACCAGTCGCGGAATGCGCCTTCGACCGTCTGCCATTCGACGACGCGGATGGTCAGCTTGTCCTGGGTGCCGAGCTGGTAATCGTCGGCGAACGCCACCGACGCCGAGCAGGCCAGCGTAAGACAAACGATACCGTTCAACAGCAGGCTTGCGCGGCTGCGGGAAAGGTGTGCGAGGTGCAATCTCAAATCTGTCGTCCGTTCCTGTGCCGCAGAAATCCAAGGGCGTCTGCGGGTGAGGGGAGACGCTGCGCTCCCATTCAAGCGCAGCCTCAATTGCGGCAATCTCAGTAGCTGCCGCGCGACATGCAGACGGCCGGAACCGTCTTGAGGATGATGCGGATGTCTCCGACGAGCGACCAGTTCTCGACATAGTGTCGGTCGAACGCCACCCGGCTGTCATAGGAGACGTCGTTGCGTCCGCTGACTTGCCACAGGCCCGTCAGGCCCGGCCGCGACTTGAAGTAGAAGACTACGGCCTTGCCGTAATATTCGAGTTCGTCGCGCACGACGGGGCGTGGACCGACGATGCTCATGTCACCCAGCAGGATGTTGACGATCTGCGGCAGCTCGTCGAGGCTGAGCCTGCGCAGCACGGCACCAACCCGTGTGACGCGTGGGTCGTCCTTGAGTTTCCGTGCTTCCTCCCATTCAGCCTTGGCTTCGGGGTTGTCGCGAAAATGCGCGGCAAGAACCGCATCGCCGTCCCGCACCATGGTTCGGAACTTGAGGCAATGGAAAATCCGGCCGGCGCGGCCGATCCTGCGATGGCCATAGAACACAGACCCGCCATCGGAAACCTTGACCAGCAAGGCGATCATCAGGAACAATGGGCTGAGAACGATGAGCCCGGCGCTGGCGCCAACGACGTCGAAACCGCGCTTGATTGCCCCACCCAGCGGCGGAAATTCCATGGCCGCGTGCGGAAATTCCAAGCTCGTCGACTTGGCAATATCCCTCATGCTGCTACTCCAGTTGGTCAATGACCCGCCCAGGGCAAAGATAGCCAGGGCATGCTGCACTGCAAAACACGATTTCTTGGCGTTTGAAACAATGATGCCAATTCCTGGGTGATTGGCGACCGTAGGTTGCACAAGAAAAAAACAATGTGACAGTTTCGAGGTCATTGCGTTCTGTATTTCAGAAGAAGCGCATATGCCGATACGCGTTGGTCTTGCCTAAGTAAATTCAGTATTTATTGGCACCGCGCCTTGCGTTTCGCGGCAGATGACGCCGATTGTTGAAATGCATGGCCGAATTTGGCCAATGCGCGGAGATAGTTCTATTGCAGGAAGCATGGGGCTGCGCGCCGTTTCGAATTTCCGTGCAGTGCAACATGTACCTGCACCTGCTCGGCAAGCTGCGACAGCGTGCTCGGCTTGCTGACTTCCAGGCCGACCAATATAATGGCACGACGTTCCTCGGATTGACCGGCCATCAATACGTCTGTGCCAAGGTAGATGTGGGAAATGGGCGCTAGCGGAAGCTTGCGAGGGCTAGGGGCATGGCAAGTAAACTCACGACGAATCTGACGCCGCTGCTCCCGGCAGGCGGTCAACTGCAATGACCTTACCCAAATTTATCCTCGGTCTGGCGATTGTGATCGTGATCGTTGCGCTGTGGTCTTATCTGGATGCTGCCAGCTGGAGCATGATCTTCCTGCGCATCGTCATCTGCGCCGTGATTCTGCAGGTCGGATACTTCCTGGCGATCCTTGCCATGGTGCTTCGCGGCGCGCCTAAACCTGTCGAAGGCCGGGATGGCGCGAAGGCTCCCGCAGATGCCGGCACGGTCGTGCCTGCTGACGATCTGACGCCCAAGGGCAGTGCTCACTGACCGCATTGGACCTTGGCGGAATCACGCGCCACCTACTCCACGACCATCGCTGTTAGCCGATCCTTGCCCGAGCTGACGCGGCGCTTTGCATTGCGCTTGTTTACGAAAATCGGGGCACCGGGATGTGATCGCCGGGATTTGGCTGCACGCCTTGGTGAGCTGGGGGTGACCTGACCCCCGGCGTTCTTCCGCGAGCCGGGACGTGAAACGCCGTAACAAAAGTTGGGGTTCCCATGTTCGCAGGTGCAATATAGCTCTGGCCGGGGCGGGACTATGGCGGAAAGGCAACCGACGTGAGCGGAACCGACGTCTGTGTCATCATTGCCGCGCACAACGCGGCGGAGACGATTGCGACTTCTATTGCCTCGGCGCTGCGTGAGCCCGAAGTGGCTGAGGTCGTGGTCGTGGACGATGCTTCAACCGATGCAACCGAAGCGGTGGCGCGCGCCGCCGAGGATGGCAGCAGGCGGCTCTTGGTGCTGCGGCTCGACGTCAACCGCGGCCCTTCATCCGCACGCAATCTGGCCATAAGGCAGTCGAAGGCGCCGTTGATAAGCATCCTCGACGCCGACGATTTTTTCCTGCCGGGCAGGTTCAACAAGCTGTTGCGCGGATCTGACTGGGACATGATCGCCGACAACATCGTCTTTGTTCAAACAGGCTCGGCCCGAGACGTTCTCTCGGGCAAGGTGCCGAGCTTCGTATCTGCTCCAGAGTTCCTGGACCCGGTGCAGTTCATCAAGGGCAACATCTCTCGGCGCGGCGCCCAGCGCGGCGAACTCGGCTTCCTCAAGCCGGTGATCCGGCGCGCGGCGCTTGAGGCGCATGGCCTCAGCTATGATGAATCGCTGCGCTTGGGCGAAGACTACGCGCTCTATGCCAGGGCGATGCTGTATGGCGCGCGCTTCAAGTTGATCCGGTCCTGTGGCTACGGCGCGGTCGTGCGGCCGGAATCGCTCAGCGGCCGGCATCGCACTGAAGATTTGCGACGGCTCGCCGACACGGATCTTTCGCTTCTGGGCAATCCAGAAATCGCGGCTGAGTTCAAACCGGCGCTGCGTAAGCATGAGCGCCATGTCAGGGACAAGTATCGCCTGCGTCGCTTCCTCGACATCAAGGCGGCCAGCGGGCTCGCTGACGCAGCAACGTTTGCTCTGCGCTCTCCGGCGAATTTTGCCGGTGTCGTGGGTGGTGTGGTCATGGACAAGATCGAACCGCTGCGCCGGGCGTTGTCCTCAGCACCTTCAGCAGGCGATGCGCGCTACCACTATTTGATGCCTGGCACTGCGGTTGTCGGCGAGCATGCTGGCGCTAGCTGAAATGACGTTCGATTCCCAAACGCGGAGTAGCATGCATGACATCGATCTTGGCATTCCGCACCCGTACCCCTGGCCGCGATCAGGGGACGGATCGCGTTCGTTTCGAACAGCTCGCGCGCTCGCTTGATCAACTCGCTTCCGAGATCGAGGCGGAGAGAACTGGCATCAGGAGCCGCTATGAGGCGGTCTCGGCCAATGCGGCTTTCCTGGTCGAAGCCATGGACAATGACGCGGTGTCGTCGCGGCGGGCGGCTGAAATGGACCAACTGACCGAAGCGCTCAAGAACTGCCTTCGTCGCATCGAGGAGCTGGGCAGGCAGACTGAGTTCGTCGCCGGGCTTCGTCATTCGGTCGACATGTTTGCTGCCGAAGGTCGCGAGACTGGGGGAGCCGACAGCGCAGGCTGACGCGGGAGCGATCTTGCCCCGGCGACCGTCGGCAACGGATTCAGGGAGGATGGAGAAACAAGTTTGCCGGCCAGGCGCAACCCTGGCCGGGTGTTGGGATGTGGTTCCCGGGCGGGAGGCATGCAGGCACAAGGATGACTTGGCTATGAACTTGAACAAAAATGTCGCCGGACGCTTCGGCGCCTTGCAACTGTCGGTCGCGCTCGTCGGTCTGCTTGGTGCAACAGGTGGTGCGCTCGCACAGGATGCAACCGGAAAGTCATTCGTCGACAATTTCGACAGCCTCAGCAGTTCGCGCTGGTTCGTCTCCGATGGATGGGACAACGGCAAGCATCAGAACTGCACCTGGTCGAAAAGCCAGCTCAAGCTCGCCGACGGCAAGCTGATACTGAGCTTCGAAAAGAAGCAGTTCAAAAACCGCGATTATTCCTGCGCCGAAGTGCAGACCAAGGCGCGCTTCGGCTACGGCACCTATGAGGCGCGCATGAAGACCGGCACCGGCTCCGGGCTCAACGCGGCCTTCTTCACCTATATCGGCCCGGTGCACAAACAGCCGCATGACGAGATCGATTTCGAGGTGCTGACCAAGGACCCCTCGAAGGTGCAGGTCAATGCCTATGTCGGCGGCAAGTCGAACGACGAAAAACTGGTAGGCGTCACAGGCGGCGCCGACAAGGGATTCAACGACTACGCCTTCGTTTGGGAGAAGCAGCGGCTGCGCTGGTACGTCAATGGCAAGCTCGTGCATGAGGTGACCGATGCCTCGCAACTGCCCAGCCATCCCCAGAAGATCTTCTTCAGCCTGTGGGGCACCGATACGCTGAAGGAGTGGATGGGACCGTTTACCGATCCTGGCAAGCCGGTGACGATGGCCGTCGACCGCGTGGCGTTCACGGCAATCGGCGAGCCTTGCCAGTTCAAGGAATCGGTCGCCTGCAAGCTGCAGTGACCCGCCAAACGACGAGCAGTCCGACGACGGACCTGCATCATCATAAACAACAGGATTTGACCGGATGAACTTGACGGTATTTGGAATTGGCTATGTCGGGCTTGTGCAGGCGGCGGTGCTGGCCGAGGTCGGCCATGATGTGGTCTGCGTCGATGTCGACGTGACCAAGGTCGAACGGCTGAACCAGGGGTTCATCCCGATCTTCGAGCCAGGGCTGGAAGCGCTGGTGCGCGACAACCATGCCGCCGGCCGCATCGTCTTCACCACCGATGCGGCGATGGCCGTCAAGCATGGCGAGATCCAGATGATCGCCGTCGGCACGCCGCAGGGCGAGGACGGCTCGGCCGATCTCAAATATGTGCTTTCGGTTGCCGAAGCGATCGGCCGTGAGATGGCCGGCCCCAAGATCGTCGTCACCAAGTCGACAGTGCCGGTCGGCACCGCCGACAAGGTCCGCCAGAAGATCGCCGAGGTGCTCAAGCAACGGGGTCGCCAGGATCTCACCTTCGACGTCGTCTCCAATCCGGAGTTTTTGAAAGAAGGCTCGGCGGTCGCCGACTGCATGAAGCCCGACCGCATCATCATCGGCACCGGCGACGAGAATTCCGAGATGGTGATGCGCGAGCTCTACGCGCCATTCAACCGCAACCACGAAAAGATGATCGTGATGGATGTGCGCTCCGCCGAGTTCACCAAATATGCCGCCAATTGCATGCTGGCGACCAAGATCAGCTTCATGAACGAGATGGCCAACCTCGCCGAGCTGCTCGGCGCCGACATCGAGGAGGTGCGCAAGGGCATCGGCTCGGACCCGCGCATCGGCTATCACTTCATCTATCCGGGGCTGGGTTATGGCGGCTCGTGTTTTCCCAAGGACGTGCGTGCGCTGATCCGCACCGCCGACGGCATCGGTTTCGAGGCAACGCTGTTGAAGTCGGTCGAAGAGCGCAACAATGCGCAAAAGGCGGTGCTGTTCGACAAGCTGTCGAGCTATTTCAACGGCGAACTCAAGGGAAAAACCTTCGCTTTGTGGGGGCTCGCCTTCAAGCCCAACACCGACGACATGCGCGAGGCACCCGCACGCGTGCTGATGGAGGCGCTTTGGGCCGCCGGGGCCAAGGTCCAGGCCTACGATCCCGAAGCGATGCAGGAGGCGCAAACCATCTACGGCCAGCGCGACGATCTGCTGCTGTGCGGCACCAAGGAGGCGGCCCTGCGCGGCGCCGATGCACTGTTGATCGCCACCGAGTGGAAGAATTTCCGCGCGCCGTCCTTCGAGGTGATCAAGCAGGCGCTGGCAACGCCTGTCATCTTCGATGGCCGCAACCTCTACGACCCACGCGTGCTCGCCCGCCACGGCATCGACTATATCTCCATCGGCCGGAAGGCTGGTGAGCGGGATGCGCGAGCGACAAAGGAGCTGGCCGCATGAGGGTCCTTTTTGCCGGTGGCAATGGCTATACGCCCGAATTCAGTGGTGGGGTGCAGTCGAGCACGCATCATCTGGTCGAGCAGCTGCGCGCCCATGGCCACGAGGCCTCCGTGCTTGCGGCCCTGTTTGGCGACGGCATGTTCGGCTTCAAGGCACGAGCCAAGATGAAGCTGCTCAGGCAGCCCGCCGTCATCGACACCTTTCCCGGCTATCCGGTGGTTCGCGCCTGGTTCCCGTGGGAGGCTGCCGACTTTGCCGTGCACAGACTGAAACCGGACGTCGCGGTGGTGCAGTGTCACAAGTCGGTGCCGATCGGAAAGGCGCTCGAGGCTCAGGGCATACCCCTGGTCGTCTATCTCAGGAACGTCGAGTTCCACGAGTTGGGCGGTGATCTCAGCGAGCTGCGGTCGGCGCAATACATCGCCAATTCGGAGTTCACCGCACACTCCTATGGGCAGCGGTTCGGCATTGAATCGACGGTCATTCCGCCAACGATCAACCCGGCGCACTACAACACGCCCACGACAGGCGAATTCGTTACGCTGATCAATCCCTATGAGGAAAAGGGTTTCGAACTCGCCGTGCGCATCGCCGGGCGCTGCCCCGACATTCCATTCCTGTTTGTCGAAAGCTGGAAACTTGCCGACGACCATCGCGCGCGCATCGAAGAGATCATCGCACCGCTTGGCAATGTCAGGCTCGAAAGCCGAACCAACGACATGAAGACGGTCTATGGCCGCACCAAGATCCTGCTCGCGCCAAGCAAATGGGAAGAAGCCTGGGGCCGTGTCGCTTCCGAGGCCCATTGCAGCGGCATCCCCGTCGTCGGTTCGCGCCGCGGCGGACTGCCCGAAGCGATCGGCAAGGGTGGCGTCGTCCTCGACTATGATGCCCCGCTCGACGTCTGGGTCGGCGCGGTACGCTGCCTTTGGGACGACAAGGCCGAATACAAGCGCTTGTCAGAGGCCGCGCGGACGTTTTCGGAACGGCCCCAGCTCGACCCCGACGCCCAGTTCGCCACCTTCATGGGCGTGCTCGACCGGGCGGCCGCAAGCAGTCTGCATCAGGCGGCCTGACTTGGTTTTACGCCTGCGGAGTTCCAGGAGCGTGGATCGATGAAAGTCTGTTTTGTCGTCGACAAGTTCCCCTCGCTTTCCGAGACCTTCGTTCTCGACCAGATCGCTGGATGTCTCGAACGTGGCATCGAGGTCGGGGTCGTCTGCAATCAGACGACTTTCGGCAAGGAACACAACATCGACGATCCGCGCTGGCGCAACCTGCCCGGCGGTGTCGAACAGTGGTGGGGGGCGCTTGGTGTGCTGCGCCCATCGCTGCGCAAATGGTCGGGCCGGCTGTGGGACAAGTCGTCGACGGCGCTCGACATCGCCTTTGCCGGCAAGCTCGAGAAATACGACGTCATCGTCGCCCATTTTGGCAACAACGGCCTGCGCGTCGCAAGAGCGATGAAGCGTCGGCAGATCGCGGCACCTTTGGTGACCATCTTCCATGGCCATGATGTCGGCGCGCCGATGCATGATGGTACGCTATCGCGCTATGAAGTCGTTTTCCGGCAAGGCGCCTTGCAGTTGCCGGTCAACGGCTTCTTCCGCGATGCGTTGATAGGGGCAGGTGCCGCACCCGGCAGCGTTGCCGTGCACCATATGGGCGTCAACACCGACGAGATCGACTTTCACGCAGGCAGGCAGGACAACACCTCGTTGGCGCTGATCTCGGTCTGCCGATTGACTGAGAAGAAGGGTATTGAATTCGCCTTGCGCGCGCTCGCCGAAGTGCGAGCCGTGCGCCCTGACATTGACTGGTCCTACACCGTCATCGGCGGCGGCGAATTGCTCGACGAGATGAAGCAATTTTCTGCATGGCTGGGCATATCCGAACGTGTCGCTTTCCTTGGGCCGCGCCCGCACAGCGAGGTCAAGCAGCGCTTGAGCCAGGCGGATGTCTTCGTGCTGCCCAGCGTCAAGGCCAGCGATGGCGACCTTGAGGGCATTCCTGTCGCGTTGATGGAAGCCATGGCTGCCGGCCTGACCGTGGTCAGTACCTATCATTCCGGCATCCCCGAACTGATCGAGGATGGCAGGACCGGGCTGCTCGCGCCCGAGAGGGATGCGGCTACGCTGGCACAGAAACTCATTTGGATCGCCGAAAACCCCGGCCCCTGCGAGACGCTCGCCAAAGCCGCGCGGCGCAAGGTCGAGGACGATTTCGATTCGACCAGGCTCAACGACGCTTTCGCTGACACGCTGTTCCGCTTGGCTGCGACAAGGGCCACAGCATGACGGCTCAAGCCCAGCAATTGGGCCGCATCGCGCTCAGGGGCGGAGCGCTGACCGCTGCGGCTCAGGCGATCAAGATTGCCATCCAGTTCGTCTCGGTGGTGGTCCTGGCGCGGATGCTCGCGCCCGAGGACTTTGGCCTTGTCGCTTCCGTCGGGCCGATCATCGCGTTTGTCGGGCTGTTCCAGAATCTTGGCCTGCAGCAGGCAGTGATCCAGCGGCAGGAGATCGACCAGTCGCAACTCAACCAGGTGTTCTGGATCAGCACGCTTGCCGGCCTATGCTGCACGGTGATCATTGCTGGGCTTTCGCCGGCAGTGTCGGCCTTCTACGGCGACGCCAGGATGACGGGCATCACGCTTGCCGCAGCGATGCCGCTGTTGTTTGGCAGCCTTGCCGCGCTGCCGCTGGCGCTGATGAACCGCAACCTGCAATTCGGCCAGCTCGCGATCAACGATGTGATGACAGCCTTGGCGGGTCTGGTGGCGGCGATCGCCGCCGCCTATGCCGGTCTCGGTTATTGGGCGCTGGTGATCGGACCGGCCGTAGGTGCAATCGTGACGCTGCTTGGCGCATGGCTCGCGACGCGCTGGAAGCCGGGCCGGCCGAACCTCAGGGTCGAGCGCGAGATCCTGTCTTTCGGCGCCAATCTCACCGGCTTCAACCTCGTCAATTTCTTCTCGCGCAACCTCGACAACATCCTGATCGGCAAGTTTTCGGGTGCGATCGAGCTCGGCTTCTACGACCGCGCCTACAAGCTGCTGTTGTTTCCGCTTCAAAACATCAACCAGCCGCTTTCGCGCCTGATGGTGCCGCTGCTCAGCCGCATTCAGGACGACAAGCCACGCTTCCGCGAGCTTTATCTTCGCACCAACTGGCTGCTTGCCTTCATCACCGTACCTGGCATCGCGGCATTGACCATCGCTGCCGAGCCGGTCGTTACGATCCTGTTTGGCGAGCGCTGGCTGGCGGTGGCGCCTATTTTCGCCTGGCTCGGAATTGCCGGGCTAATGCAGCCGGTGTCGAGCACGACAGGCTGGATCTTCATCTGCCAGGGCAAGACAGGAACGATGTTGCGGTGGGGCGTCTATTCGGCGCTGACCACGGTGCTGTCTTTCGTTGTCGGGCTGAAATGGGGCGCGGTCGGCGTCGCAGCGGCCTATGCCATCAGCGGCTATGCGCTGCGTCTGCCAGTGCTGGCGGTGATGCTGGGCCGGACAGGACCGGTCTCGGCTCTCGACTTCCTCTTGGTCCAGGGTCTGCTGATCGTGGCGGCAGCCGTCGCCTGGCTTGGCTACGGCTACCTGCCGGAATCGCTGACCGCACAGTCCAATATCGTCGCCGCAGCGACGGCAGCAGCCCTAAGCTACGCGGTGGCGCTCGCTTTCATGATCGCCGTTCCGCAGTCGCGCCGCGCCCTTGTCGAGGCCTGGAAAACCATCGCCCGCAACATCCGTTGAGGTGTCTTCGAGCAGAGGTCGGATCAACTCTGCCGCCGACATCGCCGAGGCATGTTCTTCGAGCACTGCAGCAAGCGTCGTTGCCCTCACACGGTTGAGATCACCCACGAAACGCGCCAGCTTCTGGCCTGCCTCTTCGGGCGTCACCGTATCGATGTCGAGCAGCAGGTCGGCGAGCCCGACGCGCTTGGCAAGTTCCCTGGTCTTGAACTCATAGGCGATGGGCAGCACCGGCACACCGACGCAGAGCGACATGATCATCATGTGCATGCGGGTGGCGACGACGAAATCGAAGCCCTTGACCAGTTCCATCAGCTGTTCGGGCGTGTGGAAATCGGCATCGACGCTGACTTGTGCGGCGATGTCAGGCGCCAGTTCGGCAACGATGGCGCGCGCGGTCTTGGAATCGTCATGGGCATATTCCGGCACGCCCTGGCAGGTCGACACGAACGTCACCTGCTTGCCGTGGTCGCGCACAAGCGAGGTGGCGATGTCGCGGATCGAATCCATGTAGCGGCGCATGCCGTTGGCGCCCTCGCTGACATAGTTCCAGTGTCGCACCGAAATGCCGACGCGTCCGGTTGGTTGCGGCGGCTGCTTTGCGGCGAGAGCCGACTCGATGCGTCCCTTGTCGGCCAGCGCGAACACCGAATCGGCCACGACATGGCACTTGGCGGGATTGTCGACGAGGCCGGCGAGATGGCCGCGCGAGCGTTCGTCGCGCAGCAGCATCAGCGGGCTACGGTCGAAGACCGGCTTCAGTTCGCGGCGATTGTAATCCTTGTCGAACGGTCCGAGCGACTGGGTGAAAAAGACCGGGTCCTTGCCGAAGATGGCGTCGATGCGGAACTGGTTGAGGCGCCGTTCGAGATTATAGTTTTCGACGAGGTAGGTGCCGCCGGTCGTGATGACGAGATCTGCCTGTCGGTACATGTCGAGGCTGCGACGGTCCTCTGTGCCGAACATCGTCTCGTCCAGTGCTGCGCTCTTGCCGTAGTGGCGCAGCGCGCTTAGCGCCAGGCGGTTGTAGATCGGCTTGGCAAGGTTTTTCAGCCGGTTGTCGTCATAGGGGTACTTGAAGATCGACTCGGCCAAAAGCTTGCGGATCTCGATGTCTGGATAGGCCTGTCTTGGATAGAGACGCGACGCGACCCCGGGCTGGCTGTCGAAGACCTGAAACTGGATATCGCCGGCATAGGCCGATTTGAGGATGTGTCGGATCGCCAGGAGGATCGCAGCGTCGCCGGTGTTCAGGCAGACGGTGTTTTCGACAATGACATTCTTCATGGAACCGCGTCTCCGTGCGCATAGGCCCGCCCACGCGCATCAATACAGATCAAACGGGCTATTTTGCGACGCAACAAAAGTTGAGGCCGAATGGGTCAGTAATTGTTGCGACGCAGCAAATGCTTCCCTAGCATTGTGGAGCGGTGGGCCAAAACAGCGAGAGTAATCTCATGCTGCATGTGCTGTACCTTGTGCATGACGTATCCGATCCAGCAGTTCGCCGGCGGGTCATCATGCTCAAGGCCGGTGGTGCACGTCTTGTGTTGGCCGGATTCCGGCGAACTGATGAGCCGGTAAAAGACATTGAGGGCCTTGAGCCAATCGACCTCGGCTACACGCGCGACGGTCGGTTCGCGCAACGAATCGGGGCGGTGGCGAAGGCTGCGGCGAGCATATCGGGCTCGCTCGGCACCTTGCCTGCGCCCGATCTGATCATTGCGCGCAATCTTGAAATGCTGGCGTTGGCGCAGCGGGCGCGTAGCGCGTTCGCGGGGTCGGTACCGATCGTCTATGAATGCCTCGACATCCACCGGCTGGTGCTGCGGGATGATCTCCTGGGCAAGGGCATGCGTGGTGCCGAACGGCTGCTTGGGCGCAACGTCAAGCTGCTGCTGACTAGCTCTCCGGCTTTCGTCAGGCACTATTTCGACAGATACGGCCAGATCGACGCGCCCATAGAACTGGTCGAAAACAAGCTGCTTGAATTGGCATCTAACCTGCCGCCGGCTTCATTGAAGGCGGCCGTTGGGCCACCCTGGAAGATTGGCTGGTTCGGGGCGCTGCGCTGCCGCAAGTCGCTCGAATTGCTGGCCGACTTCACCCGCAAAATGGAGGGGCAGTTCGAGGTCGTCATGCGCGGCCGGCCTGCACTGACCGAGTTCCCGGATTTCCACGGTTTAGTCACCGCCGAGCCCCATTTGACCTTTGAGGGTGCCTATCGAAACCCCGAGGACATGGCCGATATCTACCGGGAGGTCCATTTCTCCTGGGCGATCGACTTCTTCGAGGAAGGCCAGAATTCGAAGTGGCTGTTGCCCAACCGGCTCTATGAAGGATGCCGCTTCGGCACTGTGCCGATCGCCATGGCCGACACCGAAACCGCCAGGTTTCTGCAAAAGCAGCGGGTCGGACTGGAGTTATGCGAACCGTCGGTGGACGCATTGATGAAGACGCTCTCGCCCATGACGGCTGAGCGTTTTGAGATCCTGCATCGGGGCGTGCTTGCCCGCGATCCCAGGACCTGGAGCTGCGACAGCTCGGATTGTCGCGCGCTGGTGGCAAAGCTCCAGCGCATCGCAGGCAGCGCCGACATCGGCGCAATCGCCGCCTGACAGCATACAAACAACAAGTAGAGCAATGCCTGAAAACCCTTCCTGCATCATCGTCATTCCGTGCCTCAACGAAGAGCGCCATATCGGCGCCTTGCTTGCCCAGCTTCGGCCGGCAGCAAAGCGGCTTTCCGCGCGGATCATCGTCGCCGATGGCGGCAGTCGCGACGCCACCCGCACCATTGCCGCCAAGGCGGCGGCGCAAGACGTCAATGTCCTGCTGCTCGACAACCCGAAGCGCATCCAAAGTGCCGCGATCAACCTCGCGGTCGAGCGCTTCGGCGACGGCGTCGACTATGTGATCCGCATCGACGCACATGGCGGCTATCCCGATGATTTTTGTGACCGGCTGCTGGAAGAGGCGCGTGAAACCGGCGCCGACTCGGTTGTCGTTTCCATGCTCACCAAGGGTGCCGGGCTTGTGCAGCAGGCTGTCGCCACTGCCCAGAACTCGAAGCTTGGCACCGGCGGCTCGAAACACAGGCACCGCTCCAGCGGCGAGTGGGTCGACCACGGTCACCATGCGCTGATGCGGGTGAGCGTGTTCCGCAGGCTCGGCGGCTACGACGAAAGCTTCAGCCACAACGAGGATGCCGAACTGGATCACCGCCTGCGCGATGCCGGTCATCGCATCTGGATGAGTGGCCGCACGCGCATGACCTACTATCCACGCAACTCGCTTTCCTGCCTCTACCGCCAGTATCTCGGCTATGGCCGGGGCAGGGCGAAGAACGTGCTCAAGCATAGGATCATCCCCAAGCTCAGGCAGATGGTGCCGCTGATGGTCGTGCCGGCGGCGCTGCTTACCGTGCTTTCCCCGCTGCATTGGGTTTTTGCGGTGCCATTTGGCCAATGGGCCGCTGTCTGCCTTGGCTACGGCTTGTTTCTCGGGCTGCGCGCGGGCGCGCCAAAACGTGCGCTTGCTGGCGTCTCAGCCATGGTCATGCATTTCGCTTGGTCGCTCGGTTTCTGGCTGCAGCTGATCGATGCAGGAACAAAGGGACGCACCGCATGAGTGCTGAAAACAGCATCGATATTTGCGTCTGTACTTTCAGGCGCAGGGAACTCGCCGACACGCTGCGCTCGCTGGCGGCAATGGACCTGCCCAAGAGATATCGCATCGGGATCATCGTTGCCGACAATGACGAGGTGCCGAGCGCATCGCAATTGGTGGCCGATCTCGCGCAGGAACTGCCGCTGCCAATTCGCTATGTGCATTGCCCGGCACACAACATCTCGATTGCCCGCAACGCCTGCCTCGACGCAAGTAGCGCAGACTTCGTCGCCTTCATCGACGATGATGAGAAAGCGACCGGTTCGTGGCTGAAAAGGCTTGTCGAGACGGCGCAGGCGACAAGTGCCGACGTGGTGCTCGGCCCAGTCAAAGCGCGTTACGGGGCAGGGGCGCCCGGCTGGATGCAGGTTGGCGATTTTCATTCGACCTATCCGGTTTTCGTCGAGGGCGAAATCCGCACCGGCTACACCTGCAATGCCTTGCTCAGGATGGAGGCGCCGAGCATTGCGGGACGTCGGTTCAGCCTGGCGCGCGGGCAGTCAGGTGGCGAAGATACCGAGTTCTTCGACCAGGTTTTCATGGCCGGTGGCCGCATAGCCTATGCATCCGAGGCCTGGGTGGAGGAGCCGGTACCTCAGGCGCGCGCCTCGTTCGGCTGGCTCACCAGGCGGCGTTTCCGCGTTGGCCAGACCCATGGCCGGCTGCTCAGCTTGAAGCGGCCCGGCATAGGGCTGGTAGGCGAACTGGGCCGGGCCTCGGCCAAGGCCAGCTATTGTTTCGCCGCCGCTGGGCTCGCCTTGTTCCAGCCGGTCAGCCGCAACCGAAGCCTGCTCAGGGGCGTCATGCACATGGGTGTGCTGAGCGGGCTGGTCGGTGTTCGCGAGCTGCGCCTTTATGGCAGCGAAGGCGGCCAAGATGCAGCCTGACGTCAGCTTCGTCATCGCCGCCTACAACGCCGAAGCAACGCTCGGTCGCGCGATCGAAAGCGCGCTGGCGCAACATGGTGTCACTGTCGAGGTGATCGTCGTCGACGATTGCTCGTCAGATGCTACGCTTGCCCTTGCACGATCCTATGCCGACCGGCGCGTCCGCGTACTGGCCTTGGAGGCCAATCGTGGCCCTGGCGGCGCGCGCAATGCCGGTCTCGATGCAGCACGGGGCCGCTGGGTGGCGGTGCTCGATTCCGACGATGCGGTGATGCCCGGCAGGTTGGCGGCAATGATTTCCCGCGCCGAGCGAAGTGGCGCGCAGATAGCCGTCGACAACATCGAAGTGATTCGAGAAGACGGCGCGCAACCGGAGGTGATGTTCCCTCGGGAATATCTCGCAAATCTCGCGGAGCTATCGCTGGCCGACTTCATTGGCGGCAATGTTGTCTTCGAAACGACGTTCAATTTTGGTTACATGAAGCCGATATTCGTCGCGAGCTATCTCCGTGAACACGGTCTTCGCTACGACGAGGAGCTGCGCATCGGCGAGGACTACATCCTGCTTGCCAGCGCGCTTGCCAAGGGTGGGCGCTGCGCCGTCGAACCCGCTGTAGGCTATGGCTATCATGTCCGCAGCGGCTCGATCTCAAGGGTCCTGGAGCATCATCACGTCGAGGCGATGCAGCGCGCCGATGCCGCCTTCGAGGCGTCCAATCTGCTCGATCACGAGGCGCGAAAAGCGTTCACGCGCCGCGCCCGCAGCCTCAGGCAGGCTGCCACATTCCTGTCATTGGTCGAGCACATCAAACAGCGGTCGCCGTTCAAGGCGATGAGAACCGCCTTGGGGGACCCGGCGGCGGTTCGCCACTTGCGGATGCCGATAGCGGTCCGGTTGCGCCGGGTCGCGCGGCAGTTCGCATACCGGCCAGGCAAATGAGGCTGCTGCCTCGCCCGGCCGATACGAGGAAACTGAAATGACTGAGAGGATTGGCACGATGAAGAAAGTCAGGAAAGCGGTGATACCCGTGGCGGGTCTCGGCACGCGGTTCTTGCCCGCGACCAAATCCATGCCCAAGGAAATGCTGCCGGTGGTCGACAGGCCCGTGGTGCAATACGCCGTTGACGAAGCACTTGAAGCCGGCATCGAGCACATCGTTTTCGTGACGGGTCGTAACAAGGCGGTCATCGAGGACTATTTCGACCTTCACCCCGAGCTGATCGGCACGCTCGAACAGGCCGGCAAGGTCGATCAGATCAGGTCGCTGGAGAACCTGCTTCCGGTTCCCGGCGCCACGAGCTTTACCCGGCAACAGGCACCGCATGGGCTCGGCCACGCCGTGTGGTGCGCTCGCGACATCATCGGCGACGAACCGTTCGCGCTGTTGCTGCCCGACATGGTGTCGTTCGGCAGGCGCGGCTGCCTTGCCGAAATCATGGAGCTGCACGCGGAGACAAGCGGCAACGTCATTGCCGTCGAGCAGTGCGACCCCAACGAAACCAACAAATACGGCATCGTTGCCAAGGGTGCTGAAATCGGCACAGGCTTCGAGGTGACCGGGATGGTGGAGAAGCCGGCACCGGCGAAAGCGCCATCCAACTTCTACATCAACGGCCGCTACATCCTGCAGCCCGAGATCTTCAACCTGCTCGGCACTCAAAAGCGCGGTGCAGGCGACGAAATCCAGTTGACCGACGCGATGGTGCGCCTTGCCGCAAGCCAGGCCTTCTTCGCCCGGCCTTTCAGCGGCCGCATGTTCGACTGCGGCTCGAAGGAGGGCTTTATCCAGGCCAATGTCGCGTTTGCGCTGAAGCGGGCTGACATCCGCGGCTCCGTGCTCGATGCCATCCGCGAGATGGTCGCCGAGCATGATCACGTCGCTGCCGCCTGAACGAGAATGGATCGCTGTTGGAGGCAAGCGAACCGCTTGCCTCCAACAACTTTTCGGCAGTGCCTATCCATGATGCGTGCCCTTGCGGGCGCGCCAGTTGCGTAGCTGAAATTGGCTTCGCGCCAGAGCCCTTCGAGCGGCGGCATTCGCCGTTCAAGAAAGAACTGGAACGCAGATGAACTACGCCAGCTTTCCTTTCAACAACCGCATTCCTGTGCCTCGGGAAGAAGCGCGGGAAGGTACCGACTTCATTGACCTGGAGCGCCTGCTGGCCATGGCCAAGCGCCAGGCAAAGGTTGTGGGCGTCGGCGCTGTTGTCGGCCTGCTGCTCGGGTTGGTCTATCTGCAGACCACCCCACCGACCTTCACCGCCAGCACCAGTGCGCTGATCGATGAAGGCATGAACAAGATGGTCGACGAGGTTTCGGCGACACCTGTCAACATGCAGACCGATGCGGCGATCCTCTCCCAGATCGAGATCATCAAATCGGCGCGGCTTGCCGCAGTGGTCGTCGACAAGCAGAAGCTCGACCAGAATCCAGATTTCATGCAGCCGCCGAAGTCGCTTTTGTCGACATTGGTCGGCTATGCCAGGGGTTTCCTGCAGATATTCCGCTCCAGCCCGGAAATTGCCGCCGGCAGTGGCGATCTGACCGAGGCGCAGCGCAAGGCCATGGCCGATACGGCTCGCAAGCAGCAGGCGGTGGCGATGCTGCAGGTCAACATCATGGCCGAGCGCTCCGGCCGCAGTTATGTCATCTCCATGGGCTACCGTTCGCACGACCCGCAACTGGCGGCCGATATCACCAAGGCGTATGCTGATGCCTTTGTCGCCGATCAGCTGGATGCCAGTTTCGACGCCACCGAAAAGGCCGCCGTCTGGCTCCAGGGCCGGCTCGGGGAACTGCGCACAAGCTCGCAGAAGGCAGCACTCGAGGTCGAAAAGTTCCGCGCCGAAAACGGTCTGGCTGCGGCACGCGGCGAAACCATCGCCGAACAGCAACTTTCCGATCTCAACGCCCAATTGATCCTCGCCCAGGCCGATACGGCGAAGGCGCGGGCGCGCTATGAACAATATCGCACCATCGTCGAAAGCGGCCCCGAGGCTGCGGTCAGCAATTCTACCCTGTCGGCCGACGAGGCCGGCAATCCGCTGATTTCGGAACTCAAGAAGCGCTATTCCAGCGTGTCGAAGCGCGAGCAGGAGATTTCGGCTGGCTTTGGTCCCAATCACCCACAGGCTGTTGCCCTGCGCAAGGAACAGGGCGACCTGTCCAACCAGATCCTGCGTGAACTCAGCCAGCTCTCGGAGACCTATCGCAACGCATATGAGGTGGCGCAGTCGCGCGAGACCGCACTGCGCAGCAGCGTCTCGGAAGCCACCGGCCAGAATTCCAGCGCCAATCAGGCGCAGGTGCGCCTGCGCGAATTGCAGCAGCAGGCAACCGCGCTGAGCACGCTCTACCAGACATTCCTGTCGCGCTACGAGGAGGCCTCGCAGCAGAGTTCGTTCCCTATCGCCAAGGTGCGGGTGATTTCGGAAGCGACGACGCCGCGTAGTCCATCGAGCCCGCGAACCTCGATGGTGTTCGGGTTGGCGCTCGTGCTTGGTATCGTCATGGGCGCAGCCTTGGGCGCGCTCAACGAATTCAATGAGCGTTTTTTCCGCACAGCCGAAGACGTGCGCGAACGGCTCGGTGTCAAGTTCCTCGGCTATCTGCCGCTGCTCGGGTCGAACGACGACAAGAAGGACACTGCCAAGACCAAGATAGCCCAGAATGGCGCGCCTCCTCCGCAGCCACAGACACGAGCATCCGAGGCAGCGAAACGACGAGCGAAGATGCGTATCGCGGTCGATGCTCCGGCCTCGATGTTCGCCGAGACGCTGCGCAGCACGAAGATCGCCAGTGACGTCGTGCTTCAGGATCTCGGCTGCAAGGTGATTGGCGTCATCTCCATGCTGCCGGGCGAGGGCAAGTCGACGGTTGCCGCCAATCTCGCCGGTTTGCTCGCCAGCAACGGCGCCAAGACGCTTTTGATCGACGCCGATCTGCGCAATCCTGGCCTCAGCCGCAGTCTGGGCATCGATGCCGATCAGGGGCTGGTCGAAGCCGTGGTCAACGACAAGGGCTGGCAGTCGGTGGTCAAGGTCGACCGCCAGACCAAGATGGCGATCGTGCCGGCCGTGGTGCGTGGCCGCTTCTCGCACACCAGCGAGCTGCTTTCGTCGGCTGGCATGCGGCGCTTCATCGAGGATGCCAAGGCGACGTTCGAATACATCATCGTCGATCTGCCGCCACTCGGCCCGGTTGTCGATGCCAAGGCGTTCGCGCCGCTCGCCGACGGCTTCGTTCTTGTGGCGGAGTGGGGTGCGACGCCGCGCCCTCTGGTCCGTTCGGCACTCAATGCCGAACCCCAGATCGCCAACAAGATCCTTGGGCTGGTGCTTAACAAGGTCGACCTGAAGAAGCTGCCGCGTTACGGCGCCTATGGCAGCTCGGAGCAGTTCCTCGACAGATATTCGACCTACTATGTCGACAAGAGCGAGGCGAAAGTGAAGGTCGTTTCCTGAGGCTCAGGAAAACAGCAGCCGTCCTTGTTTGCCCGCAATCCGCACCGCTGTCAGGCGCCCGCTTTTGAAGGCGCCTGTGTCGATGCCAAGCCTGCGACCGTCGATGCGTGGGTGGTCGACCGGCGTATGGCCATGTACCACCCAGCGGTCGAGCCGCCGCGAGGCCTCGAAAAACGCCTCGCGGATATAGAGCAGGTCGTGATCCTCCTGTTCGAGCAGTGGCACGCCGGGCCGGATGCCGGCATGAACGAACACGAACCGCTCCGAATAGGCCATGATCGGCAGACCACGCAGGAACTGGATGTGCTCTGGCGGGATGGTGGCGCGGATGTAGTCGTCGAGTCTGTCGCCGCTGCCGTAGAGATCGGCCAGGTGTTCGGCATCGATGTCATAGGAAAACAAGGTGGATCGCGCGCCCGTTGCCAGCCAGCGTTCGAGCGACAGCCTGCCGTCGAGATAATCGAGCATCTGCGTCTCGTGATTGCCGGCAAGGCAGATGCGCTCGAAGCCAAGTGGGAGCGTGGCCTGAAGATGGTCGAGCACTTTGGCCGAATCCGGGCCGCGGTCGATGTAGTCGCCCAGCATGACGATCAGTTTTCGTCCGGGCAAACCAGTGGCATCGGCGACGATCTTGTCTTCGAGCGAGCGCAATAGCTTGAAGCAGCCATGCACGTCGCCAATCGCGTAAACGACGGTATCGGTGAGGTCGATCTCAACGCGCTGGCGCCTTGCCTTCCGGTCCTGCGAGCGAAAATTCAGGAAGCTCACCAGACTATCCCTTCAGGTGCCAATTGAGTGTGGTCCTGGCCTAAGCCCAACTATATCTTTGGATGGCTGCAAGGAATGGCCGTACTCTTTTGGCACGACTTCTACGAAAAGCACTCGATGTCGAGCCGTCAGGAGCCTCAACGCGCCAGTTGTTGGCGTGCACGTTAATCCAGGAGGAAGACTTTCGGGAAAACAAGTCGTTGTTTTTACTGGTCGGAGTGGCAGGATTTGAACCTGCGACCCCATCGTCCCGAACGATGTGCGCTACCAGGCTGCGCTACACTCCGTGACCAGTCGGCGGGCTTATAGCTGCCGCTTTTGCTTCCTGCAAGCGGCAAAGGATTAGCTGGTGCGATTTTTCGCAAGTGAGTTATCTTGTTGAGCTTTTACGCCTTTGTGCTGTGGCGGCGGGAGGGGACAGCGTCGCAATCTTGCGGTATTCGGTCTCGAAGAGAATCTATGCGCAGATTTGCGCGCTGGAGTGCAGTCGTGAACATCAAGCCCGTTGCTCAAGCAACTCCCAACACCTTCGAGTTCGAGACGCTTGCGCTGGTCAAGCCGACCGGTTTTCGCGAATATGATGCGCGTTGGTGGTTCGGCCATCCGAACTCGACCAAGGAGCCGGAACTCAACCTGATTGGTGTCCAGGCGCTCGGCATGGGCATTGGCACCTTGATTCGACGCCTCGGCGCCGGGCCGGACATCGTCGTCGGCCACGATTTCCGCTCCTATTCGATGTCGATCAAGCTGGCTCTGGTGTCGGGCCTGATGGCCGCCGGAGCTCGGGTAAAGGATATCGGGCTTGCGCTGTCGCCGATGGCCTATTTCGCGCAGTTCGCGCTCGACACGGCTTCGGTGGCGATGGTCACCGCCTCGCATAACGAAAATGGCTGGACCGGCGTGAAGATGGGCGCGGCGCGCCCGCTGACCTTTGGGCCCGAGGAGATGTCGGCGCTGCGGGACATCGTGCTCAATGGCGACTTTGAATTGATCGGCAACGGTTCTTATGAATTCGTGCCGGATTTCCGCAAGGTCTATCTCGACGATCTGGTGGCCGGCAAGCGTATCGGCCGCAAGCTGAAGGTGGTCGCCGCCTGCGGCAACGGCACGGCAGGCGCGTTTGCGCCCGAAGCACTTGAGCGCATCGGCTGCGAGGTCATCCCGCTTGATGTCGAGCTCGATCATAGCTTCCCGCGCTACAATCCGAACCCCGAAGACATGCAGATGCTGCATGCCATCCGTGACAAGGTTCTGGAGACGGGTGCCGATGTCGGCCTCGGTTTTGACGGTGACGGTGACCGTTGCGGCGTCGTCGACAATGAAGGCAACGAGATCTTCGCCGACAAGGTCGGCGTGATGCTCGCGCGCGATATCTCAGCGCTGTATCCGAACTCGACCTTCGTCGTCGATGTGAAGTCGACGGGCCTGTTCAACACCGACACGTTGCTTGCCGCAAACGGCGCCAAGACCGACTACTGGAAGACGGGGCACTCCTACCTCAAGCGCCGGGTCGCCGAACTCGGCGCAATCGCGGGCTTTGAGAAGTCAGGGCATTTCTTCTTCAATCCGCCTATCGGGCGTGGTTACGATGACGGTATCGTCACGGCGATCGCTGTTTGCCAGATGCTCGACCGCAATCCTGGCAAGTCGATGGCCGATCTCTACCGGGCGCTGCCGCTGACCTATGGCACGCCGACCATGTCGCCGCATTGCGACGACGAACTCAAATATGGCGTCGTCGACAAGGTGGTCGCCGACTTCGAGGCAATGAAGCGCAACGGCGAGACCTTCGCCGGCCAGAAGATCGTCGATCTGATCACCGTCAACGGTGTGCGCGTGGTAGCGGAAGACGGTACCTGGGGGCTGGTGCGCGCATCCTCCAACAAGCCGGAACTGGTGGTGGTGGTCGAAAGCCCGGTTTCATCGGAGCGGCGACGCGAGATGTTCGAAGGCGTCGATGCGGTACTGAGGCGCAATCCGTCGGTCGGCGCCTACAACCAGACATTTTGAGGGGCTGAAATGGCTGAGAGGATCGTCAGTTTTGTCATGAGCGGCGGCGTCGGTTCGCGGCTCTGGCCGCTGTCGCGCGAGGATAATCCCAAGCAGTTCCATGATCTTTCCGGCGACGGCTCGATGCTGGTCAAGACGCTGAAGCGTCTGGCGGCTCGCGACGAGGGCGAAACGCCGATCTATCTGATCGCCTCCGAACGCCATGCGGCGCGTGTTCGTGCCGATCTGGCAGCAATCGACTTGGCCGGCGGTGGCGCGATTTTCGAGCCGACCGGTCGTAACACTGCGGCGGCGGTGGCAATTGCCGCGTTGCAGACGATCTCGACCTATGGCGACGGCATCGTGCTGGTCGTGCCTTCGGACCATGAGATTTCGACCCAGCGCCAGTTCTGGGACACTGTCGAGCGCGGCGTGCCCGCAGCCAGTGCGGGGCGCCTTGTCGTGTTCGGCATCAAGCCGGCGACGCCCGAGACCGGCTACGGCTATATCGAGGTTGGCCGCGAAAGCGACGGCGTTTCAGATGTCACCCGCTTCGTCGAAAAGCCGGACCTGGCCACAGCCGAGGGGTATGTTGCGGCAGGCAATTTCTTTTGGAACGCTGGCATCTTCCTGTTCAAGGCGAGCGCGATGCGCGATGCCTTCCTCAAGCATCAGCCGGAAATCTGGCACAAGGCAGAAGCGGCATTCAAGGCGGCGACAAGCGATCTCTCCGGCATCTACATGCCACTGGAACTCTATGCCGGGATTCCTTCGATCTCGATTGACTATGCGATCATGGAGCGGACCAGCGACATCGCCATGGTGCCGGCGAGCTTCCGCTGGAACGATCTCGGTTCGTGGCAATCGCTGCTCGACGTCAGCCCCTCCGACAAGGACGGCAACGTCATCGTCGGAGACGTCGTCGCCATCGACTGCGAGAATTCGTATCTCCGCGGCGAAGGGCGGCTGCTGTCGGCGATCGGCCTCAAGGACGTGGCGATCGTTTCAACATCGGACGCGACATTCGTTGCCCCGGTCAGCCATAGCCAGAACGTCAAGAAGATCGTCGAGCAGCTCGAAAAGAGCGGGCGGCTGGAGACCAAGTTCACCCCCGCGCATGGCCGCGTGCTGGCGAATGGCGCTTGGCGCCGCCGTGTCCAGCATTGGCTTTTGGAGGAAACGCTGCCGCTATGGTCGACCGCAGGCGTCGATGACCATTTCGGAGGTTTCCACGAGGCGCTCGGCTTCGACGGACGGCCGCTCGCCAAGCCCAAGCGCATGCGCACCATGGCGCGGCAGGTCTATGCGTTCTCGGTCGCCAAGCAGCGCGGCTGGGACGGTCGAGCCGATGCGCTGATCGATCACGGCATCCGCTTCATGGCCGACAAGGGCCGCACCGAGCGCGGCGGCTGGGTGCGCACGCTGAACCCGGATGGCAGTGTCGCCGATCCGGTTGAGGACGCCTACGACCACGCCTGCGTGCTATTGGCGCTGGCACATGCCCATCGCTCCGGCAACAAGGAGGCATTCGGCCTCGCCGCCGAGACGTTCGCCTTCCTCGATCAGCATCTGGAAGACGAGAGACTGACCGGGTTCCTCGAAAGCCCGGATGGCGAAGGCGTGCGGCGGTCGAACCCGCATATGCATCTTCTCGAAGCATTCCTGGCCTGGCATGCGGTAACCGGCGACCGCGTCTATCTGCGTCGCGCCGCCCGCATCATCGACCTGTTCCGCAGCCATTTCTTCGAGGTCGATAGCTGGACGCTGGGCGAGTTCTTCGACCGCGACTGGCATCCGGCGCCGGGCGAGAAGGGCCAGTGGACCGAACCGGGGCACCACTTCGAATGGGCCTCGCTTCTGGTCGATTTTGCCGACAAGAGCGGCCAGAAGGACCTAGTCGCTTATGGGCGCAAGCTCTATGCCTCGGCAATCGCCAACGGCCTCAACCGGGCGACGGGGCTAGCCTATGGCGCGGTGTCGCGGCAGGGCCTGCCGCTCGACAATATCTCGCGCAGCTGGCCGCAGACAGAAGCGATTAAGGCAGCTGTGGCGCTTGACGGCACCGGTGGTCCTGACTTGAAGCCGGAGATCGAGGCGCGTGTCGGCCGCCTGTTTCGCTGGCATATCGACCCAGCACCTCAGGGGCTGTGGATCGACCAGATCGACGAGCGCGGCCGCTCGCTCGCCAAGGAAGTTCCTGCCAGCATCTTCTACCATCTGGTGACGGCGCTGACGCAGTATCTCGACAAGACCGAAGAGTTTGCCAGCTAAGCCAGTCGCCGACTGGCTTAGCTGTGGCGCTCAGTACGGGCTCGCCACATCGCCGGTCTCGACATAGACCGACTTGAGTTGAGAGTAATGCTGAAGCGCGGCGAGCGAGTTTTCGCGGCCGATGCCCGACTGCTTGAAGCCGCCGAAGGGGATTTCCACCGGCGTCAGATTGTAGGTGTTGATCCAGCAGGTGCCGGCCTGAAGCTCGGCAATGACGCGATGGGCGCGCGGCAGATCCTTGGTGAAGACACCGGCGGCAAGGCCGAATTCGGTGTCGTTGGCGCGCTGAATGACCTCGTCCTCGCTGTCGAAAGACAAAACGCTCATCACCGGCCCGAATATCTCTTCGCGGGCGATGCGCATATTGTCGGTGACGCCGGTGAAGACGGTCGGCTCGACGAAGAAGCCGCCCTCAAAACCCTGCAGCGAAGGCACGCCGCCACCAGTCTGCAGTGTAGCACCCTCTGTTTTTCCGACGGCGATGTAGCCGGTGACCTTGTCGTGCTGCGACTTGTTGACGAGCGGACCCATCTGCGTATCGGGGTCGAGTGGGTCACCGATGCGAATGGTCTTGGTGCGCTCGACAAGCCGCTCGACGAAGCGGTCGTGGAGGCCCTTCTGGACGAAGACGCGGGTTCCGTTGGAACAGACCTGGCCGCTTGAATAGAAATTGCCGAGCATGGCGCCGCCAATGGCGTTTTCGAGGTCGGCGTCGTCGAAGACGATGATCGGCGACTTGCCGCCCAGCTCCATCGTCGCATGCTTCATATGCGAGCCGGCTAGTGCCAGGACCTTCTTGCCTGTCGGCACCGAGCCGGTGAGCGAGATCTTGTCGACCGCTTCGTGCGAGGCGAGTGCCGCGCCGACATCGCCGTAACCCTGGACGACATTGAACAGCCCATCGGGCAGGCCTGCTTCCGAGTAGACCTCGGCGAGCGCCAATGCCGAGAGCGGCGTGTTCTCGGACGGCTTGAAAACCATCGCATTGCCCATGGCAAGCGCGGGCGCCGACTTCCAGCCGGCAACCTGGATCGGATAGTTCCACGCGCCGATGCCGACGCAGACGCCCAGTGCCTGGCGCTTGGTGTAGGCGAAGGGTCCGCCAAGATCGACATATTCGCCGTTGAAGGCAGCGATCGCGCCAGCGAAATATTCGAGGCAGTCGGCGGCGGATGCGGCGTCCGCCACCAGCGTTTCTTGTATCGGCTTGCCCGTGTCGAGCGTTTCCAGCCGCGACAGCTCGGCATTGCGGGAGCGCAGGATATCGGCGGCCCGGCGCAGGATCCGCCCGCGCTCGACCGGCTTCAGCCGCGCCCAGGCGGGTTGGGCGGCGCGCGCCGCCTCGACGGCGAGCTCAACGATGTTGGCGGTGGCCGAGTGCAGCGAGGCGATGGTTTCACCGGTCGCTGGGTAGATGATAGGGATCGCCGTGCCGCGCTCATCGTCGACGAAGCGGCCGTTTATATAGTGCGAGGCTTTTGGTTGGGCGCGCATCGTGTGCTCCAGTTTTTTATGTCGTGGCGGTCATATCCGGTCGGGCCGGATGATGCTCTATCTGTCTGAGACCTGCCAGCGTGGATTGATCCAGGGTTCCTGGTTGGACGGGGCGAGCGGCGTGCGGCCGAGGATATGGTCGGCCGCCTTTTCGCCGGTCATGATCGAGGGACCGTTAAGGTTGCCATTGGTCACTCGCGGGAAAATCGAGGAATCGGCGACCCTGAGACCATCGACGCCGATGACCCGGCATTCGGGATCGACGACGCTTGTCGGGTCATCAGCGCGGCCCATGCGGCAAGTGCCGCAAGGATGATAGGCGCTTTCCGAATGCTCGCGGATGAAGGTGTCGAGCTGCTCGTCGGTGTCAACGTGCTTGCCCGGCGAGATCTCTTGCCCACGGAACGGATCGAAGGCCGACTGGCCGAAGATTTCGCGGGTGAGCCGGATGCAGTGGCGGAAGTCAGCCCAGTCATCGGGGTGAGACATGTAGTTGAAGCGGATCTCCGGCTTGGCCCATGGATCGTTCGACCGCAACGTGATCGCGCCGCGCGACTTGGAGCGCATCGGCCCGACATGGGCCTGGAAGCCGTGCGACTTGGCAGCCGCCTTGCCGTCATAGCGAACGGCTGCCGGCAGGAAGTGGAACTGGATGTCGGGATAGTCGACACCGGCTTTCGAGCGCACGAAGGCCGCCGCCTCGAAATGGTTGGTGGCGCCAAGCCCGGTCTTGAACAGCAGCCATTCAGCGCCGATCAGCGCCTTGGAGAATGGGTTGAAGACCGAGTGCAAGGTGATCGGCTGGGTCGCCTCCTGCTGGATGTAGAGCTCCATATGGTCCTGGAGGTTCTGGCCGACGCCGCGCCGGTCGGCGACGACGTCGATGCCATGCTCCCTAAGATGCGCCGCAGGGCCGATGCCGGAGAGCATGAGCAGCTTGGGTGAATTGATCGAGGAGGCAGCGACGATCACTTCACGTCGTGCCTTAACGACCTGAATCTTTTTGCGAACTTCGATCTCGACGCCGACGGCGCGTTGATTCTCGATCACCACACGCCGGGCGAAGCCATTGATGATACGAACATTTCCGCGTTTCAGCGCCGGCCTGAGATAGGCATTGGCAACCGACCAGCGCCGGCCATGGTGAATTGTCTGCTCCATGGCGCCGAAGCCTTCCTGCTTCGAGCCATTGTAGTCTTCGGTCATCTCGAAACCGGCCTGCTGTCCGGCCTCGACGAAGGCTTGGTAGAGCGGGTTCTTGCGTGGGCCGCGCTGGATGTGCAGCGGCCCCTTGGTGCCGCGCCAGCCGTCCTCGCCGCCCTTGGCATGTTCCATCCGCTTGAAGTAGGGCAGCACGTCGGCATAGCCCCAGCCGCTCGCACCTTGCTCGGCCCAATGATCAAAATCGTGGGCGTGGCCGCGAACATAGACCATGCCGTTGATCGAGGACGAGCCGCCGAGCACTTTTCCGCGCGGCGTGGCAAGCACGCGCCCTGCAAGGTGCGGCTCCGGTTCGCTGGAATAACCCCAGTCGTAGCGGCTCATGTTGAGCGGGTACGACAGTGCCGACGGCATCTGGATCAGCGGGCCGAAGTCTGTGCCGCCATACTCGATGACGATCACCGAGTGCTTGCCGTCCTCGGAAAGGCGATAGGCCATGGCCGCTCCGGCGGAACCGGAGCCGATGATGACGAAATCTGCTTCAAGCATTGTTCACATGGACCATGAAGTCGGCGAGCGAAACGTTGCCGCCAGTTGCTACGAGAAGGACGGTCTTGCCCGATACATCGACCTTCTTCTCCAGGAGGGCGGCGAGCGACGAAGCGCCTGAAGGCTCGAGCACCAGCTTGAGGTGTTCGAAGGCGACCTTCATGGCGCGCCCCACCGCGGCATCGTCGATGGTCAGCCCACGCACGCCAGCTGTTGTCACCGCTTCGTATGGAGCATCGCCGGGCCGGCGCGCCATCAAGCCGTCGCAGATGGATTTCGGGCCAAGCGGCATGGTCTCCTGGGCACCGTGTGCCAGCGAAGTGCCCATGCCGTTGAAACCTTCCGGCTCGACGGCGAACACCTGGGTTTTGGGCGACAGATAGTGGAAGGCGAGCGAGACGCCGCCAATCAGTCCGCCGCCGCCGACCGGGCAAAGCACGATGTCGGCGCTGACACCTTTGGCGGCCAATTGATCGAGTGCTTCAAGGCCTGCACCGGCCTGGCCGGCGACGATCTCAGGATCATCGAAGGGGTGGAGCAACACCAGGCCCTCGGTCTCCGAGATTTCGCGTGCCTTGGCAGAGGCGACCTCCTCGCGGGCGCGGTCGCCATGGTCGGTGAGCACGACACGGGCGCCATAACCTTTCGTCGCCTCACGCTTGGCGGCTGGCGCGTCGATCGGCATGACGATGGTCACGGGGATACCGAGCGCTTGGCCAGCTGCGGCGAGCCCTTGGGCGAAGTTGCCGGAGGAGTAGGCGACCACGCCGCAACGAGCTTCGTCGGCAGAGAGCTTCTTCAGTCGCCAGTAGGCACCGCGCGCCTTGAACGAACCGGCCCATTGCAGCGACTCTGCCTTGACGAAGACACGCGCGGCTCCGGTTTCGCCGGCGAGTGCCGTCGACTCCAGCAGCGGCGTCAGCTGCGTCGCCTGGGAGGTTTCAGCGTATGCCCGCCTGAGGTGGTCGAGTGTGGGAACTGTCGTTTCTGTCATCATTCGCCTCGCGGAAACCGCTTGCTGTCTTCGAGTACGTTGAGATCCATATGGTTGCGCATGTAGCGCTCCGACGCCTTTTGCTGCGGCTGGAATTCCCAAGGGGTGTAGGTGCCGTTGCGCAGCGCGGGATAGATGACCCAGCGCCGGGCCTGGCTCTCGCGAACGGCCGCGTCGAAGGCCGCCATGTCCCAGCGAGCCCGAACCTTCGCCATGAAGGCGGCGACAATATCGGCATGGGCTGGGTCGGTAGCGAGGTTGGTGAGTTCGAGCGGATCCGATTCCAGATCAAACAGTTGCGGCGGATCGATCTCGCAATGGACGAACTTGAAGCGGCCTTCGCGGATCGCCACCAGCGGGGCATAAGAACCCTCGGCGGCATATTCCATCAGCACTGGATCGGTACGTTGCTCGCCGTGCATCAGGGGGGCGAGCGACTGGCCGTCGGTCCAGGACATGATAGCGCTGAGGTCGATGCCGGCGAGGTCGCACAGCGTCGGCAGCACGTCGAGATTGGATGTCGGTGCTTCGATCAGCTGTGCTGGAATGCCCTTGCCGGCGACCATCAGCGGCACGCGTGCGGCGCCCTCGTAGAAGCACATCTTGAACCACAGGCCGCGCTCGCCGAGCATGTCGCCATGATCGGAGCAGAACAGGATGATCGTGTCGTCGAGCATCCTCGTGCGTTCCAGCACGGAGACGAGTTCACCGATCTTGTCGTCGAGATAAGAGATGTTGGCGAAATAGCCGCGCCTGGAGCGGCGCACCTGCTCTGGCGTGATGTCGAAGCTGGCATAGTCGCTGGCGTGGTAGAGACGCTGCGAATGAGGGTCCTGCTGCTCGGTCGCGATGAAGCCGACCTCGGGGTCAAGGGCAGGGCAATTCTCGTAGAGGTCCCAGTATTGCCGCCGCGCGACATAGGGGTCGTGCGGATGCGTGAAGGAGACAGTCAGGCACCATGGCCGCCGATCAGCCTGGTCCGAGACGCGGGCGAAGTCGTAAAGCTTCTGCGTTGCGTGGAAGGCGACCTCGTCGTCATACTCCATCTGGTTGGTCGTCTCGGCGACACCGGCGCCGCTGAGCGAACCGAGATTGTGATACCACCAGTCGATGCGTTCGCCCGGCTTGCGGTAGTCAGGCGTCCAGCCAAAGTCGGCAGGGTAGATGTCGGTGGTCAGCCGTTCCTCGAAGCCGTGCAACTGGTCCGTCCCGACAAAGTGCATCTTGCCCGACAGGCAGGTGTGATAGCCGGCGGCGCGCAGATGATGGGCGTAGGTCGGGATGGACGAGGCAAATTCGGCGGCGTTGTCGTAGACTTGGGTGCGCGACGGCAACTGCCCCGTCATGAAGCTGGCGCGGCCGGGTGCGCAAAGCGGCGATGCCGTGTAGTTGTTGCGGAAGCGCGCCGAGCGCGCGGCCAGCGCCTTGAGGTGCGGAGCATGCAGGAAGTCGGCCGGCCCATCGGGAAAGAAAGTCCCGGCCAGCTGGTCGACCATGATGATCAGGATGTTGGGCCGCTCCGTCATCAGCTCGCCTTTGCGTCCGCGAGTTTCGTTTCGAGATAGTCCTCGATCAGTGCGGCAGCCGTGGTGGCGTCCGGCACGCCGTCCTTGAGTGCCCGGCGTATGTAGAGCCCGTCGATCAGCGCGGCTGTGGTTTCAGCGACCCGCTCGGCCTCCGAACGCGGCAGAAGGGCTGAAAGCCCGCTCATCAGATTGGAATGCAGGCGTCGCGCGTAGACCTTGAGGAGGCGCCGCAAGGCGGGTGACTTCTGCGCCTCGACATAGAAGGCGAGCCAGGCGGCAATGGTCTCTGGCTGGAATTGTTTTTCGGAGAAGTTGACCGAGATGACAGCGGAAACCCGGGCGCGGGGCGCCGCACTTGCCTTGAGCGCCGAACGGCAGTCGGCGTTCAGTTCTGACAGCAGATAGCGCATTGTCGCCTGCAGCAGGTCTTCCTTGGCGCCGAAATAGTGATGCGCCAGTGCGGCGGATACGCCGGCACGCCCGGCGATCTCGGACATCGTCACGTCAAGTGTGCCGCGTTCGCCGATCGCCGAGATCGTGGCGTCGATCAGCGCCTTGCGGCGCAATGGCTCCATTCCGACCTTGGGCATTCAAACTCCTCCATCGCCAAGCCTATTTTTAATTGAGCCATCAATCAATAAAAACTCCGCCGCCCAATGCCCTATTTCCGACGTTGAAAGTGAGGGAAATCTGTTCAATATTGAACTTAATAGGGGCGTTGGATTTGCCCCTGAATTGGCGCAACATGCGCCCTGTGATTGGAGGCAGAAATGACCGCGTGCATCGTTGGCTGGGCGCATTCGCGTTTCGGCAAGCTTGAGGGCGAGACGCTCGAAAGCCTCATCACCAAGGTCGCCGGCGAAGCGCTCGAGCACGCAGGTATCGGGCCAGATGATGTCGACGAGATTGTGCTTGGCCATTTCAACGCCGGTTTTTCTGCCCAGGATTTCACAGCAAGCCTCGTGCTGCAGGCCGACGACCGACTGCGTTTCAAGCCGGCGACACGGGTGGAAAACGCGTGCGCCACGGGTTCGGCAGCGGTTCGCCAGGGCATTCGCGCGGTGAACGCTGGTTCCCGCATCGTGCTCGTGGTTGGCGCCGAGCAGATGACGACGACGCCAGGCCCCGAGATCGGCAAGAACCTGCTCAAGGCATCCTATCTGCCCGAGGACGGCGACACGCCCGCCGGTTTCGCTGGCGTGTTCGGCAACATCGCCCAGGCCTATTTCCAGCGCTACGGCGACCAGTCGGATGCGTTGGCGATGATCGCCGCCAAGAATCACAAGAACGGGGTCGACAATCCGTACGCCCAGATGCGCAAGGATTTCGGCTACGAGTTCTGCCGGCAGGAGAGCGAAAAGAACCCCTTTGTCGCCGGTCCGTTGAAGCGCACCGACTGCTCGCTCGTCTCGGATGGGGCGGCGGCGCTCGTCTTGACCGATAGCACGACGGCATTGCGCATGCGCCGCGCCGTTGCCTTCCGCGCCAACGAGCATGTCCAGGATTTCCTGCCGATGTCGAAGCGTGACATCCTTTTGTTCGAGGGCTGCGAAGTGGCTTGGGCAAAGGCTCTGAAATCGGCGGGCGTGACGCTCGATGACCTGTCCTTCGTCGAAACGCATGACTGTTTCACCATTGCCGAGCTGATCGAGTACGAGGCAATGGGGCTCGCACCGTGTGGCGAAGGCGCCCGGATCGCGATGGAAGGGATCACAGCCAAGGACGGTCGCCTGCCGGTCAACCCCTCGGGTGGCCTGAAGGCAAAGGGCCATCCCATCGGCGCGACCGGCGTGTCGATGCATGTGCTGACCTCGATGCAGCTTACTGGCGAGGCCGGCGGCATCCAGGTCAAGGACGCCAAGCTTGGCGGTATCTTCAACATGGGGGGTGCTGCGGTCGCCAATTACGTCTCGATCCTGGATCGTATCAGATGAGGCAATCCGCCGTGGTCATCGGTGGTGCCTCGGGCGTAGGCCTCGCAGTGGCCGAGCGCCTGATTGCTGACGGGTGGCCAGTGGCGATGATCGATGGCGATGGGGCAGCACTTGCGGCTGCAGAGGACGCCATCGGCAATGACGATGTTGTTTTCATCGAGACCGATCCGACCGACGAAGACAATGTCGCCGAGGCTTTCGACCAAGTGGTGGATAGTCTCGGTCTCATAGGCGGGCTGGTGAGCGTCGCGGGGTTTGCACGACAGGCCAGTGCCGAAGACACCAGTGCCGAAATGCTGCGCGAAGCGCTCGACGTGAACCTGGTCGGCCCCTTCATCGCCGCAAAAGCTGCGCTTGAGCGGATGGGCGCTTCGCTGTCCATCGTCAATGTAGGCACGGTTGCCGGCTTGCGTGCTCATCGCGGCCAACTCGCCGTCGCGGCATCGCAAGCGGGCCTCAAGCTTATGGCCGAAGTGTTGGCGCTGGAGTTTGGCAATCGCGGCGTTCGCGTCAACGCAATCGCTGCCGGCCCAACTGCTGTGGACGCCGCCGGCAATGGCGGGATCGACCGGCGTCACATGCCGCCGGGGCGGCTGGCCGAGCCCGAAGAAATTGCCGCCGCAATCGCCTTCCTGCTCTCTCCTGAAGCAAGCTACGTCAACGGCCACACGCTCACCGTGGATGGCGGATTTATCGCAGCCGGGCTATCGGGAGATGGGGCATGATGCCGGACTGGTTTCGATGGTCGCGGACACAGCCCGAAATTTGACCGCACGTGCATGAAGGCTCGCAAACAATGACAAATCCGGTTCTGGTCGAGGTGCTGCGCGGCACACTCGTTGAAAGCGTGCACCGTGGCGCGATCGTCGTCGTCGACGGCGACGGCAAGCAGGTTTTCGCTATGGGCGATACGCAGCAGGCGGTATTTCCGCGCTCGGCCGTCAAGGCGATCCAGGCGCTACCCTTCGTCGAAACCGGCGCGGCTGACGCATATGGCTTCGGCGATCGCGAGCTGGCGCTTGCCTGTTCCTCGCATTCCGGCGAGATGGGCCATACCGAACTCGCTAACGCCATGCTCACCAAGGCCGGCCTTGGCGCGGATGCCTTGGAATGCGGCGCACACTGGCCCTCGAACCAGGCTGCCATGATAGCACTCGCGCGCAGCGGAGCGTCGCCAAGCGCGCTGCACAACAATTGCTCGGGCAAGCATTCCGCTTTCGTTTGCACCTGCCGCCATCTCGGTATCTCCCATCAAGGCTATGTCAGGCCAGAACATCGTTTCCAGGAGATGATCCGCGAGACTATGGAAGCTGTAACAGGCGCTCCCCACAACGAAGACAACCGGGGCACCGACGGCTGTTCGATTCCGGTCTTTGCCGTGCCGCTGCACAATCTCGCACTGGGTTTTGCACGGATGGTCACGGGCAATGGCGTTGGTGCGGTACGGGCCAATGCGGCGCGGCGGCTGATGTCGGCCTGCATGGCCGAGCCTTTTCTGGTCGCTGGAACCGACAGGGCGGATACGGAGTTGATGCAGGCTGCACCCGGACGGATCTTCGTCAAGGTCGGCGCCGAGGGCGTTTTTTGCGCGGCTGTGCCGGAGCTTGGGCTCGGTATCGCGCTGAAATGCGACGACGGCGCGGGTAGGGCTGCCGAGGTGATGATCGCGGCAGTCCTCGCCAGGCTTTTGGCGGATGACAGGGCGCTGGCAGGCAGCTTGGACAAGGCGGCCAGGCCGGTGCTGAAGAACTGGAACGGCATCGAAGTTGCGTCGCTTCGGCCTACCTCCGTACTTGGTCTAAAAGCGTAAGCAGTCGGCCAGATTGATTGGCTTGTTATCGGAGCAACGAACACCTAGGTTCAGGACATGAGCAGAGCTTTCACCCGTGAAGACGACAGTGAAAATGTGATTGCCGACATCGGCGAGCGGCCGGTCAGTGCGTCGCGAAACCTCGTGACCGAGCAGGGCCTGGCCCATATCGAGGCCCAGCTTGCGAGCTTGCGCGAAGATCTGGCCAAGGCCGAGAACGATGCCGACCGCGAACGCATCGCCACTGTCTCACGCGACCTGCGTTATTGGCAGTCCCGCCGGGAGACAGCCGAAGTTTCTGTTCCCGAGCCCGACAGCACAGTCGTCCGGTTTGGCATGAAGGTCGTGGTCGAGGATGACAACGGCAAGCGCAACGTCTGGAAGATCGTCGGGGAAGACGAGGCTGACGCAGCCAGCGGCCGTATCTCCCATGCCTCGCCAATGGCGATCGCGTTGTTCGGCAAGACCGTCGGTGAGGTTGCGTCTGTCAACGGACACGAATGGGAAATCGTCGAACTGGGCAACTAGACTTCGATGGGGACCGTGTGGTCGCGGAAGAAAGCGACCGCGCCTGCCTCATCGATCTCGCCAGCTGCGACCATAAGCACGAACTGGATGACGTCCTGTTGCGATGCTTCGACGCTTAGCCCGTTGAAATAGAGAAACAAGTCGGCTGCGGCAAAAGCCGTGCGCTTGTTGCCGTCGACGAACGGGTGATTCTTGGCGATGCCAAAAAGATAGGCTGCCGCAAGTTCGCATCGGTCGGGTGTGCCGTAGGCAACTTTTTGCAAGGGCCGCGCCAGTGCCGTCTCGAGCATGTCCTCGGAACGAACCCCTGCCGCTCCGCCATGAAGCCGCAACTGTTCAGCGTGCAAAGCCTCGACGAACTGACGCGAGTGGAACTCTGTCATTTCGCAAGAGCGCGATAGGCGACCTCGTATTTTTTCATCCGTTCGCGGGCGACCTTCATCTTGCGCTCGAACTCTTCAGGATCGTCCTCTGCGGGACGGAGACGCAATTCGTTGCCGTCTTCAGTGAGTACCAGCGTGTCGCCAGCCCTCAGATTATGCCTTTCGAGCACTTCCTTCGGCAGGATCACACCCTCCGAATTGCCAATCTTGCGAACGGTCACGTTCATGGCGGCGTCTCCGTGTTATAACTTGCGTATAACATATGAGGCGCGGCGATCCAAGACAAGCTTGCCATGGCAGGTCGGGTGGGTTCGCTTTCGATTGGCATGTCAGCCCGCGCGGCTCATTTTGGCCGCGCGCCATTGTCGCACCGCAGCGCCGCCACTATACCTTTCATCTGATCGCCGATGCGGTCGAAAGAGCATTGCCGTTGCCGGAGAGACAGCCCATGGCGCAGGACGAAAGCATTTTCATTGGGGCCAGCCGCAAGCCGGACGACAGCTATCAGCGGCCGGAAGAGTTGCTGCTGAAGTACGGCAATCGCCATGGCCTCGTGACAGGCGCGACGGGTACCGGCAAGACGGTAACGTTGCAGGTTCTCGCCGAGGGCTTTTCCAATGCGGGTGTTCCGGTGTTCTGCGCCGACATCAAGGGCGACCTGTCGGGTATCGCCATGATGGGCGAAGCCAAGGACTTCCTCACCGCCCGCGCGCAGGCGATCAAGCTCGACCCATATGAGTTCCAGGAATTCCCTGTCATCTTCTGGGATCTGTTCGGTGAGCAGGGGCACCCGATCCGCGCAACGGTCTCGGAGATGGGGCCGCTGCTTCTTTCGCGGCTGATGAACCTCACCGATGCGCAAGAAGGCGTGCTCAATATCGCTTTCCGTATTGCCGACGAAGAAGGGCTGTTGCTCCTCGACATGAAGGATCTGCAGGCGTTGCTCGCCAATGTCGCCGAGCGTGCCGAAGAAATCGGCGCGCGCTACGGCAATGTCACGCGGCCATCCGTCGGCGCGATCCAACGTTCGCTACTCGTGCTGGAAACGCAAGGCGGCAACCATTTCTTCGGCGAGCCGGCGTTGAGGATTTCGGACATCATGCGCACCACGCGCGACGGACGCGGCGCGATCAACGTGCTCGCCGCCGACAAGCTGATGATGAACCCGCGGCTTTACGCGACCTTCCTGCTCTGGCTGCTGTCCGAACTTTTCGAAGTGCTGCCGGAAATCGGCGACCCCGACAAGCCAAAGCTGGTGTTCTTCTTCGATGAAGCGCACTTGCTGTTTGACGAAGCGCCCAAGATCGTCGTCGACCGGGTCGAGCAGGTCGTGCGCCTGATCCGCTCGAAGGGCGTCGGCGTCTATTTCGTCACCCAGAACCCGCTCGACGTTCCCGAAACCGTGCTGGCGCAGCTTGGCAACCGCGTACAGCATGCGCTGCGCGCCTATACGCCGCGCGAGCAGAAGGCGGTCAAGACGGCGGCGGACACCTTCCGTCCGAACCCGGATTTCGATTGCGCCAAGGCGATCACCCAACTGGCCACGGGCGAGGCGCTGGTCTCGACGCTCGAGGCAAAGGGCGTTCCGTCGATGGTGCAGCGGACGCTGATCCGTCCGCCGGCGTCGCGGCTTGGGCCGATCACGCCGCAGGAGCGCCAGAAGCTGATCAACGAGAGCCCTGTCGCCGGGCAATATGATCAGGCTGTCGACCGCGAGTCGGCATTCGAAATGTTGCAGAAGAAAGCGCTCGATGCGCAAAAGGCGCAGGAGCAAGCACAGCAGGCGAATACGGGTGGTGGCGGATGGACCATTCCCGGCTTCGGCAATGACAGTGGCGGCACGACGACATCGGGTGGTCGCACGACGGGCAACGCGCCAAGGCCGCGTACGTCCAACCGCCAGTCCGTGACCGAAGCAGCCATGAAGTCGGTGGTGCGCTCGGTCGGCTCGTCGGTTGGTCGCGCGCTGGTTCGCGGAATTCTTGGAAGTCTGAAAAAGGGCTTCTGACGCGAGAGGCTCCAAAGCAAAACGGCGCGTCAATGACGCGCCGTTTCGGTTCGTAAAGGGACCTACAAGGTCAAGCCATACCGAGGCCGTTGGTGACCAGGATCGGTGTCTTGGAAGGCACACGATCGTAGAGATCGATGATGTCCTGGTTCATCAGGCGCACGCAGCCCGACGACACCGACTTGCCGATCGTCCACCATTCTGGCGAACCGTGGACACGGTAGAGCGTATCTTCGTTGTTCTGGAAGATGTAGAGCGCACGCGCGCCGAGCGGGTTGTCCAGGCCCGGTGCCATGCCGCCGTTGCGGACGCTGTACTTCTCGAGTTCCGGCCGACGGCCGATCATGTCGTCCGGCGGTGTCCACTTTGGCCACTTGCGCTTCCACTGGATGACGGCGCGGCCCGACCAGGCAAAGCCGGCGCGGCCGAGGCCGACGCCGTAGCGGATCGCTTCGCCGTTCTCGCGGACGAGGTAAAGGTAGTGCGTCGAGGTGTCGACGACGAGCGTGCCCGGGCGCTCGCCGGTCGGATCGGCGACGATCTGGCGCAGGAACTGGGGCTTCACCTTCTTGATCGGAATGCCCGGAACTTCATAGCCCTCGTCACTGACGGGGCCATACATGCTGACATAATCGCCGAAGGCGGGGTTAATGGCGGGTGATGTTGGGGGGGGCGGTGCTATCACCGGGGCGCCGACGATTGTGCTGCCTCCGGTGACGGTCGAGCAGGCGGAAAGCGCTGCTGTGGCAGCGCCTGCGGCTGCCAAGTTTAGAAAGCCGCGCCGGCTGAGCGGGCGGGATGAATCAATGAATGTGGGCATGGCTGCGATCTAGGATTCCAGTTCGAAAGAAATGGTGAATTTAAAGGAAACTGACTGCGTCCCCCTTAACGCTCGCGGTGATAGGCGGGTCAAAATCTGACCTGAGGGTGGACAAAGCATGGCGAAGCTGTGACAGGCCAATCACTGTTGCGTTATGGCAACAATATTGACCTATGGGTAGCTAACCAATTGTAACTAAACCTTCCAGCGACGGCAGGATCAGCGAGGGCGGGAAGTCCCGATACTCGTCCGGCTGGTCGGAGCGATTGATCCAGACGGTCCGGCAACCGAACTTCGCGGCGCCTGCAATGTCCCAGCGATTGGACGACTGAAACGATATCGCTTGCGGGTAGAGGCGCCAGTTGCTGGCGACGATATCGTAGACGGACTGGTCCGGCTTGAAGCGCCGCACGCTGTCGACGGAGAATATCTCGTCCAGGATCAGGTCGAGCCCGGCCGAACGTACCGCAGCCTCCAGCATGGCGGGCGAGCCGTTGGAGAGAATGGCAAGCCGTGCCCCATTTTCCTTCAGGCTGCGCAGAACCGAAGGAACCTCGGGATAGCAATCGAGGCGCCAGTAGGCGTCAAGCAGCTTGCTGCGCAACGCCGGGTCGACCGAGGGCACTTTCCGGAAGGCGAAGTCGAGTGCCTGCTCGGTGAGCTGCCAGAAGTCGAGATAAGCGCCCATCAGCGTACGGACCCAGGAATATTCGAGCTGCTTGGCCCGCCAGATCTCGGACAGAAGCTGGCCTTCGGGACCGATGTCGGCGGCATGGCGACGAACGGCCGCATGCACGTCAAACAGCGTGCCATAGGCATCGAATATGTAGGCAGCGTGGCGCATGCCGTGGTTTTCCAACGGCTTGGCACCGAGCGCAAGCGCAACTATCGGCTGGCTCCAACATTTCAGCTTCTTGCTGGTTGACGAGGGGTGCCAAAGCCTTTTCCATGCCGACGATCAACAAGATGCGACGGGAAACTGACCATGACGCTCGCGGCGGCTGCACAATCAACGACCTGGACCTTCGTCGACGGTGACTGGCATGAGGGCAATGTCGCCATCATTGGCCCGCGCAGCCATGCCATGTGGCTCGGTTCCAGTGTGTTCGACGGCGGTCGCTGGTTCGAGGGCGTGGCGCCCGACCTTGAAGCGCATTCGCGCCGCGTCAATTCCTCGGCCATTGCACTCGGATTGAAGCCGACCATGAGCCCTGAGCAGATCGTCGGGCTGACCTGGGATGGGCTCAAGAAATTCGACGGCAGGACGGCGGTCTATATCAGGCCGATGTATTGGGCCGAGCATGGCGGCTACATGGGTGTGCCGGCGGACCCTGCCTCGACGCGGTTTTGCCTGTGCCTGTACGAATCACCGATGCTCCCTCCCACGGGATTTTCGATTGGCCTGTCGCCCTTCCGCCGTCCGAGCATGGAAACCATGCCGACAAACGCCAAGGCGGGCTGTCTTTATCCGAACAACGGCCGGGCGATCCTCGAGGCCAAGATGCGCGGTTTCGACAATGCGCTGGTGCTCGACATGCTGGGCAATGTCGCTGAGACAGGCTCGTCCAATATTTTCCTGGTCAAGAACGGCCAGGTGTTTACGCCAGCGCCGAACGGAACTTTTCTTTCCGGAATAACGCGCAGCCGCACGATGTCGCTTCTTGCCGAGCAGGGCGTTTCGGTCGTCGAAAGGACCCTGTCGGTGCGCGAATTCCTTGAAGCCGATGAAATCTTCTCCACCGGCAACCATTCCAAGGTCGTTCCGGTCACGCGCATCGAAGATCGAATTCTGCAGCCGGGACCGGTAGCAAAAAAATCGCGCGAGCTATATTGGGAGTGGGCGCACGCGACAGCTAAGGCCTGAGTGTAGCAAAGAAAAAACAGCGCCTCTCATCCGTTGTCACAAGACGATGACGACCTATCTGTAGACGGCATAGTCATGCCGCTAAATTGCCAGCAAGGGAGTATGATCCATGGCTTTTGAATTGCCCGAATTGCCCTACGACTACGAGGCGCTGCAGCCCTTCATGTCGAAGGAGACGCTCGAGTATCACCACGACAAGCACCACAAGGCCTATGTCGACAACGGCAACAAGCTGGCTGCGGAAGCAGGCATGGACAAGCTGTCGCTGGAAGAGGTGGTGAAGCAGTCGTTCGGCAAGAACGCCGGCCTGTTCAACAATGCTGCCCAGCATTACAACCACGTCCACTTCTGGAAGTGGATGAAGAAGGGCGGCGGCGGCACCAAGCTGCCCGGCGCGCTGCAGAAGGCGATCGATGCCGATCTCGGCGGCTACGACAAGTTCAAGGCGGATCTCATCGCCGCTGGTACGACCCAGTTCGGTTCGGGCTGGGCCTGGCTGTCGGTCAAGGATGGCAAGCTTGCCATCTCCAAGACCCCGAACGGCGAGAACCCGCTCGTCCACGGCGCGACCCCGATCCTCGGCGTCGACGTCTGGGAGCATTCCTATTACATCGATTATCGCAACGCCCGCCCGAAATACCTCGAGGCGTTCGTCGACAGCCTGATCAACTGGGACTACGTGCTCGAGCTGTACGAAAAGGCCTGAGCCCCATCATTGAACGAGGAAAGCCCCGGCAAGTCCGGGGCTTTTTTCGTTTGTTGAGGTGCTGCGAAATTAACTGTCGAGATCACGGAAGCGTGAGGAGAATATCGGGACGAATTCGGCCAGTTTCGCCGTTGGCCCTAGGCAGCATATCGCAACCCGGAGAGGACCTAATGAGAAAGCTCGTATTTGCCGTTGCAGCGCTTGCGCTTGCTACTACTGCGGCATTCGCTGACGTGATTGCCGATCGCCAAGCGGTCATGAAGGAAAATGCCAGGGATGTCGGCATACTCGTGAAGATGGTGAAGGGTGAAACCCCATTCGATGCGGCCGCGGTTCTGGCGGCTTTGACGGCGCTCAATACCAATGTTCAAAAGATCGACGTTGCCGCGTCATTCCCAGTCGGAAGCGACAAGGGCGACACGACAGCCTCCCCGAAAATCTGGGAGGACCCGGCTGGCTTCCAGGCGCAGGTCGACAAGTTCAAGGCGGTCACTGCCGCAGCGGTGGCAAATCCAGCTCAGGATCTCGACGCGCTGAAATCGCAGGTCGGCGCGATTGGCCAGACCTGCGGCACCTGCCACGAAGCTTTCCGCGTGAAGAAGGGCTGACCCCTAGCGGATGGCTGTTTTCAAGAAACTCGCAATTGCGGCTCTGGCGCTTGGCGGCGCCGGAGCCGCGGTTTTCTGGTGGCTGACGGTTCCCGAGAAATTGGGACCGGAGACCTTGGCAGCAATTGGGACCGGCGATGCGACCCGGGGCCAGCGCATTTTCGATGCAGGTGGCTGCGCGTCCTGTCATGCCAAGCCGAAATCGGAGGGCGATGCACGCCTGCAACTGGTGGGTGGCGTCGAACTCAAGACTCAATTCGGCACCTTTGTTGCGCCGAACATTTCTCCCGATCCCAACGACGGCATCGGCGCGTGGTCACTCGAGGACTTCGCCAACGCGATGCTCAAGGGCGTTGCGCGGGATGGACAGCACCTTTACCCGGCATTTCCGTATACTTCTTACGCCCGCATGAAGCCGACCGATGTCGCCGACCTCTATGCCTTCATGAAGACGCTGCCGCCCGTAGCCGGCAAGGCGCCTGGCCATAGCCTCGCTTTCCCGTTCAATGTTCGTCGCGGGTTGGGGCTCTGGAAGATGCTCTACCTCAGCGATGAGCCGGTGGTCGCATTTGCCGACGGTACGGCCGACCAGCTCCTACATGGGCGCGATCTGGTGGAAGGGGCGGGACATTGCGGCGAATGCCACACGCCGCGCAGCTTTGCCGGCGGCACTGAGAAAACCCAATGGCTGGCAGGCGCAAAAGCCGCCGAAGGTGATGGTGTCGTGCCCAACATCACGCCCGAAGGGCGCGGCATAAGCGGCTGGTCGGAAAGCGATATCGCCAGCTATCTCGAAACCGGCTTCACGCCGGAATTCGATTCGGTCGGCGGCACGATGGTCGAAGTGCAAAAGAACATGGCCAGGCTGACCGCTGAGGACCGCGCGGCGATCGCGGCCTATCTCAAGGCAATTCCAGGACATTCCAACGGCTACCCGGCGCAGCCGCCGAAGCCGGCCGGTTGATCGAGGGCCGGCGGTTATTGCAACCGCCGGTCCGCTTCGCAGTCGTCAGGCGCGCCCGGCCACCTTCAAGGCGAAGGCGTAGTTGAAGGCGACTTCTTCCAGACGCGAGAAGCGCCCTGAGGCGCCAGCGTGGCCGGAATCCATGTTGATCTTGAACAGCACCGGACTGTTGCCCGACTTGCGCTCACGAAGGCGCGCCGCCCATTTGGCTGGCTCCCAATAGGTAACGCGCGGATCGGTCAGGCCCGCGACCGCTAGGATCGGCGGATAGTCGAGCGCGGCGACGTTGTCGTAAGGCGAATAGGCGGCGATTGTCTTGTAGTCCGCTTCCGAGGCGATCGGATTGCCCCATTCGGGCCATTCCGGCGGCGTCAGCGGCAAGGTGTCGTCGAGCATCGTGGTCAGCACATCAACGAAGGGCACTTCGGCGATGATGCCCGCAAAGGCTTCCGGCGCCATGTTGGCGATAGCCCCCATCAGCATGCCGCCGGCCGAGCCACCTTGCGCGACAATTCGGTCATGCGAGGTATAGCGCTCTGCGACCAGGTGATGGGCTGTGGCGATGAAGTCGGTGAAGGTGTTGGCCTTGGTCTCGCGCTTGCCATCGTCGTACCAGGCATAACCCTTGTCCTTGCCGCCGCGAACATGGGCGATGGCATAAACGAAGCCACGGTCGACCAGCGACAGGCAGTTGGTGTTGAATGCCGCAGGAATGGTGATGCCGTAGGAGCCATAACCATAGAGCAGGCAAGGTGCCGTGCCATCGAGCGGTGTGTCGCGATGGTGGATCAGCGAGATCGGCACGAGTTCGCCATCGGGAGCAGGGGCCATCAGGCGCCGCGTGACATAGTCCTCGGCATTGTGGCCGGAAGGCACTTCCTGGGTCTTGAGAAGCACCCGTTCGCGCGTACGCATGTTGTAGTCGAACAACTGCGTTGGCGTTGTCATCGACGAATAGGAAAAACGCATCGTGTCGGTGTCGTATTCATAAGAGCCGGACAGTCCAAGCGAAAATGCCTCTTCGGGGAAAGAAATGTGGTGCTCGGCGCCGGTGGCGCGCTCATGCACGACAATGCGCGGCAAGCCTTCCTTTCGCTCGAGGCGGATCATGAAATCCTTGAACCCGATGATTGAGAGGATGAGGCGGCCCGGCTCGTGGGCGACCAGTTCCTTCCAGTTGGCGCGGACCGGATCGTTGGCCGGCGCGGTCATGATCTTGAAGTCCTTGGCGCCGTCGGCATTGGTCAGCACGAAGAAGATGTCGCCGCCTTCTTCGAGATCGTATTGCAGTCCGATTTCGCGGGCCGCCACCAGCTTCGGCGCGGCGAGGGGATCGGCGGCCGGGAACAGGCTGTATTCCGATGTCTCATGATCGCTGATCGAGATCATGATCCATTCGTTGGAGCGCGTGCCGCCGACATTCATGAAGAAGCCGGGATCGGTTTCTTCATAGACCAGCCGATCTGAAGCGGCATCGCTGCCAAGCGCATGGTACAGGACCTTGGACGGCCGGTGGTTGGCATCAAGGCGGGTATAGAAGAAGCCGGCATTGGCGGCATCCCATACGCCCGAGCCGCCGGTGTCGCCAACGATGTCGCCGAGGTCTTTGCCGGTCGACAGGTCGCGAACACGCAAGGTGTAGAACTCCGACCCCTTGTCGTCGAACGCCCAGATCAGGCGCTTGTGGTCGGAGGAGTGATCGAGCCCGCCGAGACGGAAATAGGGGTGGCCGTCGGCTTCCTTGTCGCCGTCGAGAATGATCTCCTCGGGGCCGCCCTCGCTTGGAACGCGGAAATAGCGCGGCTGCTCGCCGCCCTTCTTGTAGGACGAGCCATAGGCGAAGGGGCCGTCCCTCATCGGTACCGAGGAATCGTCTTCCTTGATGCGGCCTTTCATTTCCTCGAAAAGCTTCTTCCTGAGCTCGGTGGTATCAGCCATCAGTTCGGACTGGTAGCCGTTCTCCGCTTCGAGATGGCTGCGGATCGCCGGATCGAGCAAGCTCGGGTCGCGGAACACTTCCTGCCAATTGTCCGCACGCAGCCAGGCATATTCGTCGACGCGCGTGATGCCGTGATGCGTGTCGGAAACGGGCCGTTGCTCCGTCGAGGGAGCGGCGATATCGGCGAAAATGGCGGGTCTGGTCATTGCGTCTCGCAAAAAGATGAATCTCGAATGGCGACTGAACACGCCGATCAGGGCGGGTTCAAGAGCTGAGTTGCATTGTTCATCAACTCGACGGCACTTGTCGTTGACAAGATCGGTTGAGGCTTGCCCCCACGTGGCTGGGCGTCTATGCCCCTAGCGGTAATGACGTGAGATGCAAAAGAGGGCCGCCCGCTGACCTTCCTTATCCTCATGCTGCCATTTGTCGGCGCGCTGCTCGCTCCGCTTCTGACCCGCGTGATGAAACACAATGCCGGCTGGCTGCTTGCTGCGGTTCCATTGCTTGTATTCGTGCATTTCGCCGGGATGCTCGGAACGGTGAGTTCCGGATTTGCTGTTTCAAACGGGTTTGACTGGGCGCCCAGCCTCGGCTTGAGATTTTCCTGGTACCTTGACGGCTTGTCTTTGACCTTCGCGCTGCTGATCTCGGGCATCGGCACGCTGATCGTCATTTATTCCGGCGGCTATCTCAAAGGGCACCCGCAACAGGGACGGTTTTTCTCGTTCATCCTGCTGTTCATGGGCGCGATGCTGGGGCTTGTGGTCTCGGATTCGTTCCTGATGCTCTTCGTTTATTGGGAACTGACGTCGATTACCTCGTTCCTCTTGATCGGTTTCGATCATGCGCGCGAAGCCTCGCGGCGTGCGGCGTTGCAAGCGCTGCTGGTGACCGGGCTCGGTGGGCTTTCGCTGCTCGCCGGCCTGCTTGTGATCGCGCAAGCGACTGATGTGAATGAGCTTTCAGCGCTGCTTGGCTCCGGCGACGTGTTGCGCAACAGCCCGCTTTATCTCGCCGCACTGGTTTTGGTGCTCGGCGGCGCTTTCACCAAGTCGGCGCAGTTTCCGTTCCACTTCTGGCTGCCCAACGCCATGGAGGCGCCGACGCCGGTTTCGGCCTATTTGCATTCGGCGACCATGGTGAAGGCCGGCGTCTATCTTTTGATGCGTCTCAACCCCGTCATGGGCGATACGTCGGCCTGGGAAACGATCCTGCCGCTGTTTGGCGGAACGACACTTGCTGTCGGAACGCTGCTCGCTGTCAGGCAGACCGATCTCAAGCTGATGCTTGCCTACACCACCGTAGCCTCGCTCGGCCTGCTGGTGATGTTGACCGGCCTTGGGTCGGACAAGGCGGTCGAGGCGGCAGCGCTCTATCTGATCGCGCATTCGATGTTCAAGGGCGCGCTCTTTATGGTCGCCGGCCTGATCGACCATGAGACGGGTACTCGCGATGTAACCAAACTGGGCGGCCTGCGTGGCGCCATGCCCATTACGTTCGCAGCGGCTTTGATGGCCGCACTGTCGATGGGCGGTGCGCCTCTTTTCTTCGGCTTCCTTGCAAAGGAAGAGATCTATGCGGCACTTGGCCCATCTTATGCCTGGAATAGTGTCGCCCTGCCGGTGGTCATTGTCGGCAACGCCCTGATGTTCGCCGTGGCATTCGTGGTCGCGCTGAAGCCGTTCCTGGGCGCCGCGACCAAGACCCCGAAAACGGCCCATGAGGGGCCGCTGGCGCTGTGGCTGGGACCGGTGGTTCTGGGCTCGTCAGGTCTTGGCCTGTCGCTGGCATTCCCGCTGGCGCACCGCTTGCTGTCGTCGCCGACGGCCAGTGCAGTGGCTGGCAAGGCGATCGATGTGCAAATTTCCGTGGTGCCGCATCTTGGCCTTCCCCTGCTTTTGTCCGTAGCAACGATAGCCTTGGGAATTGTCGCCTACCTGGCGCAGAACAGGTTGCGCGAGGCGATGGCTGGCGCACTCAACGCTATTGGCTGGGGCCCAGATCAGGGCTTCGACCAGGCGCTGCGCGGTCTGTTACGCCTCGCCACCGGTCTGACCCGCATCATCCACAATGGCCGCCTCGACATCTATATGACCGTCACCTTCGTTGCGGTGGCAACAGCGCTGTTGTTGCCGATGGTTCTGTTCGACGAACTGCCTGACATGCCAAGCGTGCCGGCATTCCGTTTCTACGAATGGGGCGTTTTGGCCATTGCGGTGATCGGCGTGGCAGCGGTTGTTCACGCGCGCAGCCGGCTGACTGCGATCGTCTCGCTCGGCATACAGGGTTTCGCGGTGGCCTTGCTTTACATGCTGTTTGGCGCCCCGGACCTGTCATTCACCCAGTTCATGGTCGAGACGCTCTCGGTGGTGATCCTGGCCCTGGTGATGACGCGGCTGAGGCTGGCACCGACCGACCATCGGCCAACCGGACAGAAGCTGATGGACATGGTCATCGCCGGCGCTTGCGGTGCCGGCTTCGCGCTGTTGCTGCTCAAAGTGACGCAGCTGCCCTTCGACGACCGGCTGTCGCAGTTCTTCAGCACCTATTCCAAGACGATCGCGCATGGCCGCAACGTCGTGAACGTCATCATCGTCGATTTCCGCGGCCTCGATACGCTGGGTGAGATCGCCGTGGTGATGGTCACGGGGCTGGCGATCCTGGCCTTGGTGCGTATCCGTTCGAAAAAGACGGAAGTCCGCGCAGCCGTGGCGGAGGATGCATAGCATGCAGACGCTGATCTTCAGGACTGCGGCACCCTATCTCACCGGCCTGATGCTGATGTTTTCAGTGTTCGTGCTCCTGCGCGGCCATAACGAGCCAGGTGGCGGGTTCACCGGCGGACTGGTCGCGGCATCGGCCTTTGCCATTCATGGCATTGCCTTCGGCGTGCCTGCCGTGCGCCGCGCGCTCTATTTTCATCCCATGGCGATTGCCGGCTTCGGGCTGTTCGCTGCGGCGGTTGCCGGGCTGCCGTCGCTGCTCTTCGGCGTGCCATTCCTGACTGGATTGTGGAGCGCACCAAGCCTCTTCGGCATCAGCACTGACCTGTCGACCGTCATGGTCTTCGACATCGGCGTCTATCTGGTCGTGGTCGGGTCGTTCACATCGATTGCGCTCGCCCTCGAAGACCGGGAGCACGATTGATGGAAGCCGTCTTCGCAATCCTTGTCGGGCTGTTCTTCGCGGCGGGCATCTACCTCATGCTGTCGCGGCACATCATCCGCATCCTGCTCGGCGTGGTGTTGTTCGGCAACGCGGTCAACCTTTTGATCTTCACCAATGGCCGTATCATGCGCGAGGTACCGCCGATCATCGCCCAGGGCCTCGATGTGCCGGTGGGGGCTGTGGCCAATCCTTTGCCGCAGGCGCTGATCCTGACGGCGATCGTCATCTCGTTTTCGTTCTTTGCCTTCCTGCTGGTGCTTGCCTACCGCGCCTACCAGGAGATCGGCACTGACGACACCGACGGCATGCGTGTTGCCGAGCCTGTTGACGACGGCCTGCCGCCGATGGGGTATTGAGCGAATGGCTGTGCAAGGTCAGATCATCGACAAGGCAACAGCGATGATTGCCGGGCCGGTGGCCGCCGCCGACTGGCTGGTCATCGCGCCGGTGTTGCTGCCGCTCATTGCCGGTGCGGTGCTGTTGATGATCCGGCACAGTATCCGCTGGCACGCGGTGCTGGCGCTCGCCGTGCTTGCGGCCATGGTCGGCACGAATGGTCTTTTGCTGCAACATGTGCTGGCCGAAGGCCCCATCTCGATGACAATGGGAAGCTGGCTGCCACCTTTCGGCATCTCCTTCACTGTCGACGCGCTGGGCGCTGCCTTTTCGCTGACAGCGTCGATCGTGGCATTTGTCTGCTGCGCCTATTCGGTAAGCGATGTCGATGCGACAGGCCGGCGTTACGGCTTTTATCCGTTCCTGATGCTGATGATGGCCGGTGTCAGCGGCGCCTTCCTGACAGGCGACGTGTTCAACCTCTATGTCTGGTTCGAGGTCTTCTTGATCTCGTCCTTCGGCCTGCTGATCCTTGGGTCCGAGAAGACGCAGATCGACGGCGCCACCAAATATGCGATCCTCAATCTCGTCGGCACGACGCTGTTTCTGATCGCGACAGGCTATCTCTACGGAACCTTCGGCACGCTCAACATGGCCGATTTGGCCACAAAAGCGGGGCAGATCGGCGAGGCGGCACCGCTGATGACGCTGGCGACGCTCTTTCTGCTCGCCTTCGGCATGAAGGCGGCGGCTTTTCCGGTGAATTTCTGGCTGCCGGCGTCCTATCACACGCCCCCTGTCATCACCGGCGCTCTGTTCGGAGGGCTTTTGACCAAGGTCGGCATCTATGCGTTGCTGCGCACGCTGGTGATGATCTTTGCAGTCGAGCGCGTGGCACTTGCCGGTGTCATCGGCTGGGTGGCGGTTGCAACAATGCTGATCGGCGCGCTTGGCGCGCTGGCACAGTCCGATATTCGCCGCATCGCCGGGTTCCTCGTCATATCAGGTGTCGGCATCATGCTGGCGGGTATCGCGCTCGGCGGAACTGGTGGGCTCTCGGGGGCGATATTTTATGCGCTGCATTCGATGCTGGCGCTGTCGGCGCTTTATCTGCTCGGCGGACTGATGCGCCAGCGTGGCGGCAGCTTTTCGCTCCTCAAGCTGTCGGGGCTTTATGGCGCGAGCCCGTTTCTCGCCTTGCTCGCCTTCATCATCTCGCTTGCCGTGGCTGGCTTGCCGCCGGGCTCGGGACTTTGGCCCAAGGTGATGCTGGTGCGGGCAGCACTCGACAGCGGCGCCTGGCCAATAGCTGCAGCGATACTGCTCAGCGGCTTTCTTGCCACCATTGCGCTTGGTCGCGTGTTCATCCTGGCGTTCTGGCGCGTTGAAGTTCCCGGCGTTCAAGCTGCGACTGACGGCACGATGTCGACATTGGGTTGTGGTGCCGTGGTGATCCTGACCTTGGCGATGCTGGCGATGGGCATCGTGCCCGAGCCTTTCATACGCGTCTCAACGACTGCTGCGAGCGGATTGCTCGATGCGTCGGCCTATGTTCACGCGGTCTTCCCCGGGGGAGGCGGATCATGATCCCGTATCGCAACGCACTGATACTCGCCCTGGTCTGGGTCGCCATTTCTGGCAGCTACTCGATCCCCAATTCGGTCTTCGGCTTTGCGATTGGCTGGATTGTCCTGTTTCTAGTGCGCGATCAGCTTCAGACGACAAGGGCGGTTGTCCGCCCGGTGGCGTTGCTCTTGCTCATCGGCCTCTTCGTCAAGGAGCTTCTCCTGTCGGCATTTCGGGTCGCCAGGCTGGTTCTGTCGCCGCGCATGGATATAAAGCCCGGCATCTTCGCCTATCCGTTGAAGGTCGACCGGGATTTCGAAATCACCTTGCTCGCCAATCTGATCACGCTGACGCCTGGCACCTTGTCTGTCGATGTCTCCGACGACCGGCGAACGCTTTTCGTGCACGGAATGGACTGCTCCGACCCCGAACAGGCGCGGCGCGACATAAGCCAGGGTTTCGAGCGTAGAATACTGGAGGCATTCAGATGATGTCTGGAGCTGCTTTCCTGAATATGTGCGCGATCTTTGCGCTTGTTGTTCTCACCATCTCGTTCCTGCTGGTGGTGGTGCGTGTGGTGAAGGGCCCGTCGCTGCCTGACAGGATCCTTGCGCTCGACATGCTCGTTGCCGTTGCGATCGGCTTCATTGCCGTTCTCGGCCTGCGCTCAGGCTTCACGCTTTACGTCGACGTTGCCATCGCACTTGGTCTTGTCGGGTTCCTGGCCACTGTTGCCTTCGCGCGTTTTGTCATGAGCGGCGGTGTCGATGCCAAGGAAGACGAAGCCGAAGAGGAGCGGCCATGATTAGCAGTGTTGGTGATTATCTTGCCGGAACTCTTATCGTGGTTGGCGCGTTGTTTGCCCTGACTGCATCCATAGGTTTGATACGCCTTCCTGACATCTACACACGTATGCATGCAGCCTCGAAGGCCGGAACTGTGGGTTCCTGCCTGATGTTGATCGCACTTGGAGTGCATATTGGCGAATTCGCTACAGCACTTCGCGTGCTGGCAGGTGTGGTGTTCTTTCTGCTGACAGCGCCAATTTCTGCTCATTTGCTTGCAAAAGCGGCATATGCTGCCGGATATCGCATGTGGCCGGGCTCGGTAAGCGACGATCTGGCGGAAACAGTCGATCCATCAAAGAACAACGATCATCTGGTAACTGATCGCTGACAATGACCATCGGTCAGAACTTTCAGCGTTGCGCAACTTGATCTCATATAAAGGCATTACCCTATCAAAAACGTTCATTTGTTAGAGAAGTGTTGAACTCATTGTTCTTGTATCGCAAAGAATAGTGAATTGACTTGTTATAGAGACAGGCTCATTAAAGTGACGGAACGCGAGTCGCAGTGGCAAATTGCGATACAAGAACGCGCCGCATCCCGGTCGAGATATCGGGCAAAAAAACATCCAGTCACATTGGGGCCTGAAGCATATGGATACTTCCGAAACGCCTGCAGCTAGCAACGACACACTGATTGAACTGACCGCCGATGTGGTGGCAGCTTACGTCAGCAACAATCCGGTCCCGGTGGGAGAACTTCCGGGGCTGATCGCCGATGTCCACGCAGCCCTGGGCCGCGTTGGCAACGTCGCCGAGACACCGCCGGCGGACAAGCAGAAGCCAGCCGTCAATCCCAAGCGCTCGGTGCACGACGACTACATTATCTGCCTTGAAGATGGTAAAAAGTTCAAATCCCTCAAGCGTCACCTGATGACGCACTACAATTTGACGCCAGACCAGTATCGCGAAAAGTGGGGCCTTGATGCCAGCTATCCGATGGTGGCGCCCAACTACGCGGCTGCGCGCTCGCAGCTCGCCAAGAAGATGGGCCTGGGCCGCAAGCGCAAGGCCAAGTAACGGCACTTCGAAATACATTCAGCCTGCGGCGCCTTCGGGCGCCGCTTTGCGTTTTGGCCGGTGTCGGCGCGGCCGGAGCGACAAACGTCCCGGCTGATCGGGAAATACGCCCTTCAGCCGGTCTCGTACTTGCTTGAGCGCGATGTGGCGGTTGAGATCGTAGCTCCAATGGCGATTGACGCCTCTGAGCCGCTCGCGCTCGATCGCGCGCTCAAGACGCTTGAGTAGCGCCAATGTCGGTGTCGGCTCTGCGGACAATGCATTCGAAAGCTCGATCCCGCAGCAAAGCTGCAAGGCAGCTCTTTGCCTGGCATCCGTGAGCTCGGTGAGCTTGTCTTTCTTGAAGGCTGCAATTTCACCTGAAAAATCCCGCATCGCGACCTGCCTGCTGTGACTCTGATCAGGCAATCATGCGGGCGGTTTTCAGGGTGGGGAGAAACTGCAGCGATATTTTAGCGCAGAAAAATAAAAATATGAACGATTCCAATGCGTTGATCTTTCGTTCGCCGTGTGCATGTTCATTTTTTGTTCACACCTCGCCGGGTCGCTGTATAAGAACTTATTCCTATCTTTGGTGGGGGACGAGTTTGGTGGGATCCACATCGGCACTATTGGTGAAACGGCAGAACGAGGCGCGAGAAGCTGCGGCGCGGGACGAGCGCTCATCGCTTGATCTCCTTGCCGAAATGCGTCGCGACGAGGTGGTCGAGCGCTGCGATGCGATGATCGATCTGATGGCCGCGCTGTTTGGCGTTCCGAGCAAGGAACTCCGCCGGCTTGGCCGAACGGGCAACGACATCAGCCGTCTCCGGCAGATTGCGATGTATGTCGCCCATGTCGTGTTCCGCTTTACCATGAGCGAGGTTGGCCGGGGTTTCGGACGCGACCGCACGACGGTGCTTTATGCCTGCCATACCGTTGAAGATCTGCGCGACGATGCCGACTTCGACCGGATCGTTGCCCTTGCCGAGCGGGTGGCGATCGCGGCGTTTCGCGACAGGCTGGAGCGCTGAGATGAGCAATGATCTGGTGGATGAAAAGCTGCGGAAACGCGTAATCACGCTGTTGGCCAAGGGCCCCGCCGAATGCGAGCCAGCCGCAGGTGGCGGCAAGGTGCTGCTCGAAAATGACAGGGCCGAGCGGATCGCCGTCGACGCAAAGGTTCTGGCGGCACTTGCCCGAGAGGGCCTTGTCAGCCGCAGTTCCCGAACGGTGCAGCTGTCGCCGGAGGGCAGGGCGGCTGCTCGGCGCCAGGCGAGCGCGGCCGATCCATTCCAGGGGCAGCACCGCGAGCTGGAAACGATCATTGTCGATACAGTGGCCGGGCAGCATGCGGCTTTGATCAACTTGTCGGAATCGCCGCTGAGCCAACTTGTCCGGCGCAAGACCAAGGCGGGTGAGCCGTTTTTGAGCCGGAGCGAATTTGCAGCCGGCGAACGGCTGCGCTCCGACTACACGCGCGGCCAGATCATGCCGCGCATGGGCGCCAATTGGGTGGCGAGTGTGTCGTCCGGCAAGCGCGGTGCCGGCGGCGGGCTGGTCGATCTGACCGATGCGGCCCTTGCCGCGCGTCAGCGTGTCGACATGGCGATCGATGCTGTCGGGCCGGAGCTTTCAGGCGTGCTGATCGACGTCTGCTGCTTCCTCAAGGGCTTGGAGCTGGTCGAGACAGAGCGCAGCTGGCCGGTGCGCTCGGCGAAGATCGTGCTCAAATCGGCACTCGGGGTGTTGGCGCGTCACTATAATCCGGGCGCCGCCATGAATCGCGGGCGCAAGGTTCTGCATTGGGGAGCGGAAGATTATCGCCCGAAACTGGGCTGAGGTGGCTCAGGCGATCTGGCGCTGTGCTGCCTCGGCGTCGCGCTTGATGCGCTTGACCATCGAGCGCAGGCCGTTGGCACGCTGCGGCGACAGGTGTTCGTTGAGCCCAAGCGTCTTCAGGGTAGCTTCGGCGTCGATTGCCATGATCTCACTGGCACGATGACCGGAAAACAGCGCGAGCATGATGGCGACCAGCCCACGCACGATATGGGCATCGGAATAGCCTTCGAACTGGATGACCGGATCGGCTCCTTCGCCCTGATGGGTCACCAGCCAAACCTGGCTGACGCAGCCTTGGACCTTGTTTGCGTCGGTCTGGGAGGCCTCGGGGAAAGGTGGGAGCGCTTCGCCGAGCTCGATGACATAGCGATAGCGGTCCTCCCATTCGTCCAGGAATGTGAAGTCGTCGCGGATGGTGTCGATCGAAGTCGTCATGATGGTTTGGATATAGTGGCAGCGCGGCTGCCCGTCACGAAAAAAGAAGAGTACCCGAGGTGAGGCGGGCGATTTGGCGGGCGATACGAATTGGCCAAATGGAGTTCAGTTTGCGGGAGCAGGGGCTTCGATGGCCGGCTCGTCGTCGGTTGCCGGCACGCTGCCTGTCTGGGTCGCGGTGTCGGGTTGTCCAAACTGCTGGTCGAGAGCCTCATAGGCAATACGGGCGCTTTCGCGTGCCCTGACACCGATGGTCTGCATTGCTGCCTTGCCCGTCTCGCAAACCTCGGGCTTGCGCTCGCAGATGCCGGCGATGTCACCGACGGCCTCGCGCGCGGCAAAGATCGCCTGCAGCGGGCTCACGCTGTTTTCGCCGTTAGGGCCGGTGCCGAGCGGCAGCAGCAGCAGGACGAGCGAGAACCAGAATGCGGTTCTGATGAGAAAGCCCATGAGATGCCTCTTGTGGTCTGGCGGGCCGGTTTGTCTCCAGCTGCCATGCAAGTTGTTGGGTCGACAATGGCATGAAGGAGCAAAGGAGCGCTTGCTGCGAAAGGTGGTATTTTGCGAAGGCTTTTCACCAAAGTTTAACGAACTGGCCCAGCTTGCGGGTGCGTTCGTGCAGGCAATCTCTCATGAGACTCGTAAGCAATTGATTTAAATTGCGAATTTGCACGAGGTCGGGTTGTTGGCAGATTCGTCGACCCCAAGTCGGCAAATAACCCTCCGTTTACCATGGCGACAACTGTTCTCGAATGTCGGCGTTGTGATCCCGATATTCGCCATGCGGCCGGGTTTCGGTCGCCCTGCTTTATTCCTTCATTAAAGGCTCGGTGCGAGTTTGGGGACAACCACAAAAGAGCCCGCAAGCGAGCCACGGAAGAGTGCGTAGCGTTGAGTTTTGTCATGACCAGATACGGTGAGTTTTCCGGTGCGGTGGCCGCCGGCTGCGACCGGTTGGTCCATCCGTCGATCGATGGCTCCGCACGATCGCTGCAACGCCGCCTTGTTGGCTTGTTGCTGGCAGCTCCCTTTCTCGTTGCCGGAGCGGGCGTGGTTCTGGTTTCGGCCAACCACGGCGCAGCATCCACCTTTGCCGTCATTTTCGCCGCCTTCAGCCTGAGCTGGCTTGCAGCGCTCTTGGTCGCCGCCACGGGCAAGGCCACTCAGATTGGCATGGCATCGCTGGTTGCCGGAATAGCCGCAATCGCCGCGATCATAGCTGTCGCTGGCGGGGTGACCTCGCCGGCTACGTTGCTGGTTGCCGCGCTGCCGCTCGAAGCGCTGTGGGTCTGGCGCACACGCAAGGCGGCAATGCTTGGCGCGGTCGCGGCCGTTGCCGCCCTGCTGTCACAAGGTTTTCTCGGCTCGATGCCATTTGCCGAAGGTGCTCAGGTGTCGGCTTGGCATTGGCTGCTGCCCGTTGCCTGGCTCGCAACCTTTGCAGTTCGCGCCGGTGCGTTTCTGGATCGTCATGTCGAGCACAATGTCGCTCCGACCAATGCGCTGGAAAGTGTGCTCAAGGCAGTTGTCTTGCGCGTTGCGCATAATGGCGACGTGACCGATGTCTCCGACCAGGCGCGGACCATGCTGCGGCTGCAGCCTGAGCTTTTGCTGGGCACCGCACTTTTCGACCGAATCCATGTTGCAGATCGTGTTGCCTATCTCTGTGCACTGGCCGACATGCGCGATGGCGCCGAGCTGCGTCAGGTCGAACTGCGCCTGCGCCTGCCGAGGCAGAACGAAAGCGACGCCGGCGACAATTTCCGGCCGTTTGCGCTCGAGATGATGAAGGGCGAAGGTCAATCGTTTGTTGCGATCGTCCGCGACAACGACACTGTGGCCGACCTGCGCGACGAACTGGCCAAGGCCGCTGATGCGGTGAAAAGCGCGGAGCTTGCCAAGAGCAATTTCCTCGCCGCTGTGAGCCACGAGCTGCGGACGCCGCTGAACGCCATCATCGGATTCTCCGACATGCTGCTGCACGAGATGTTCGGCGGCTTCCAGGAGCCGCGCCAGAAGGAATATGTCGGTATCGTCCGTGATTCCGGACAGCACCTGCTCGAAGTCGTGAACTCGATCCTCGATGTCACCAAGATTGAGTCTGGCTGCTATGCCATCAATCCGGAGCCGTTCAGGTTCCGCGAGGCCGTCGACATGTGCGCCTCGATGCTGGCGCTGCAGGCTGAGGCGAAAGCGCTCGACCTGGCTATCGAAGTGGCGGCCGGTACGGGCGAGGTCAAGGCCGACCGGCGCGCGGTGCAGCAGATCCTGATCAACCTGGTGTCCAATGCGCTGAAATTCACGCCCGAGGGCGGCAGGGTCGAGATCGGTGCCAAGCGGCTTGGCTCGCGCCTGCACTTCTGGGTATCGGATACCGGCATCGGCATCGCCCAGGAGGATTTGCCACGGTTGGGCACGCCCTTCATGCAGGTCCAGAACGACTACACCCGCCGCTTCGAAGGCACGGGCCTGGGGCTTTCGCTGGTCAAGGGACTGGTCGCATTGCACGACGGCACCATGTCGATCGAGAGCGCGCCGGGCGAGGGAACCACTGTTACCATCAGCCTGCCGATCGAAGGTCCGGCCTTCCGCCCCGAGCCGACGAAGGGCGAAGTGATGCGGCTGCCGGCGAGCAGGAACAAGGAGATGCGCAATGGCTCGCTCCGCAAAGCAAGCTAGGAAGCAGGTCGTCGTCGACGACCGCAGCCCCCTGCAAGAGGGTGCCCTGGCGCTTGGCGGACTGATTGCGCGCAATCCTATTCTTGTCGGCGGCTCGACTGCCTTTTTGGTGGCGCTGTTTTACGTCTCGGCGAATGCGTTGTGGTACCAGCCTTATGCTCATAAGGGCGCATTCTTCTCGACCCGCGAGGCGGTCGAATTCCCCGATATGAAAGAGAATGCGCCAGAGACCACGATCAAGATCGAGCGACCTCAGGCTGAAGTTGTTCGGCCGCAGGGCGATCCGAGGATCGAACAGGTCCAGAGCATCTTGAAAGACCTGGCTTTTTACGACGGCACGGTTGACGGGCTCAACGGGCCTGCCACGCGCATCGCCATCCAGGCATATCAAAAGAAGGTCGGCCTGGCCGCTACCGGCGAGATCGATCCTTCGCTGCTCGAACAACTCGGCGCTGCTGATACGACCGCGGGCATAGCTCCCAAGCCGACACCACGCGTGCAGGCGACCCCAGCTCCTACGCCGGCGCCGCGTGTCGAAGCGGCTCCGCTACCCGCTCGTACCGAACCGACTGATGAGGCAGGCGTCAGCGCCCGGATCATGAAGATCCAGGCTGGGCTGAAGGCCTTCGGCAATGACGGCATCGAGATCGATGGTGTTCCTGGCGGCAGAACCAAGGCGGCAATCCGCGAGTTCCAGTCCTTGTTCGGCCTGCCGCAAACAGGCGAGCCCGACCCGGCGGTCTACGTCAAGATGCGTGAGATTGGCCTGACCAACTGACGGAAAGGTCCGGGCCGAATGGCCTGTGCGTCTGGCCCGCAGGCCGCTATAGAGGCCGGATCGAGTTTGCGATTGGGCCGGACAGATGCGCTTAACCACGGATTTTTGGGTATCGGCCCTTTTGCGGCGAGTCTTCGGCGAAGGGGGCTTTGGCGCCATTCTCAACCGGGGCGCGCTGGAGGCCGGCGCGGTCTTCATCTTGACCCGAGATCGTTTTGGCCGCTCGAACCTTTATGGGCCGGCACCCCAGACGAGCTACGACATGGCGCGGCCAGACGAACGCCAGTTCTCCCTGCTTGAAAGCGATGATGACGGCACCGCAATCGACAAGCGGCTTGAGCGCGAACGTCGGTTCGACCCTGATATCTGGGTGGTGGAGATCGAACCTGGCAAGACCGAGATCAAGGATCTGGTTTCGCTTACGACGCCCTGAGTTCGCCTTTTGACCCGACAGTCCTTGGCATTGGCTGAAGCCGTTCCGCGTTGCTGCGGATACGTGCGCCGACAGAGGCAGCCTTCCAGTCGCGTACGCGATCAAGCGCTACATCGCGATGCAGCAGGCGGTAGCGTTCAAGAAACAGCCTGATGGCCTCGGCATGGGCAAACTGGCTAGGGAAGGTCGTGGCGGCGAGCAGGAATGCCTGTTCTTCCGGCAAATCGAGCGTCTTGAGCGCGTCGATGAGTGAGGAGTAGCCTGACTTTTCAGTGATCGAACGGGCCGTCTGGAAATCGATTTCCAGGGCATCCGCAAGGGCTGTCTGGAAGAACGCGCTATTGCCTGTAAGGGCGGTTGTCTTGAGCTTGTCGTAGGCGCTTGCGTGGGGCAATCCTTCGCTCGATCCGGACTGATGCGGGTAATTGGGCGCCATCATCGAGCGCAGCCGGCGGCGGACATTTTCGGCGAGTTGGCCGGGAACGGGGGCGCCGGACATATCTGGTGCCGGGGTGAGGGTCGTGCTGCTTTCGGCAGTTGCCGGCATCTGTTCCTGCGCGGTGGTTTCGGGGTGAACCAGGCGCGGGCGTTCGAGCACCCTGATCAGGTCGGCGATGGTCGTGTTGAGATTCGGGCGCCGTGCGATCGCGCGCGCGTGCGGCAGGCCGTGGCGCCCGATCAGCGCAATGAGCGCAACATCGGACAAAACGGGCGAACGGATCAGCAGCGGTGCGGCGATATCGACGCTCTGGTCGCAAAGGCGGCGGACCAGGCCAGGCGGCGCATATTCGCTCTCGGAAAGGGCAGCCGCGACAAACCGGCGGGCTTCCACCGACACCTTGTCGAAAAGCGGCAGCGTCAGGTCTTCAAGTTGTGCGATTTCGCGGCGTGAGGGGCGGGGCAGGGCGCAAAACGCAGAGACCGCCGCCCGGAACAGCCGTTCGGGCTTTCCGGTTTCGCGTCCGATGGCGATTTGCCTGAAGTCCGATGCTGACACGAACGGTTACGCCTGACACAATTCGACACTGTCTCGGAAGCGGTCGGGCACTGCTGTGTCCGTCCTGAATGTCCCGAAGATGAAGATAAACTTAGCGCTGATTTGTTAGCGGACTGTTAACTTTGCCGTTAAGAAATACGTTTATTAACAAAAGGTTACGGCGCTTCCCTCTGTCTCGCCCTTGGTCCGTTGGGAGCCCAGGGCCAGGTTAGATAGAATCATCCAGAAGAATTTTGTAGTTGAGACCGATATTGGCGAAACGCTCACGGAGCTTTCACGTAGCCTGTTTAAGAAAGCGAGTGTCAAGCGCATTGCACGGGAATTGATTCAAAGGCATGGCAGTAACGGACTGTTAACTCTCTGCTGGCCTTATCGGTTTTGGAGGCGTTGCGTGCTTACTCCGGTTGAACCGAGAGGGAATCGCCAACATGGGCAGCATAGTGTCATTCATGCCGCGTCGTGCGGCTATCCACCGGTCCCCAAGTGCTCCGGACACGTCGGCATCAATTATCATCTTCCCAGGCGTGCGCTACGAGCGCATGTCGGGTACGGCTTCGGCATCTGGCGGTCGCACGCAACGCAGTGACGTGCCTCGTCGGAAGGATCCGCTGCCGCGACACTAGCGCCGAGGATACTTGCGCCTTACTGAATTTCGCAGTTGATGCCGTCGAGGAAGCGCGAGACGATCGGACTCCAGCTGTCGTCGGGAACAAAGACGCGGACGACGACGATACCTTCGTCGATCGGCGTTTCCACGAAGATCGATTTTTCGAACTCCGGCGGCAATTCCTTGCGCAAGTCGATCATCTGCGCTGGGGTAAGCACGACGAAATCGAGGCTTCGGTCGGTCGCGGTGCGGTCGTTGAAGCTGTAGATGTTTTGGCCACTACGGTCATAGACCGAGGCTGACCAGTAGGGAACCTTGCCGGCATTATCGATGCGCACGACGCCTTCGGTGAGATCGAAGCGGCAAGCGGCTTCGTAGAAAGACGGGTCGAGTGACTTCACCACTGGCGCGCCGCCGACATCCTGGTCGAGGCGGACGACCTTGTTGGGACCTGCAACCATCGCAAGGCGCGACCACGCATCACGCTCGGAAAAGCTGGGCACGAGCAGCAGAATGACGATGTGGGCGATGCCTGCGCCGATCAGTCCGATTGCCAGTGCGTGAAACAGTCTACGCATTGCACTGGACCCTGACGATGCGCGGCATTTCAATGCCGGACAGGCCGGTGCTGCTGGCGATGGGGGTATCGTAAAGCGTCAGCACCAAGTTCATGGCGCCGACGCCGTTAACCGCGAGCCAATTGCCTGGCTCGGGCCGTTTGCCGACCGAAATCGCGATGGAATTGTCAGGCTGACGCAGAACCTCCAGCGAATGCAACGCCGAGTCGCGGCGCATCCCCGATTTGAGCGGCGTGTGGGTCCTGTCGGTGGCGTAGAGCGTCCAGAACCGTGCTACCGGCAGAGATCCTTCGACACGATAATTGCATTCACTCTTCAATGTGACGCCGCTGGAGTCGCGATCTGCGACAAAACTGAGACCTTCCGCACGGCCAAGCGCGAGAACGCCGTCCCGTGCCACCCGCGCCTTGGAGTAGGGATCGGCGTCCGGCGTGCCAATGTCGGGAAAGGCGGTCCAGGGACCGACCGATACGGCGCCGATGCCCTCTTGCGAATTGAGCACCATGCCAACGCTTGCAGCACCACCGCCGACCGCGACGGCAAGGGCGAGAGCTATCAGGAGCGATTGTTTCAGCATGAGCCGCCGCAGAATGGAGTTGGCGGAGGAATATCCCGCCATGTGGCCGGAAGGCAAGAAGGGAACGGCTGCAACCGGTGCGGGCCTCGTTGCTGGCAGGCTGTTCGCAACGTCACAGCGCCGAAAGCGTTTCGGGCTCGGGTGGCGGCTCGATGGCGGGCGCGTTGTGGAAGAAATCCGCGATTTCGCGCAGTGCGCGCGTGGTCGTGCTCGATAAGACAGGAGGACGATCGGATGTATCGGCCACCGCCGGCTGCCCTTCGTTCTTTTCGGCCTCCTTGGCCTTGGCGATTGCGGCCGGGTCGACGAACGGGTTCTTGATGCCTGGAATGGGCTTCAGGTCGATGTTTTGGTGGGCATAGACCATGAAACGCTGCCAGATCATCGCCGGTAGCGAACCGCCTGTCATCTTGTTGGTTGGCGAGAAGTCGTCGTTTCCAAGCCAGACTGCGGCCGTGTAGTTGCCGGTGTAGCCGATGTACCAGGCGTCGCGGTAGGATTGGGTGGTGCCGGTCTTGCCGGCGGAGCGGATGTTGGGGAGGGCAGCCTTGCGTGCGGTGCCGACCTCGGGAATCTGCACCATGATCGAGTTCATCGACACGACTGCCTGCTCGGACAGCACGCGGTGCGGCGGCGGCGCGTCCTTGCTGTAGTCGTAGACGAGCTGGCCCGAATGGGTGACGAGCTGGGTGATGCCGTGGCGTGTTCCGACCATGCCGTCTTGCGCCAGCACGCTGTAGCCGGTTGCCTGGTCCATGACGGTCAGGCCCGACGTGCCGAGCACCATGGTCTTGTGGGCGCTGACAGGAGATTCGACGCCCATCGCCTCGGTCATCGCCTTGATTGGTGGAATGGACAGGTGATCCTTGGCGAGCCGCACCGGCACGGTGTTGATCGACTTGACCAGTGCGGTCGTCAGCGTCATGCGGCCGGAATAGCCGCGCGTGTAGTTTTTCGGCGACCAGGTGCCCCAGCTGATCGGACCGTCGGAAATGATCGAATCCGGCGTGAATCCGTTTTCCATGGCGGTTGCGTAGACATAAGGCTTGAACGACGAGCCGGTCTGGCGCTGTGCCCTGGTGGCACGGTTGAACTGGCTTGCGCCGTAGTCGCGGCCGCCGACAATGGCGCGAACCGCGCCATTGGTCTCGATGACGACGACCGCGCCCTCGGTGACGTGATATTCCTTGCCGAACTGGCGCAGATGGAACTCGACCGACTCCTCGGCTGCCTTCTGGATGTTCATGTCGATCGTCGTGCGGGCGACCAGCGAGTGGATGCCTGACTTCGCGGCGATCTTCTTGACCTCGTCGAAAGCCCAATCGAGGAAATAGTCGGGGCTCTTGCGGTCGCCGCGATCAACGATGTCGGCGGGGTGCAGCCGCGCTGACAGGACCTGGCCTTCCGTCATGAAACCCGCCTGGACAAGGTTGCTGAGCACGACGTTTGCACGAGCGCGAGCGGCAGGCAGGTTGATGTGAGGGGCGTATTTGGTCGGCGCCTTGAACAATCCGGCGAGCATCGCCGCCTCAGCGAGGTTAAGATCCTTGACCTGCTTGCCGAAGTAGAAATCGGCCGCAGCAGCGATGCCGAATGTGCCGCCGCCCATATAGGCGCGGTCGAGATAGAGCTGCAGGATTTCCTTCTTGGACAGGTTCGATTCGAGCCAGAGCGACAGGAACGCTTCCTTGACCTTGCGTTCGACGGTGCGCTCATTGGTGAGGAACAGGTTCTTGGCGAGCTGCTGGGTGATGCTCGAGCCACCCTGGACGACGGAATTGGCGCGCATGTTTTCCGACATGGCGCGGATCAGGCCGAAGAAATCGATGCCGTAGTGCTCGAAGAAGCGGCGGTCTTCGGTTGCCAGAACCGCCTTGATGAGGTGGTCGGGCATTTCGTCGACAGGCACCGAGTCACGCTGGATGATGCCGCGCTGGCCGATCTCGTTGCCGTAACGATCAAGGAAGGTGACGGCGAAGTCGTCCTGGTTGCGCCAATTGCCGGTGGTCTCCTGGAAGGCCGGCATGGCGAGTGCGAGCATGACCACCGAGCCGCCGGCTGCCATGGTGAATGACTCGCTCAACACCTCGATGACGCCGCGGCGCCAGCCTTTGACGCGGAAACGGCGGAAAAAGATCGTGGCGCTTTCCCAGAACTGCTGCGCCCTGAAACGCATTTCGTAGAGCGTGGAATCGAGCCATGCGTCGACGGCCAGCAGGCCAGCCGCGATACGGCCTCTCTTCTTGCGTGGTTCGGTGGGATTTTCCATTCGAGACGAGCCCGGAGCGTGCTGCAGCTTATACCAAAATACTTTTGCTGGCGAATTCAGGGCGCGCGTCCCTCGGCCCATGCCTGACTTGTCACCGATTTTTGCCGGCACGACAAGAGGCAGTTGGACACAGCTGGGGGATTACGAAAAATGCACCGATATAGGAATATATTCTTGACAGCGTGACGGTGCTTTGGTAGTGTCTGGCTATCGTCAAAGAAGTGTAGCCAAACCGGCTGCACCGACAGGCAGTTTCCCAAAACATTGCTATGGAGGTTTCGTTGGTCGCGAAAGCGGACGAGCGATGGCTGGCACTGCGCGCGCTGTTTGAAGGTGCGGCGGTCGATGCCGAGCTGCTATCGGCAGCGAGTGGTTATGCGGTGTCTTCGATCGACAGACGCATCCTGCGGGATGGCTGGGCGAGCCCGATTGCGGGCGATTTCGACGATCGGCTGGCGCGGCTGGCCGATTCCCTTGTCGGGCAGGTCGAGACGCTTCGGCTGGAAAACGAAGGCGGTCTCGACAAGGCCCAGGTCGACATGGTCGGCTCGATCGTCAGGACGGTCGAAAAGATCAGCGAACTGATGCGGGGGGGCGACGCAGCCAAGGTGAGCTGATCGCCAAGGAGTGGTTTTGGTCAGCCCGTATCGCTCAATATTTGCTTGATGCAGAGCCAGCGACATGGCTGGTGGTCGGCGGACGCGGTGCGGGCAAGACGCGGCTGGGCGCAGAATGGGTCAACTCCATGGTGCGAGGGCTTTCGCCCTTTGCCAGTCGCCCGCATTCTCCAATTGCGCTGGTCGGCGAGACTTTGGCCGATGTGCGCGAGGTGATGATTGAAGGGCCGTCCGGGATCGCAACGATTTCGCGTCACGACAGGCCACGTTTCGAACCGAGCCGCAAAAGGCTGGTCTGGGACAGTGGCGCCGTAGCGCAGATATTTTCCTCCGAAGACCCCGACAGCCTGCGTGGGCCGCAATTTCAGGCTGCGTGGTGCGATGAGCTGGCGAAGTGGAAACATGCGGAAGCTTGTTTCGACATGTTGCAGTTCGGCCTCAGGCTTGGCGATAGGCCAAGGCAGATCATCACCACGACGCCAAGGCCTGTACCTCTGCTGAAGCGGCTGCTTGTGGACCCAGAGGTTGTCGTGACCCGCATGCGGTCGGACGAAAACCGCGCAAACCTTGCGCCCGGTTTTCTCACCGCGATCCGCAGCCGTTATGGTGGCAGCGTCCTGGGCCGACAGGAGCTGGACGGCGAATTGATCGAGGATCGCGACGATGCCTTGTGGTCGCGCGATATGCTCGAGGCGGCCTTGGTCGCAGACGCGGGCGACTTGCGCCGTGTCGTGGTGGCAGTCGATCCACCGGCGAGTTCGCGGAAAACTTCTGATGCCTGCGGCATTGTTGCGGTCGGACTGGATGGAGCGGGCCGGGCGGTGGTCCTTGCCGATGCTACGGTCCAGGCGGCGAAACCGCAGGACTGGGCAGGCACGGCGGTGAGGCTGTTTCACCGCCTGGAAGCCGACTGCATTGTTGCAGAGACCAATCAGGGGGGCGAGATGGTGACGGCGGTGATCCGCACTGTCGATCCGGCGGTGCCGGTGAAAGCGGTACGGGCGCGGCGGTCGAAATGGCTGCGCGCCGAGCCAATTGCCGCACTTTATGCGCAAGGCAAGGTTCGGCATGCCCGGCGCTTTTCGGCGCTCGAAGACGAGATGTGCGACTTTGGCCCGAACGGGCTGTCGAACGGCCGTTCTCCCGATCGCGTAGATGCGTTGGTCTGGGCAATCGGCGAACTGATGCCGGACTGGTCGACCGAACCGCGAATCCGCGATTTTCTCTGAACAGGAAACGATATGGCTTTGAACTGGCCTTGGTCCTGGCGGACTGGGAAGGGTAGTGCTGTGCCTGAACGCAAGAGTGGCGGGCCGACTGGCTTTGTCGCCATCCATGCGCAGGGCGAAGCGCGCTGGACGCGGCGCGATTATGCCGGGCTTGCGCGCGAAGGTTTCATGCGCAATCCGATCGTGCATCGCTCGGTGCGGCTGATCTCGGAGACAGCGTCGGCCATTCCCTGGCTGCTCTATGAGGGCGCCAGCGAGCTGGACGATCACGCCTTGCTGAAGCTGTTCGAGCGCCCAAATGAGCGGCAGGCTGGCGGAAGCTTCATGGAAGCGCTCTACGGCCACCTGCTGCTGTCAGGAAATGCCTATGTCGAGCTGGTCGAAGCGGGTGGCGGCGCGCGCGAGTTGCACCTGCTGCGGCCCGACAGGGTCGCCGTGGCAAGCGATGCCAGCGGTTGGCCGACGGCGCTGGAGCATCGCGAGGGCAGTGCGCGACGGCGCATCAGTCTCGGCCTGAGCGAACAGGGTGGGGCGGCACATCTCACCTTGTTTCACCCGCTCGACGATCACTACGGCTTTCCGCCGCTTGAAGCGGCCTTGATCGCGCTCGACACGCATAATGCGGCGGGGCGCTGGAACAAGGCGCTGCTCGACAATTCGGCGCGACCTTCCGGAGCCCTGGTTTATGCGCCCAAGGATGGCGGCAATCTGAGCGACGAGCAGTTCGACCGGCTGAAGGCCGAGTTGGAAGAAGGCTATTCGGGTACGACCCGCGCCGGGCGCCCGCTGTTGCTTGAAGGCGGGCTCGACTGGAAGGCCATGGGGCTGACGCCCAAGGACATGGACTTCATCGAGGCCAAGCATTCGGCCAGCCGCGACATAGCACTCGCCTTCGGCGTGCCGCCGATGCTGCTCGGTATTCCTGGCGACAATACCTACGCGAACTATCAGGAGGCCAATCGGGCCTTCTATCGCCTGACCGTGCTGCCGCTGGTGGCTCGGACGGCAAAGGAACTCTCAGCCTGGCTGGCGCCGGCTTTCGGTGAAGGCTTGAGGCTTTGGTACGATGCCGATCAGGTCGAGGGGCTTGCCGGCGAGCGCGACGCGCTGTGGACCCGGCTCGAAGCGGCCAGCTTCCTGAGCGAAGACGAAAAGCGCGAGGCCGTGGGCTACCCGCCGCGCGGCTGAACAATCCCAAAATAGAGGACCGAGGAGCCATGACGTACATGTCCGACCCCGGCTGGCTGTGGCTGGCCAAGGGCGCGGGTGCGATTGCCGGCTCGGCGATCTCGCTCGCCTACATCCTGCCGCAAGGGCGGCGCGAGGCCGCGGTGCGCTTCTCAGTGGGCGTGGTTTGCGGGCTGGTCTTTGGTGGCACTGTCGGCCTGAAGATCGCGGCTGAGCTCGGCATCGAAGAGCTGATCAGCCCGACCGAGATGACGATGATGGGGGCTGCGGCGGCTAGCCTCTGCGCCTGGTGGGCGCTCGGCTTCGTCATGCGCGCCTTTGAAGGCAACCGCATCGGCCGCTGGATCGACCAAAGACGCAAGAGGAGTGGCGCTCATGATGCATGAGGCAGCGACGCGGAATGGCGAACGGAAATTCGTCGACCTGGTGCTCGACGAGGTTGCGGTCGACGGCACTTTTTCAGGTTATGCCAGCCTGTTTGGGCGGATTGATCTCGGCAAGGATGTGGTTGAGCGCGGAGCGTTTGCCAAATCGCTGCGGACACGCGGTGCTGCTGGCATCCGCATGCTGTTTCAGCACGACCCCAACCAGCCGATCGGCACCTGGACGGAATTGAAGGAGGACGCACGCGGCCTGTTCGTGCGCGGCAGGTTGGCCAAGGACGTTGCCCGCGCCCGTGACGTGCACAATCTCTTGCGTGGCGGCGCGCTCGACGGCCTTTCGATTGGTTTCCGCGCCGTGAAAGCACGCAAGGAGCAGGCAAGCGGGGTGCGCCATATCCTCGAGGCCGATCTCTGGGAAATCTCGATCGTTACCTTTCCGATGCTGCCCGAGGCGCGCATCGACACGGTCAAGGGGCGCGGCCGACTGCCGACAACCAGACAATTCGAAGGTTGGCTCACGCGGGACGCGGGGCTGACCAGGAGCGACGCCAGGGCGGTCATCGCCGAAGGTTTCGCCAGCCTCGTGCGCAAGCGGGACGCCGCATGGGGATCAGAGAGCGGCCTTGCCGAACGTATCAGGCAGGCCACGCGCATGATCAAGCAAAAAGGAAGCAGCGTATGAATGAGACCAACGCGCCGCGCGCCCCCGAAATCAAGGGAGCGGCTGGCGACACACTCGACCTGAAGGATGCCTTCGGCGAGTTCATGACCACCTTCGAGGCCTTCAAGGACAGCAATGACGAACGCCTGGCGCAGCTGGAAGGCAAGCTGGGCGCCGATGTGGTGACCTCCGACAAGGTCGACCGCATTTCGCGCGCGCTCGACGAGCAGAAACGCACGCTCGACGGCCTGTCGTTGAAGCGGCTGCGGCCAGCCCTTGGACGCGACGGCCGTTCGATGCCGAGCGAACACAAGGACGCTTTCGAGGCCTATATGCGCAGCGGCGATGACCGGCAACTGCGCTCGCTCGACACCAAGGCGATGTCGTATGGCTCCGGCCAGGACGGTGGCTATCTGGTGCCGAACGAGACGGAAACCGAAATCGGGCGTCGGTTGTCGACCTTGTCGCCGCTGCGTTCGATCGCTTCGGTCAGGCAGGTTTCGGCTGCCGTGCTGAAAAAGCCGTTCACTGTCACTGGTCCGGCGGTCGGATGGGTGGCGGAGACGGCGACGCGACCGCAGACGGCGACGCCTGTTCTGGCGGAGCTGCAGTTTCCGACGATGGAACTCTACGCCATGCCGGCGGCCACGGCCTCGCTGCTTGAAGACAGTGTCGTCGATCTCGACCAGTGGATCGCCTCAGAGGTCGAGACGGCCTTCGCCGAGCAGGAAGGCACAGCCTTCGTCAATGGCAACGGCGTCAACAAGCCAAAGGGTTTCCTCGACTACAACAAGGTGGCCGAGGCGAGCTGGGCCTGGGGCGACATCGGCTATGTGGTAACTGGCGTATCGGGCGCGCTGCCGGCATCGAGCCCCTCCGACATCCTGATCGACACCGTCTACACGGTGAAGGCAGGCTACCGACAAAATTCCAACTGGGTGATGAACCGCAAGACCCAGGCATCGATCCGCAAGCTCAAGGATGCCGACGGCAACTACCTCTGGCAGCCACCTTCGGCACCTGGCCAGCGTGCGATGTTGATGGGGTTCCCCCTAGTCGAGGCCGAGGACATGCCTGATGCGGCACCCAACGCGACCCCGATCGCGTTTGGCGATTTCGGCCGCGGCTATCTCGTCGTCGACCGAACTGGCGTGCGGGTGCTGCGCGATCCCTATTCCGCCAAGCCCTACGTGCTTTTCTACACAACCAAGCGCGTCGGCGGCGGTGTCCAGGACTTCAGCGCGATCAAGCTGCTCAAATACGGCACCGCGTAAGCCGGCGTGAACGGGCCCAGCGCTCGTTCGCCGCTCCCCTTCCATCCTGACACAGGTGATGAATGACCCTGATCCGAACCGGTGCGCCGGCGTTGGAGCCCGTGACGCTGGTCGACGCCAAGGCGCATCTGCGCATCACCCATACGAGCGAGGATGCGCTGATCAGCGGCCTGATCCGCGCTGCGCGCGAAGATGTCGAGCGAACGACCGGTATGGCGCTGATCGACCAGGCCTGGCGGCTGGTGCTCGACCGCTGGCCGACCGACGATTTCGTGATGCTGGTGCGGCATCCGGTGCGGCAAGTGCTTTCGGTGACGATTTTCGGCAGCGAGGGTGCGGCGTCCATCGTCAATCCGGCCGCCTACCAGCTGGACACGCTGTCGCGCCCCGCACGCATCCATTTCGACCGCGCGCCGGAGCGACTGCGTGTGATGAACGGCGTCGAAATCGACTTTCGCGCCGGCTTTGGCGAGGCAGGCACGGATGTGCCTGACCTGCTGAAGCGGGCGATACTGCTGCTTGTGGCGCATTGGTACGAGTTTCGCTCGAGTTTCGGCCCGGATGATCAGCCCGTGTCCTATCCCGGTGGGTACGATCGCCTGCTCTCCGGCTATCGCTCACGGAGGCTTTGATGCGCATGAGCTTCATCGATCCTGGCGCCTTTCGCAGCGAACTTGCGCTGGAAGAATGCGTGACAACGCCGGACAGTCTTGGCGGCCACACCGAGAGCTGGGTTGAACTGGCGACACTGTTCGCGCGGGTCGAGCCGATCTCGGCGCAGAGCGTGTTTGGTGCGGATCAGACGCTTGAGACGGCGACCCATCGGATCAGCATGCGATGGCGGGACGGGCTCAAGAGCGGGATGCGCCTGCGCCGAAACCTGCGCGTGCTTGCCATCATTACCGTCCACGACCCGGACGAAACGCAGCGCTACCTCGTTTGCCGCACAAGGGAGCAGGGTGCATGAATGTGACCATGAAGCTGACGCTCGACGGGCTGAAGCGGGCGCTGCGCTGGAAGGCGCATGAACTGGCGGAAAGTGTCGAACAGGGTTACCGTGGCGACGGTGCTGGCGTGTCGGTAGAGGCACTGCCGAGGCGGGTAAGTCCGCGCAGGATCAGGGAGCGCAACGATGACCGCCCCGGCCGCTGAGTTGCAGAAAGCGGTGTTTGCGGCACTTCGCGGCAACGCACCGCTGGTAACACTTTTGGGCGGATCGAAGATCCACGACCAGGCACCGGCAAACGTCATTTTTCCCTATCTGACCTTTGGCCGGACGAGCGTCTACGATTGGAGCACGGATACCGAAAGCGGCACCGAACAGCTGTTTTCTGTCCATGTCTGGTCGAAATCCCAAGGCAAGCGCGAGGCGCTCGAAATCATGGAGATCGTGCGTTTGCTGCTTGATGATGCGACGCTCAATCTGGGCACGCAGCATCTTGTCAGCATGCGGCTCGAATTTTCCGAGGCACGTTTCGACGACAGGCTTTCGCTCCACCACGGGCTGCTGCGCTTTCGCGCGGTGACCGAGCCCAAGGGCGCCTGACCGTCGGCTTGCCGGCAACATCTTTCTCAAGACATTCAGGAGACCAATTCATGGTCGCACAGAAGGGCAAGGACCTTCTGCTCAAGATCGACTCTAACGGTCTGGGCAGCTTTGTCACGGTTGCGGGCCTGCGTTCCAAGCGCATTGCCTTCAACAGCGAGACGGTCGACATCACCGATGCGGAGTCGGCGGGGCGCTGGCGCGAGCTTTTGGCCGGAAGCGGGGTGCAGCGGGCGGCGGTGAGCGGCTCCGGCATCTTCAAGGATCAGCAATCCGACGCCAGGATCCGCAGCTGCTTCTTTGGCGGCGAGATTTTGAGGTGGCAGCTTGCCGTACCTGATTTCGGCGTCGTCGATGGGCCGTTCCAGATCACCTCACTGGAATATACCGGCAACCATGATGGCGAGGTGACCTTCGAGGTGGCGCTCGAATCCGCCGGTGTCGTCGGTTTTGCGGTGATGCCATGACAGCGAACAGGCGGCGCGGCGAGATTGCCGCAGAACTGGACGGCAAGAGCCACCGGCTGTGCCTGACACTGGGGGCTCTGGCTGAGCTTGAAGCGAGCTATGCCGCGGCAGATCTTGCGGCGCTGGTGGAGCGGTTTTCGAGCGGTCGTTTGTCGGCGACCGACATGATCCGCGTCATTGGTGCTGGTTTGCGCGGTGCCGGATATGAGCTTTCCGACGACGATGTGGGCGGTATGCGTGCCGAAGGTGGCGTCGCAGGCTTCGCAGCGATCGTTGCGGATCTTTTGACCACGACCTTCGGTGCATCGCCCAAGGCGGAAGGTACCCAAAACCCTTAGGCGCCGCAGCGGGCGCCGGCGCGGAATTTCCCTGGGACAGCGTGATGGCCATGGGATTCGGCCTGCTGCGGCTTTCGCCGAGGGATTTTTGGGCCATGACGCCGCGCGAACTGGAGCGCGCGATGAGCGTGCTCGGAGCGGCCAGAACCGAGGCGCCCGCCAAAGCCCAGCTTGCTGAGCTGATGAAAATGTTTCCCGACCAGACGGAGAACCAATTTGGCAGAGGGTGTGAACGTTAAGATCAATGCGGACGCCAGTCCGTTTGTCTCGACACTGAAATCGCTGGAGAAGCTGGCTGACAATTTCGGTGCCCATCTCACAGGGGCGCTGAAAATGGCGACCATTGGCGGCCGCGAGCTCGAGGACGTGCTGCGAGGCCTGGGAATGAAAATTGCCGGCATGACGCTGGGGCACGGTCTCAAGCCGCTTCAGTCGCTGGGCGGGTCGCTCTTCCAGGGCTTGATGCAGGGGCTGCAGAAAGCGCTTCCTTTCGCCAAAGGCGGGGTGACGGGCGGCGTGGTGCCGTTTGCGTCCGGCGGCGTCGTGTCGTCGCCGACCTATTTTCCGAACGGCAAGAACCTTGGGCTGATGGGCGAAGCCGGCGCGGAGGCGATCCTGCCGCTGCGCCGGGGCGCTGACGGCAGTCTGGGCGTGGCTGCACCCGGCGGCGGTGGCGCTGTCAGTGTCGTGTTCAACGTGACGGCGCAGGACGCAGCATCGTTCCGCAAATCCGAAGCACAGATCACCGGTATGCTGGCGCGTGCGGTGTCGCGTGGCGCACGAACATTTTGAGGAGGGGTTGTGACGGAATTGGCCAGTTTCCATGACGAGGTCTTTCCGATCGCCGTGTCCTTTGGCGCGACGGGCGGGCCGGAGCGGCGCAACGAAATCGTGTCGCTGACCTCGGGACGGGAGAAACGTAACCTGCGCTTTTCCCAGTCTCGCCACCACTACGACGCAGGAACCGGCGTGAAATCGCTCGACGATCTTCACGATGTCCTGGCGTTTTTCGAAGCGCGGCGCGGCTCGCTACATGCATTCAGGTTCCGCGATCCGTTCGACATGAAGTCATGCCGGCCAAGCGAAACACCTGGTATGCTGGATCAGCAATTGGGAACGGGCGACGGCGCAAAAGCCCGGTATGCCCTGGTGAAAGCCTACGGCTCCGGAACCGACGCTTACAAGCGGCTGATCTCCAAGCCTTTGCCGGGGAGCCTTAGGGTTGCAATTGCTGGTGCAGCGCAGACAGCGCCGGCATTCTCATTCGATGGTGCGACCGGCGAGGTGGTTTTTGCGCTTGGTTCGATCCCGGCAATGGGGGCGCGGGTGACTGCGGGTTTTGAGTTCCATGTGCCTGTGCGCTTCGACGTAGAGCGGTTGTCCCTGAGCCTGACGGCCTTCAAAGCCGGGCAGATCCCGTCAATTCCCCTCGTGGAGGTGCTGATATGACGATGCCATCGGCACTGGCGGACCATCTCGGCCGTCCCGTAATCAGTGTGTGCCACTGCTGGCGGCTGACGCGCGCCGATGGCGTGGTGAGCGGCTTTACCGACCATGATCACCCGCTGGCGCTTGATGGCACGACATTCGAGCCGGAAACGGGTCTCGCCGCCAGTGAGGCGCGCAGTTCGCTCGGCCTTGCGGTCGATACCGTCGATGTCGAAGGCGCGCTGTCGTCAGAGCGAATTCGCGACGCGGATATCGCTGCAGGTCTCTATGACAATGCCAAGGTCGAGACCTTCCTGGTCAACTGGATGGAGCCTCAGCATTTCGCGCGGTTGCGGACAGCGACAATTGGCAAGATCACGCGCAGCGACCAGCGTTTCGTGGCCGAGTTGGAAAGTGCCACGCATGCGCTTGACCAGCCGAGGGGCCGCTACGTCAATCGCGCCTGCGATGCGGAGCTTGGCGATGCCAGGTGCGGCGTGGTGCTGAACCAGCCGCAGTTTTCGGGCAACGGGACCGTAACGGTCTATGCCGAGCCTGACATGCTGACCGTGTCGGGGCTCGGCAGCTTCAAATCGGGATGGTTTACGCATGGCACGCTGACCTGGACCACTGGGGCCAGGAGCGGTCGCAGCGAACGTATCGTCGCCCATCGCCGGGATGCTTCCGGTGTGATGGTAACTGTTGGCCCAAGTGCGGGGGCAGCTGTCATGGCAGGCGACGCCTTTTCCCTTCGCGCCGGTTGCGACAAGGCGTTTGCAACCTGTAAGGCGAAGTTCGCCAACGCCCTGAATTTTCGCGGCTTTCCGCACCTTCCCGGTAACGACGCTGGCTATTCCTATGTCACGGAAGGCGGCGTCTTCGACGGCCGGCCGATCGTGCCATGAGCGATAGAAACATTGCGGCATCCGTCGTGGCGGAGGCGCTGGAGTGGGTCGGTACCCCGTATCGTCATCAGGGCAGCCGCAAGGGCGTGGCCTGCGATTGCCTTGGATTGGTGCTTGGGGTCTGGCGCGAAATCTACGGCCACGAGTTGGAGCAACCGGGGCCTTATGCGGCTGATTGGGCCGAAACCACTCAACAGGAGCGCTTGCTCGACGGATTGCGAAGGCATCTGCTGGAGAAGCCCGTCGCAGCCATCGCCGCCGGCGATCTCATCGTGTTTCGCTGGCGCGCGCATTTGCCGGCTAAACATGCCGCGATCCTGACTGAGGCGGATTGCTTCGTGCATGCCTATCAGGATCACGGCGTGACGCTGACCCGGCTCGTGCCGCAATGGCGCCGACGCATCGCCGCTGCCTTTGCCTTTCCAAACCCGACGCATAGCTGATCCCGGAGATCGTTGATGGCGACCATTCTGCTGCAGGCTGCTGGGGCATTTCTTGGCGGCATGCTCGGCCCTATCGGCACTACCATCGGCACGGCTGCCGGTGCGCTTGCGGGCTACGCCATCGACCGGGCGCTGATCAACAGCACAAGAAGGATCGAGGGCCCACGGCTGACCGGTGCGCGGCCTTTCACCGCCGAAGAGGGTGCCTCGCTACCGAGGATCTATGGCACGGCGCGCGTCGGCGGAACGCTGATATGGGCGACGCGCTTCAAGGAAACGCGTTCGACGCGGCGGCAAGGCAAGCTCGGCCCGAAAGTGACCGAATATGCCTATTATGGAAACGCCGCTTTTGCGCTGTGCGAAGGCGAGATCGCCGGCATTCGGCGTGTATGGGCGGATGGGCGCGAGGTCGATCGCGAGACGATCGAGCTGCGCATCCATCGCGGCACCGAAGGCCAGGCCGTCGATCCGCTGATTGCGGCCAAGCAGGGCACAGGCAACGCGCCTGCCTATCGCGGCGTTGCCTATGTGGTGGTCGAAAATCTCGACATTGGCGAATATGGCAACCGCATCCCACAGATGCAGTTCGAGGTGATCCGGCCGATCGGCGACCTGCGCAAGCATGTCCTCGCTGTCACCCTGATCCCCGGCGCGACCGAGTACGGGCTATCAACGAGCCTGGTCACGCGGCAGAAGCGACCCGGCCATACCGAGGCGCTCAATCGCCATGTGCTCTACGCCGGTACCGACATCGCAGCATCGCTCGACGAGTTGCAGATGATCTGCCCGAATATCGAGAACGTAGCGCTGGTGGTGACCTGGTTCGGCAACGATCTGAGGGCCGGCCAATGCCGGTTGAGGCCGGCCGTGACTAACGCCTCGACCTCGGGCCTGTCGGCCCCCTGGCGTGTGTCAGGCATAACCCGACCGAATGCCATGCTGGTTTCGACGCATGACGGCGGCCCCGCCTATAGCGGCACGCCGTCCGACAAAAGCGTCAAGGAGGCGATTGCCGAGATCAAGGCGCGTGGCCTGAAGGTGACACTTTATCCATTCATCATGATGGATATCCCCGCGGCAAACAGCCTGCCCGATCCCTATGGCAATGCCAGCCAGGCAAACTATCCTTGGCGTGGACGCATAACCTGCATGCCAGCGCCGGGGCTTGTCGGTACGACCGACCGCACCGCGGCGGCGCGAAGCCAGGTCGACGCGTTTTGCGGTTCGGCACAGCGGACCCAGTTCGCCGCTGCCGGAGACAGCATCATTTTTACCGGCAGCCCTGACGACTGGGGCTATCGGCGCTTTGTCTTGCACTATGCGCATTTGGCCGCGGCCGCCGGTGGTGTCGATGCCTTCCTGGTCGGTACCGAACTGCGCGGCCTGACCACCTTGCGCGATGCCGGCAATGCGTTCCCGTTCGTCGAGACGCTTTGCACCTTGGCGGCCGATGTTCGCGCAGTACTTGGTTCTGCCTGCCGTATCACCTATGGCGCCGATTGGAGCGAGTATTTCGGCTACCAGCCGGGCGATGGCAGCGGAGATGTCCATTTCCATCTCGACCAGCTTTGGGCGCACCCGGCGATCGATGCCGTTGGCATCGACAATTACATGCCCCTGTCGGACTGGCGCGACGCGGATTATGCGGGGGGCAACCCGGACGGATTTGCTTCGCCCTATGACCCCAAAGGCCTCGGCGCCGGCGTCGCCGGTGGCGAGGGCTTCGACTGGTACTATGCCAGCGTCGCGGCACGGCTGGCACGGTCGAGAAGTCCGATCACCGACGGTGCCTATGGCAAGCCCTGGGTGTTTCGCTACAAGGATCTTGTCGGCTGGTGGGCCAACCAGCACTACAACCGGTCCACTGGTGTGGAAGCCGCTTCACCCACCGCCTGGGTGCCGCGCAGCAAGCCGATCTGGTTCACCGAACTCGGCTGCCCCGCCGTGGACAAGGGGCCGAACCAGCCCAACATGTTTCCGGACGTCAAATCGTCCGAGAGCGCTGCCCCTCATTTTTCCAATGGCGGCCGGTCGGATATCGCACAACGGCGCTTGCTGGAAGCTCATGCCTCACACTGGGATTCGGCTGCTGCTGGCTTCAATGGCGCGGACAATCCGCTTTCGCCGATCTATGGCGGTCGTATGGTCGACGTGGCGCGCACCTATGTCTGGGCGTGGGACGCGCGGCCTTATCCGGCCTTTCCATTGCAATCATGGATTTGGTCGGATGGCGATGCCTGGTACCGCGGTCATTGGCTGAACGGTCGCTTCGCGGGTCCGGCTGTGTCCGATCTCATCAACGAGATACTGGCTGATCACAGCCTGCCTAAAGCCGACGTGGCCGGTGTCGAAGGTACAGTGAGCGGCTACGTCATCTCCGACCCGACCTCGGCTAGGGCCGCACTCGAACCGTTGGTCGACCTATTTGGCCTCTCGCTCCGCGAAGAGACAGCCGGATTGGTGTTCAGACAAACGGCTGCATCGAAGGATGCGGCCATCGAACTGACCGAGCTGACATTCGACGGCGGAAGTGCCGTGGTCGAGACCGTTCGCACGCCCGACCATGATTTGCCGGCCGAGGCCTTGATCAACTTTGGCGATCCCGTTGCCGACTACCAGTCGGCGTCGGCAAGGAGCACGCGGTTCGCCGCGTCCAACAGCCGGCAGCACGTGATTTCGTTTCCCGGCATGCTGGAGTCGGGACAGGCGAGCGCGCTGGCCGAGGACTGGATGCGCAGGACCTGGCAGGAACGAGAACAGCTGAGCTTCGCCCTTGCCGAGCCGCGCGCCGACATTGAGCCAGGCAGCATCGTCAAGGTACCGGCCTCGGGCAGCCGCTCCGAATTCCTGGTGACGGAGATCGAGCAGGGACTGGTGCGCAAAGTGACGGCGCGCCAGTTGTCGCGTGCGGTTCCTGCACCCTGGAGTTCTTCCAATCCCGATGTGGAACCGCTGCCGCCGATCGCCGTTGGCCAGCCGCATGCCGTCTTCCTCGATCTGCCGATGATGGCGGGCGGATCGGCGCTGCCGCAGGATCATTTCAAGGTAGCGGTGACAATGCACCCCTGGAGGAGCCAGGCGCTGTTCGTTTCGCCCGAGGACACCGGATTTGCGTTGCGAGGATCGGTCGGACGCCGTGCTGACATGGGCAGGTTGACGGCAGTGCTCTCGCCTGGCCCGGAAGGCAGGGTTGATCGTGCGGCTGTGTTGACCGTCGAACTCTATGACGGCGAGCTGGCCAGCGTCAGTCGCTTGCAGCTTCTCAACGGCGCCAATTTTGCGGCGGTGCGATCTGCCGGCGGCGCCTGGGAGGTGCTGCAGTTTGAGGCAGCTGGAGAGACCGCGCCCGGGGTCTGGCGATTGAGCAGCCTTTTGCGCGGGCAATTTGGCACCGGCGATGCGGCAGCCGTCGGCGCGGGCGTTGGCGCAGATGTCGTTATCCTCGACACGGCCGTCGTGCCCGCCGGCCTGATGGCTGGCGAGGTGGGGCTGCTGCTCAATTGGCGCGTCGGCCCGTTGGGCGGCGACTTCTCCGGTGCCAGCTTTTCGGCCCATCGGGAGACCGGCGGCAAGCGGGCGCTGATGCCGCTTTCTCCTGCCCATCTGCGGGGCAGGCTGACTGCGGGCAATGATCTGTCGCTTTCATGGATCCGGCGCGGGCGCATCGATGCCGACAGTTGGGAAGCGAGCGATATTCCCCTCGGCGAGGAGCGCGAGGAATATCGCATCGACATAGCCTCAGAAGGCGGTCCCATCGTGCGGTCAATGACGGTTCCGACACCTGGCTGGATTTATCCGGCGGTTGATATTGCGGCAGATTTTGGCACGCCGCCGGCCGCAGTCGACATCACCATTCGCCAGCTGAGCATTGCTGCCGGCTGGGGCATGCCGGCCTCGCGCCGAATTGCGTTGGCCTGAGGCGGCCAGGTCTTTCACTGGAAAGGATCAGAGCATGTTGAACCTGAAACCTTGGTATCTTTCGCGCACCATCTGGGCCTCTGTCGTGACCATGCTGCTGGGCGTGGCGGGCCTCGCCGGCATGCCCGTGGACGGCGTCGACAATTCCGCGTTGACCGATACGGTCTTGCAGGCGATCACTGCACTTTCGGGGTTGATTGCGATCTTCGGCCGGGTCTCGGCCAAACAGCGCATCGGCAGAAGCTAGCAGGCTTGCAATGGCGCCAGTTGCATGAATTCATCGTTCATTCCACGTTCAGCACTCGTGTATTAGAAATCGCAGCATGAAAACGCTTCGCTCCATATTCGGGTCAGCCACGACCGCGCTCTGCGCGGCAGGCCTGTTTGCGGCTTCCGCGCAAGCCGCGCCATTGCCGATCACGGAGACGGGCGAATTTGTCGTGGCAGCCGCGGATTGTTACTCGATCGGCCAGCAGGTGGCCGACCAGCAGGGCGGCACCTTGGCCCGCGCGACCGAGTCCAATCAGGGCGGACAGTCTGTCTGCGTGATCGTGGTGCTGGTGCCTGCCAAGGATGGCCAGCGGCCGCGCCGCGTCGAAGTCGTTGTGCCGGCAGGCTAGCCTGCATTTCCCGTCAGGGCGGAATCGCCTATATCTCTGACATCTTTCCACTGGTCGCAAAACCGCATGCGCATACTCGTCGTCGAAGATGACAAGGACCTGAACCGCCAGATATCCGAGGCGCTGACCGACGCTGGCTATGTCGTCGATAAAGCGTTTGACGGCGAGGAAGGACATTTCCTCGGCGACACCGAACCTTATGACGCGATCGTGCTCGATATCGGTCTGCCGCAGATGGACGGCATCAGCGTTGTCGAGCGCTGGCGCCGCGAGGGCCGCAAGATGCCGGTTCTGATGCTGACGGCGCGCGATCGCTGGAGCGACAAGGTTGCCGGTATCGACGCCGGCGCCGATGATTATGTGACCAAGCCGTTCCATATCGAAGAAGTGCTGGCACGGGTGAGGGCACTCATCCGTCGCGCCGCCGGCCACGCCTCGTCGGAGCTTTCTTGCGGCCCGGTAAGGCTCGACACCAAGGCGTCGAAGGCCGACGTCAATGGCGTGCCGCTGAAGCTGACCTCGCACGAGTTCCGGCTGCTCGCCTATCTCATGCATCATATGGGCGACGTGGTCTCCCGCACCGAGCTGGTCGAGCATCTCTATGACCAGGATTTCGACAGGGATTCCAACACCATCGAAGTGTTTGTCGGTCGCCTTCGCAAGAAGATGGGCATCGACATGATCGAAACCGTCCGCGGTATGGGTTACCGCATGCGCGAGCCGGAGGCGTAAGGCGGAAAAGCTTCGCAAACGACTGGGTCGCTGGAAGCGCTACGTGCTGGGCCTCGGGCCCCGTTCGCTGGCATTCCGCGTTATCGCTTTTTCCACGGTTTGGGCGATCCTGGCATTTGCCTTGATCTTCACCGTCATCAGTTCGCTCTACCGCCAGACCAGCGAACGCGGCTTCGACAGCCTGTTGTCGGCGCATCTCTTCAACCTCATTGGCTCTGTCGGCGTGTCCGACAGCGGCACGCTGACCGGGGGCCCTGATCTCGGCGACCTTCGCTTCTCCGAACCGGAATCGGGCTGGTACTGGTCTGTCGAGCCGGTTTCCAAGGGGCTTGTAGGTCAGCTGCGTTCCTCGTCGATGACCGAGCCGATCGCATCGCCGAGTGCCGATGAAGTGCCGTTCAATGCCGAATTTCAGCGCCATTACCGCGTGGCGGGCATCGGCGGCGAGGAGCTCGAGGTTTTCGAGAGCGAGTTTGTGCTGGATTCGCAAAACCGCATCGGACGCTTCCGTGTCATGGGCAATCGCACCGAGCTGGAAGACGAGATCAGCGGCTTCGAATGGCGCCTGTTCACCTATTTGTCGCTGTTCGGCTTTGGCATGATCGCCATCAACGCCATTGCGATCCTGCTTGGCTTGCAGCCGCTGACGCGCGTGCGCAACGCGCTTGCCATGGTTCGCGAGGGAACTGCACAGCGCCTCACGGGACGTTTTCCTGCCGAGATCCAGCCGCTCGCAAACGAGACCAATGCGCTGATTGAAAACAACCGCCGCATCGTCGAGCGGTCGCGAACCCAGGTCGGCAATCTCGCGCATTCGCTGAAAACACCCCTTGCGGTGATGCTCAACGAGGGGCGTGCTCTGGGCGGCGCCAAAGGGCAGCTCATTGCTGACCACGCCGCCGCGATGCAAATGCAGATTGATCACTACCTTCAGCGGGCCCGGGTTGCCGCGCAGCGGGAAAGCGTCGTCTATCGCACGCCAGTCGCACCGCTGTTGCAGCGCATGGTGCGGGTGATGGACAAGCTCTCGCGTGGCGCGACTTTCTCCCTGAACCTACCGGCGACGGAGGTTGTGTTCGCAGGCGAGCGCGAAGATCTCGAGGAAGTTGTCGGCAACCTCCTCGAAAACGCGATGAAATGGGCGCACAGTGCCGTCAAGGTTTCGGTTGAGACAGCGGCGCCCGTGGCCGAGGAGCCGCCACGGTTTTCGATCCTGATCGAAGATGACGGGCCAGGGATTCCGGAGGAAAAGGCACGCGAGGCGCTCCAGCGTGGCAAGCGTCTCGACGAGACCAAGCCAGGTACGGGCCTTGGCCTCGCCATCGTCGCTGATCTGGTCAAGGAGTATGGCGGCACGCTTCGATTGGAGCGATCGGAGATGGGGGGACTTAAGGCCATCGTAGAGTTGCGTGGAGTGCAGTAGAAATGGCTGGCCGAATCGGCCCCATTTCGGCCAAAGATGCAATCTAACGCGGCGCCAAGCCCTTGTAAGCGGACGCAAATTCGGGACCGGTGATGAGCATGAGACTAAGGGTGGCACTGGTTGCGGGAATACTGGCTGGCTCCGGCTGCACAACCTCCGGTTTGGGTAGCGGCAGCGGGATTGTTCCGTCGCTCGGCGGTGGAGACAGCTCGGCCTCTAGCGGCAAGGTCGCGACGCGTATCATCACGGCCATGGATGGGGGGCTGATTGGCGGCTCGATCGGCGGCGGCTTGAGTGACAGCGACCGGCGCAAGGCGCTCGAGGCCGAATATCGTGCGCTGGAATATGGTCAGGGCGGGCAGACTGTTGCCTGGAAGGGCGAGGGACGCTCGGGCGAAGTCGTCGCAGCGCAGCCATATCGCGTCGGCTCGCAGGACTGCCGGCAATATTCGCAGACCGTGTTCACCACCGGAACGCCACTGACCGCGCGCGGAACGGCCTGCCGCAACGCCGATGGTAGCTGGACGCCGCTGACCTGAGTTCTCACGCGTTGTTGCTTTGGCAAAAGAGCCTGGACCGTCAATAAGCCGCAGGACGAAGATGTTGGCAGCTTGGTGGCTGCTGGCTATTTAGGTGAGCATGTTGTTCTGGGTCATAGCTGCTGTATTGACACTTGGTGCGAGCCTTGCGGTTCTGTTGCCGTTGACGCGGCAGGCCGAAGGCGAAGCCGACGCCAGCCACGACCTCGAAGTTTATCGCGACCAGCTTGGCGAAGTCGACAGGGACGCCGCGCGCGGGCTCATTGCTCCATCAGACGCCGAACAAGCGCGGGCCGAGATAGCACGCCGCATCATCAAGCTTGATGCCGGTGGCGCGCCGAAGTCGAAGAACGAAACTCAGCGCTCCTCGAGGCTGGTCGGCGTCATCGCCGTGCTCGCCGTTCCATTGCTGAGCTGGAGCATTTACACCGCGATCGGCTCGCCGGACGTGCCGTCGCAGCCATTGAGCGCGCGCCTTTCGCAGAAGCCGGCGGACAGTTCCGTTGACGAATTGATCGCCCGCGCCGAGGCGCATCTTGTCGCCAACCCGTCTGACGGGCGCGGCTGGGATGTGCTGGCACCCGTCTATCTCAGGATGGGCCGGGCCGATGACGCGGTCACAGCCTATCGCAACGCTATCCGTATCGAAGGCTCGACAGCTGCCCGCGAAGCTGGACTTGGCGAGGCCATCGCCGGTGCGTCGGGCGGGATCGTTACGGCGGACGCGCGAATGGCCTTCGAGGCAGCGCTCAAATTCGAGCCAGCCAATCCCAAGGCCCGCTATTTCCTTGGCTTGGCGCTTGCCCAGGAGGGCAAGGTTGCCGAGGCAGCCACCGCCTGGCGTCTCATGGCCATGGGCCTGCCGGCCGACTCGCCATGGCGACCAGTGACTGAACAGGCGATCGCCCAGGCCGAAGGTCGCACCGCACCGGCCAATGAGGCGGCTGCCGGTCCCGGACCCAAGCAGGAGGACATCGACGCTGCAGCGTCCATGTCGTCAGGCGACCGCACGGCGATGATCGAGGGCATGGTCGCAACGCTGGACGAAAAGCTGCGCCAGAACCCGCGCGATCCGGAAGGATGGCTGCGATTGGTGCGTTCATATCAGGTGCTCGGAAAGACCGATCTGGCCCAGGACGCGCTTGGGCGCGCCTATACCGCACTTGGCCGTGACAGCGAAGACGGACGCAAGCTTTCCGAACTGGCCGGCTCGCTTGGCCTGAAAGTCACGGAGTAGGCATGACGCGTAAACAAAAACGGCTTTCGGTGATTGCGGGCGCGCTGGCCTTCTTGGGCGCGGCAACGGCCCTGACCTTTTACGCGCTCGGCCAGAAAGCCTCCTATTTCTACATGCCGGCAGATTTGCAGGCGGCGACCTTGCAGCCGGGCCAGAGGATTCGGCTCGGTGGCCTCGTCGAGAATGGCTCCATCGTGCGTGGGCAGGGAACGCAGGTTGAATTCGGCGTGACCGACTCCGAAAAAACGGTGAAAGTGCGCTACACTGGCATCCTGCCCGATCTGTTTCGGGAAGGGCAGGGCGTGATCACCGAGGGCAGCTTCGGCTCCGACGGTAAGTTCGTCGCCGATAGCGTGCTGGCAAAACATGACGAGAACTATATGCCCAGGGAAGTCGCCGACAGCCTGAAGGCAAAGGGCGTCTGGCAGGAAACCACGCAATGAACGTCGGACGGCGCTGACATGGTCGAGATGGGTCACTTCGCGCTTATCCTGGCGCTCGTTCTGTCGCTGGTGCAGTCGCTGGTGCCGCTTTACGGAGCCTACAAGGGCGACTCCAGGCTGATGGCGGTTGGCGGACCGGTGACAGTCACCGGATTTGCCATGATCGCGCTGTCTTTTGCCGTGCTGACGATGGCCTATGTCCAGTCGGACTTCTCGCTGGTCAATGTCTGGGAGAACTCGCATTCCCTTCAGCCGATGATCTACAAGTTCACCGGCACCTGGGGCAATCACGAAGGCTCGATGTTGCTGTGGGTTCTGATCCTCAGCTTCTTTGGTGCATTGGTTGCAGCCTTCGGCGGCAATCTTCCGGCGACGCTTCGAGCAAATGTGCTTGCCGTCCAGGGCTGGATCGGCACGGCCTTCCTGCTCTTCATCCTGATCACGTCGAACCCGTTTGCCCGCCTGGTACCGGCACCGATCGAAGGCAAGGATCTCAATCCGATCCTTCAAGACATCGGCCTCGCAGTCCATCCCCCGTTGCTCTATCTCGGCTATGTCGGCTTTTCGGTCTGTTTTTCGTTTGCTGTTGCAGCCCTGATCGAGGGCCGCATCGATGCCGCCTGGGCGCGCTGGGTGCGTCCATGGACGCTTGCTGCCTGGGTGTTTTTGACCGGCGGTATCGCCATGGGTTCCTACTGGGCCTATTACGAGCTCGGCTGGGGCGGCTTCTGGTTCTGGGATCCGGTCGAAAACGCCTCCTTCATGCCTTGGCTTGCCGGCACCGCACTTCTGCACTCCGCTATTGTCATGGAAAAGCGCTCGGCGCTGAAGATCTGGACGCTGCTGCTTGCCATCCTGACGTTCTCGCTGTCGTTGCTGGGCACCTTCCTTGTCCGTTCGGGCGTGCTGACCTCGGTGCATGCCTTTGCCAGCGACCCGAGCCGCGGTGTCTTTATCCTGTGCATTCTCACGCTGTTCATCGGTGGTTCGCTGGCGCTGTTTGCCCTGCGCGCGTCGTCGCTGACCGTGGGTGGCATCTTCCATCCGATCTCGCGCGAAGGCGCGCTGGTGCTCAACAACCTGTTCCTGACCACTGCGACTGCGACAGTGCTGATCGGGACGCTTTATCCGCTGGTGGTCGAGGCCCTGTTCGGCGACAAGATTTCGGTCGGCGAGCCGTTCTTCAACCTGACCTTCGGCCCGCTGATGATACCGCTTCTGGCGGTCGTGCCGTTCGGACCGCTGCTTGCCTGGAAGCGTGGCGATGTCGCTGCTGTTGCCCAGCGGCTCATGTTCGCCTTTGGCGCAGCACTTGCTGTTGTCTTGGTCACCTTCCTGTTCATCGATGGCGCGTCGGTGTTCGCTGCCCTTGGTGCCGGCCTTGCGACCTGGCTCGTGCTTGGCGCACTGACCGACGTCGCGCTGAAGTCTGGCATCGGCAACGTCACGCCGAAGGTGGCGCTGCACCGCTTCCTTGGCCTTCCGCGCTCGGTTTTCGGTACGGCGCTGGCACATCTCGGCCTTGGGCTGACGTTGCTTGGCATTGTTGGGGTGTTGTCGTTCCAGAAAGAGGCGATCCTGGTCATGAAGCCGGGACAGGTGCTGGAGATTTCCGGCCACCATCTGCGGTTCAACGGACTGACGCCTATGCGTGGACCCAACTTCACCGAGGACCAAGGCCGTTTCTCGCTGCTTGGTGCCAACGGCGAGCCTTTCACTGAGATCATGTCGTCCAAGCGCTTCTATCCGGTACGCCAGATGCCGACGACCGAAGCCGGCATCAAGACCATTTGGCTGAGCCAGCTCTACGTCTCGCTTGGCGACGAAACCGGCAATGGCTCGGTGGTCGTACGGGTCTGGTGGAAGCCGCTGGTCACACTGATCTGGGGCGGCTCGTTGGTGATGATGCTTGGCGGTTTCATATCGCTGATGGATCGTCGTCTGCGCGTCGGTGCGCCGGCGAAGCGCAAGTCTGGCCAAGCCAAACCTGTGCCGGTCGCATCATGAAGATGAAACTGCCGGCAATCGCAGGGTTCCTTGCCACGTTTCTCTTTGCGGGCACGGCGCTTGCCGTGAAACCTAGCGAGATGCTCGCCGATCCGAAGCTTGAGGCCCGCGCGCGGCTGCTGTCGGAAGAGCTGCGTTGCATGGTCTGCCAGAACCAGTCCATCGACGAATCAGACGCCGAACTGGCCGCCGACCTGCGCGTGCTGCTGCGCGAGCGGCTTGTCACTGGCGACAGCGACGAGCAGGTGATGGACTACATCGTCTCCCGCTACGGCGAATTCGTGCTGTTGAAGCCGCGCTTCAACCTGCGCAACGCCTTGCTTTGGGGAACGCCAGTCCTGCTGCTGCTCGGTGGCGGCACATTTGTGTTCCTGTCGGCCCGTTCGCGGCGCAGGCAGGAGCCGGATGCCTTGACGAAGGACGAGCAAGAAGCGCTCGAATCTATTCTGCGCAAGGACGCCTGAGCAGGCTCAACATTACCAAAGTTTCATCCCTCGGAAATGGTGCCGTAATGTGAGTCTCTCTATCTCTTGATCCATCGGATGCGGAACCAATGCATCCCGTTCATGAGGATCAGAGACAATGAGCACCGCCCCAAATTCCCTTTCGCGTTCGCGCAAGCGTCTCCTGGCCGCCGCCGCATCCCTTGCCCTTGTAGGTGCGATTGGCTTCGGCGCCGTGACCAGTGGAACCCTCCCTGTTTATGCCGACGCAGTAAACGTTAATGCACCGCAGGTCCCGAGCTTTGCCGACGTTGTCGAGCATGTTTCGCCGGCGGTTGTCAGCGTCCAGGTCAAGGCCAGGATCGACCCGGCTGCCGATACCGGCTCTTCGCCGTTCTCCAACCAGCAGGGTTTTGACAATCTGCCGGACAACCATCCGCTGAAGCGCTTCTTCCGCGGGCTGGACGGCAACGGCCAGAACCAGAATCGTCAGAAGTTCGGCCAGCGTGACGGCAGCCAGAAGCCGCGGCCTGTCGCACAAGGATCGGGCTTCTTCATCTCTGACGACGGCTATCTCGTCACCAACAATCACGTCGTTGCCGATGGCACTGCCTATTCCGTCGTCGCCAGCGACGGCAAGGAATACGATGCCAAGCTGATCGGTACCGATCCGCGCACCGACCTCGCCGTGCTCAAGGTCGATGCCAGCACAAAGTTCACCTATGTCAGCTTTGCCGACGACGCGAAGATCAGGGTCGGCGACTGGGTCGTTGCAGTCGGTAATCCATTCGGGCTCGGCGGCACCGTCACAGCTGGTATCGTCTCGGCACGCGGCCGTGACATCGGCGCTGGCCCTTATGACGACTTCCTGCAGATTGACGCTGCGGTGAACCGCGGCAATTCAGGTGGTCCTGCCTTCAACCTCAATGGCGAAGTGGTCGGCATCAACACCGCCATCTTCTCGCCGTCGGGTGGCAGCGTCGGCATCGCCTTTGCGATCCCAGCCTCTACCGCCAAGCAGGTGGTTCAGGATCTGATGAAGAATGGCAGCGTTCAGCGTGGTTGGCTCGGTGTGGAAATCCAGCCTGTCACTTCCGACATTGCGGAGTCCCTCGGCCTCAAGGGCGAGAAGGGTGCACTCGTTTCGAGCGCCCAGGACACCGGCCCGGCCAAGAAGGCGGGTATCGTCGCTGGTGACGTCATCACCCAGGTCAACGGTCAAGAGGTCGCCTCTCCGAGGGAACTCGCCCGTCTGATCGGCGCTGTCACTCCTGGCAAGGCGGTTGCCGTCACCGTTTGGCGCAATGGCAAGATGGAAAACGTCAACGTCGACCTCGGCACGCTTCCGGGTTCGGACAAGCAGGCCTCGGCGGACCAGCCTTCGGCACCCGGCGAACCCAGCTCGCTTGCCGATCTCGGCCTGACGGTCACGCGTTCGGAAGATGGCAAGGGCCTCGTGGTGACTGACGTTGACCCCTCCAGCGATGCCGCCGATCGCGGTATCCAGGCCGGCGACATCATCACCGCAGTGAATTCGGCCGAAGTCACTTCACCTGCCGATGTGACACAGGCGCTTAGCCAGGCGGAAAAGGCGGGCCGCAAAGCCGTACTCTTCCAGATCAGCCGCGAAAACAGCAACCGCTTCGTGGCCCTGCCTGTCAATCAGGGCTGACCGATCACTCCTGTCGGGCGGTATCATCACCCCCGAGCCGCCCGACGGAAAGTGACGGCGCCGGATAGTTTGTCAGTCTTCGATTCCGGCCCCGGTGGCAGCGGGCTCCCATCGCCCGCTGCCACTTCAATCTTTGGAGGAAACGACATGTCGCCTCTGATATCCAGCAAAATCGCGTATAACGACGGCATGAAGATTCTTGTCATCGAAGATGACCGCGAAGCGGCCGACTACATGCAGAAGGCTTTCGCGGAGGCCGGCCATACTGCCCATGTCGCAGGCGACGGCGATTCAGGTTTCGCCCTTGCCGATGCTGCCGAATACGACGTCATGGTCGTTGACCGCATGCTGCCAAGGCGTGATGGTCTTTCGGTGATTGCCGGGCTGCGGTCGCGCGGCAATACAACACCGGTTCTGATCTTGTCGGCGCTTGGCGAGGTCGATGACCGTGTGACGGGCTTGCGCGCCGGCGGCGACGACTATCTCACCAAGCCTTATGCTTTTTCCGAACTGCTCGCGCGGGTCGAAGTGCTCAACAGGCGCGCGCCCGCCCGCGAATCCGAGACGCTCTATCGCGTCGGCGATCTCGAGCTCGACCGGCTGTCCCACACGGTGCGCCGCGGCTCCCAGGAAATCACGCTGCAGCCGCGCGAGTACCGGCTGCTCGAATATCTGATGCGCCATGCCGGCCAGGTGGTCACCCGCACCATGCTGCTCGAAAACGTCTGGGACTATCATTTCGATCCGCAGACCAATGTGATCGACGTCCACATATCGCGGCTGCGCGGCAAGATCGAAAAGGGATTTGAAACGCCGATCCTGCACACCATTCGCGGCGCTGGCTATATGCTCAAGGCAGGTTGATGGCGTTCAGACTGCCGGCCATTATGAAAACCACAGCAGCGCGGCTCTCGGCGCTCTATCTGCTGCTTTTTGCCCTTTGTGCAGTCCTGCTGGTCTTTTACATGACGTCGCTGTCGGCGCGCATGCTGATGATGCAGACGCAGGAAACCATCAACGAAGAAGTGCTCGGCCTTGCCCGCGCCTACCAGCGCGGTGGTATCCCCACGCTCGTGCGGGTTGTCGAACAGCGTGCTCGGCAGCCGGGCGCCAATCTTTATCTGCTCGCCGACCCCAACGGCCAGATCCTGTCGGGCAACGTGCAAGGCATCCAGCCCGGCGTGCTCCAGCGCGAAGGCTGGACCGAACTGCCGTTCTCCTACGAACGCTACGGTGAAGTCGCAGGCCGGCGTCCGCCGGCGGTTGCTGAAAAAACCGAGTCGGAAGCGGTGACCGAGGAGCGACACAACGCCATTGCGGTGGTGCTGCGGCTTCCCAACCAGATGCTGCTGATGGTCGGCCGCGATCTTGGCGAGCCGGAACGGTTCCGGGACGTGATACAAAAGGCGCTGATGGTCGCGCTTGGCATGATGGGCTTTGGCGGCCTGCTGATCTGGTATTTCGTTGGCCGTCGCGCGCTCAAGCACATCGATGGTGTTTCGGAAGCCGGCCGGCGTATCATGGCTGGCGATCTGAGCGGTCGCCTGCCGGTCACCGGCGCGGGCGATGAGTTCGACCGGCTCGCCGAAAACCTCAACGTCATGCTGGCCCGTATCGCCCATCTCAATGACGGGCTGAAACAGGTTTCCGACAACATCGCCCATGACCTCAAGACGCCTTTGACGCGCCTGCGCAACCGGGCCGAGGCGGCACTTTCGGGCAAGAAGACGGGGGCCGACTACCGCGAGGTGCTGGAAGGCACGATCGCTGAGTCCGACCAGCTTATCCGCACCTTCAACGCCATCTTGATGATCTCGCGGCTGGAGGCGGGCTATTCCGCCGAAGCCCTGGCCAAGGTGGACCTTGCCGCGGTCGTTCACGACGTTGTCGAGCTTTATGAGCCCGTCGCCGAGGAACTGGGCGTTGGTCTTGAGGCAGCGCTTGACGGCGAGTTCATGATCAGCGGCAATCGCGAACTGATCGCCCAGGCACTGTCCAACGTCGTCGACAACGCCATCAAGTATTCCGCCGGCTCGGTCGAGGCGCCGCATGTCAGCGTGACGCTCCGACGCGAGGGCGACGAGGTTCGCCTGCTGGTCGCCGACAACGGCCTTGGTATTCCCGACGAAGGTGATCGCATGCGCGCCACCGAGCGTTTCGTGCGGCTGGAGCAGAGCCGATCGCAGCCCGGTTCCGGGCTTGGGCTCAGTCTCGCCAAAGCCGTGATGAAGTTTCACAACGGCCGCCTTGATCTTTTGCCCGGCAATCCCGGATTATCGGTCCTGATGAGCTTTCCCGTATCGAAGGACGAATAGATGAAAAGCGTGGCCGCACGGAAATCAGCGAGCGAGTGGCAGCTGGCGCCTGTGGCCAGTGTCGCGCCGCTCGATCCGGAGCGCGCCCGCCGCGAGATTCTCGAATTGGCGAGCCTCGCCAAGGAGGAGGGGTTCGATAGGCTCGCTGCTTTCCTGAGAGCCAGCGGGTCTGCCCAGGATTTCCTCGCCGCGGTCTTTGATCTTTCCGAATTCATGCGTGCCAGCGCTCGCCGGCAGCCGGAAATGCTCGATCGGCTGTTCGACCAGAGCGTCACGGAACGGCTTCAGGCGATCGGCGAGGCGATTGCCGCGATCCCGCGCGAAGCAGGCATGGCTGAGGCCACCTTGATGATGCAACTGCGCCGGCTGAAGGGCGAGGCGCATTTTCTCATCGCACTCGCTGATCTCGCAGGCGAGGCCGGCGCCGAGCTCAGCGTGCGCCGGTTGAGCGATTTGGCCGATCTGTGCACCAGCGCTGCGGTGAACTTCCTGCTCAGAGACGCGCATGGTCAGGGCAAGCTCAAGCTGCCCGATCCCGAAAACCCGACAATTGGCTCCGGCTGGATCCTGCTCGGCATGGGCAAGCTCGGCGCCCATGAGCTGAATTTCTCCTCCGACATCGATCTCGTCGTCTTCTTCGATCCCGAAGCACCGGCGATCATCGATCCGTACGAAGCAACCGAACTGTTCGCGCGACTGACCCGGCGGCTGGTCCGCATCATGCAGGATCGCACCGAGCACGGTTACGTCTTCCGCACCGATCTGCGCCTGCGTCCCGATCCGGGCTCGACGCCGCTGGCGATCTCGATCCACGCTGCGTTGCATTATTACGAGAGCCGCGGCCAGAATTGGGAACGCGCGGCGATGATCAAGGCGCGTCCTGTCGCCGGGGACATCGCTGCCGGCGAAGCCTTCCTGAAAGAGCTGCAGCCCTATGTCTGGCGCAAATACATGGACTATGCGGCCATCGCCGACGTCCATTCGATCAAGCGCCAGATCCATGCCCACAAGGGCCATGGCGAGGTGGCGGTCAAAGGCCACAATGTCAAGCTTGGCCGTGGCGGCATCCGCGAGATCGAGTTTTTCGTCCAGACCCAGCAACTCATCGCCGGCGGTCGCTTCCCCGAATTGCGCGGCCGCGCCACGGTGCCGATGCTCGACCAGCTTGCGGTGCGCGGCTGGATCACGATGGAGGCCCGCGACGCACTCGAGCGGCAATACTGGTTCCTGCGCCGGGTCGAGCACGCCATCCAGATGGTCGCCGATGAGCAGACACACACCTTGCCGGAAGACGACGAGGGCTTGGCCCGAATCGCCCACATGCTCGCCTTTACGGATGCCGAGGCGTTTTCGAAGGCCTTCCGCGCCTCGTTGCAGGAGGTCGAGCGGCACTATGCGGCATTGTTTGAGGCCGCACCCGAGCTCTCCTCCGGCGTCGGAAATCTCGTTTTCACCGGCGATGTCGACGACCCCGATACGTTGCACACGCTGCGCCAGCTCGGCTTCCAGCGTCCATCCGACATCTGCCGGGTCATCCGCAGCTGGCATTTCGGCCGCTACCGCGCCACCCAGTCGGCCGAAGCGCGCGAGCGCCTGACCGAACTGACGCCTGCACTGCTCGAAGCCTTCGGCAAGACCCGCCGCGCCGATGAGGCGCTGATGCGCTTCGACGAATTCCTCGCCGGCCTGCCTGCCGGCATCCAGCTGTTTTCGCTGCTCCAGTCCAATCCGGCGCTGCTCAAGCTTTTGGCCACCATCATGGGCGCGGCACCGCGCCTTGCAGGCATCATCACGCGCCGCCCGCATGTCTTCGACGGCCTGCTCGATCCTGCCTTGCTGTCCGAGTTGCCGGATCGCGCCTACCTAGCCGCGCGCCTGTCAGCTTTTCTCGAAAGCACCCGGCTCTACGAGGAAGTGCTCGACCGCCTGCGCATCTTTGCCTCCGAGCAGAAGTTCCTCATCGGTGTCAGGCTGCTTGCCGGCGCGATCGACTCCGCACGCGCCGGAAAGGCATTTTCCGACCTCGCCGACCTGACGGTTGGGGCCGCCCTTGAAGCTGTCGAGGCCGAGTTCGCGCGGCGGCATGGCAAGGTCGCTGGTGGGCGTGTGACCATCCTTGGCATGGGCAAGCTCGGCAGCCGCGAGGTGACCGCAGGCTCCGATGTCGATCTGATCCTGCTTTACGACCACGACGAGCATGCTGATGAGTCGGACGGCGAAAGGCCGCTTGCGCCTTCGCATTACTACGCGCGCATGACCCAGCGCCTGATCGCGGCTGTTTCCGCGCCAACTGCCGAAGGTGTGCTCTACGAGCTCGACCTCAGGCTGCGCCCGTCAGGCAACAAGGGGCCCGTTGCGACCCATATCTCGTCGTTCCGCAAGTATCAGCGCGAGGACGCCTGGACCTGGGAGCATATGGCGCTGACCCGCGCCCGCCCGATCGCCGGCGATGCTTCATTGTGCAACGAGGTTGAAATCGAGGTTGCCGCCATCATCGCTTTGCCGTGCGATGCGGCCAAGGTTGCGGCCGAGGCGCGCGACATGCGCCAGATGATCGAGGACGAAAAGCCGCCACAGGACCTGTGGGACATCAAGCTCGTGCCTGGTGGGCTGATCGACATGGAGTTCATCGCTCAGGTCGCGGTGCTGACTGGCAAGATCGAAGGGCAGGGCCATGCCACGGGCACGGCGGACACGCTCCACAGGCTTGCGCCTGCCTTTGCCGACGCGCAGACGCGACAGGACCTGGTCGATGCCTACGCGCTCTATTCGGCAATCACACAGATGACGAGGCTGTGCCTCACCGGTGCGTTCGAGCGGAACGATGTTCCGCCGGGACTGTCGGACTTGCTGCTTGCGGCAACCGACCTGCCCGATTTCGGCGTGCTCGAGGCGCACCTTCACGAGACGTCGCAGAAGGTCAGAACGCATTTCGACCGTCTGCTTCGCGGGAAACGATGATGCCGGCGGTGGGAAGCCGGGCTCGTTTCCAACTGCATCGGGGGTAAACGGTGCAACAGGAGAAGTACCATGAAAACGTCCACCACACTCGCACTCGCCTTCATCGCCCTGGCCGGCGTTGCCGGCACTGCCTACGCTCAGGACGACGGCGATGGCATGCGAGGGCCGGGCAAGATGCGGCTCCAAAAGGCGATGAAGGATGCCGGTGGCAGCCTGACCTTCGACCAGTTCTCAGCGGCCATGGACACGCGTCTGAAGAAGATCGTCGCCGACAATGGCGGCAAGGTCACGGTGGAGCAGCTTGCAGCGGCACTTGAGAAGGCGCGCTTCGAGGAGATGGCCAAGCGCATCATATCGCGCTACGCGGCAAACGGCGACGGCACCTTGACCACCGACGCCATCCAGTCGCGCGAAAAGAAGATGTTTGCGCTGATGGACCGCAACGACGATGGCAAGGTCTCCCAGGACGAGCTGCCGCGCCACGGGTCTGGCCGCCACGGCGGTCATGACGGCGGTGACATGAAGTAAGCAGGGCACCCGTCAGCCTTCTCGGGGAGAAATTCCCGAGAAGGCAAGCGCCAATTCAAGCTGTGGCTGAACGGGGAGCTGCGGCTGTCAGGCGGCCTTGGCCATGCGTTCAACCCGGCGCACCGGAATGCGCACCGACACGATCGTGCCAACGCCCTCGGTCGACCTGATCTTCAGCGCGCCGCCATGCAACTCGGCCAGCGAGCGCGAGATGGCGAGGCCCAGGCCCGAGCCGGCGTGGTTTTTCGAGAACTGGTTCTGCACCTGCTCGAACGGCCGGCCGAGCTTGCCCAGCGCATGTTTGGGAATGCCGCAGCCATTGTCTTCGATGCTGAGCGTGAGTGCGCCCGAAGCATTGCGCGCCCGAACCGAAATGCGTCCGCCCTCGCCAGTGAACTTCACCGCGTTCGACAACAGGTTGATGACGATCTGCTTGACCGCCCGGCGGTCGGCGAACAGCGTCATGGAATCGGCGATCTGCGTCTCCACGGTGATCGACTTTTGCGCGGCCTGTAGCGAAACCACTCGAACGGTCTCGCGGATCAGCGGGCAGAGATCGATCTCTTCGCGGTCCATCGAAAACTGGCCGGCTTCGATCTTCGACATGTCGAGGATGTCGTTGATGACGCCCAGAAGATACTTGCCGCTCGAATTGATGTCGCGGGCATATTCCTCGTAGCGCGGCGAACCCATCGGGCCGAACAGGCGCCCTTCCATCAGCTCCGAAAAGCCGATGACCGCGTTGAGCGGGGTACGAAGCTCATGCGACATGTTGGCGAGGAATTCCGACTTGGCGCGGTTGGCCGCCTCGGCGCGCTCGGTTTCTTTCATGTATTTGCGGTTGAGCTCGACCAGTTCGTGCGAACGCTCTTCTTCCGAACGCCGCGCCAGGCTGAGATCGTGGATCGTCGCCATCAAGCGCCGTTCGCTCTCCATCAGCTTGTCCTGGTGCTGCTTGATCTGGGTGATGTCCGACCCGACCGACACCAGGCCGCCGTCACGCGTGGTGAGTTCGTTGACCTGCAGCCAGCGCCCGTCGGCCAGCTGGCGTTCATAGGTCGCACCCGCGCGCGGGCCATTGGCGCTGGCCAGCCGCCGCTCCGAGGCGAAGGCGACCATGCGCTCTTCAAGGTCTTCGCGTGCAGTGCCGGGCAGCACGTCGCGGTCGTTCAGGCCGTTGTCGTGCTGGTACTTCGAATTGCACATCACCAACCGGCCGTTGGCGTCCCACAGCACGAAGGATTCGGTGATGTTTTCGATCGCCGCCCGCAGCCGCTGGTCGGCAGCCTCCGAGCGCAAGGCAAGATGCCGCTGCTCGGTGATGTCGACGGCAATGCCGGTCATCTGGATTTCGGGCGCCTCGGGATCGACGACCTGGGCGCGCGCGCGCATCCACACCCACCGGCCATCGGCATGGCGCATGCGGAACACGCGGTCGATATGATCGACCTCACGCGTCACTACCTGGTTGGCCAGTTCGAACAGGTCGCCATCTTCGGGATGGATGATGCGCGCGACCTCGCCAAACGACAGCATCGCCTCGCAGGCCTCGTAGCCGAGCAGCTGATACATCGAACGCGACCAGTACATCTTGCCGCGCACCATGTCCCAGTCCCACAGGCCGCATTTGCCGCGCACCAGCGCCAGGTCGATGCGTTCATGCGCTTCAAGATAGATGCCGTCGGCGGCCTGGGCGCGCGCCGCCTGGCTGAAATAGGCGTAGAGGATGAGGATCAGGATGCCGGCGGTCATCACAAACAGCGCGACGTTCAGCGACACCGTCTTGCGCCATTCGGCGAACACCGCCTCTTGCGGCACAAGGGCGGCTGCGGCGGCGCGCTTGCCGTCGGCCAGGCTCACTGCCGCCAGCCAGTCCTGGCCACCGATGCGAACTTCCATCACGCCGGCGCGGTCGCCGAACATGAACAGCGGTTGCCCGCCCGAGACGATGGCGTCGAGGGCCTGGCCTTGCCAGCCGGTCGACCGCGGGCTCACCGCGATGACGCGGAAGTTCTGGTCGGTCAGCGCAATGACGTGGCTGCGGCTGAGCGTGCCTTGCTGGCTGGTGCGTTCGAGCAGGTCCTGGCTTGCGGCGGCGAGCGGCACCTCGGCCGTAGCACCTACCATCAGTGAGTTGACCAATTCGCCGGCTGAGAGCGCCAGGATCGCCTTGGCATTGCGTTCGACGTCGTCGCGCAAGGCCATCATCGACAGGACACGCGTGCCGGCAACGACGATGAGGAAGATGACGATCAGCGTCGGGATCGAGCGGCGGAGCAAGGGCTCTGCGGCGAGGAGCCGGCGGTAGGCGGGCTCGGCGATAAGACGTGCATTGCCCGACAAGCCAGCGCCACGCGCTTGCCTGCGACGGCCAAAAGCAGTCTCATCGGGCGCGCCCCACGCGTCCGCCTTTGCCATAAATGGCTCCCCAAATCCCGTTTCCTGGTAGCTGATCCGGCATACGCCGTACTTCCGAATCGTCACTAAAGAATCAAAGCTGATTCGCCTTGTCCAGTGGGCCGGGCGAAAAAGATTAAAATTCGGCTAAAAGGCTGCTGAATTGGATGCGTATCGCGCTTGCCAAACGGCGGCTCCCGGATTTCGGAAAGCCGCCGTATTCTGGAGCATGACAGAATTCAGGTCAGGCCAGCGTGCGCTCGATGATGTCGCGCAGATCCGCCGACAGCCCTTCCTTGGCCTGGATCGACAGCAGTGCGGCGCGCGCTTTGGCCTGGCGGTTCGGTTCGAGCGAACGCCATGACCGTAGCGCAGTGGCGAGGCGCGCGGCGACCTGCGGATTGCGCTTTTCGACCGTCAGCACAGTTTCGGCAAAGAAGGTGTAGCCCGCCCCGTCGGCGCGGTGGAAACCGGTCTGGTTGGCGCTGGCGAAGCCGCCGATCAGCGAACGCACCCGGTTGGGGTTGGCGATCGAGAAGGCCGGGTGCTCGATCAGAGCTTTCACCGCCTCGACCGCTCCTGCGCCCGGCGCTGTCGCCTGGATCAAGAACCATTTGTCCATGACCAGCGGGTCGCTGCGGTAGCGCTTGTCGAATTCGGTAAGCGCTGCCTTGGCTTCCGTCGAGCCGGCATGGCGATGCGCCAGCACCGCAAGCGCTGCGGCACGGTCGGTCATGTTGGTTGCGGCTGCGAAATGCTCGGAGGCGAGAGCCGCGCCGCCTGGCAGGATGGCGAGGTAATCCAGCAGGATATTGCGCAAGGCGCGCCGGCCAGCGCTTGCCGCATCCGGCGAGAAGCCGTCCGACATGCGCAAATCCTCGTAAAGCTGCGAAAAGACTCCGCTATTGCTCTCTGCGATCTTCCTAGCCAGCGCCTCGCGTCCGGCAAAGATCGCGTCGGGATCGATGTTCTTGCCGATGTCGCGGGCAATGTCGGCTTCACCCGGCAAGGTCAGCGCCAGCGCCCGGAACGCATGCTCCAGCGCATTGTCGCCGGCGATGCGGCCGGCGAGCGCGGTCAGCGCGCCTGCGAATTGCGGCTGCTTGCCGCCAAGGATGTTCTTGAACGCGCTGATGGTTGCGTCGGTCAGGAGCGTGTTGAATGCCTGCCAGCGCGAGAACGCGTCGCTGTCATGCGAGGCGAGGAAGATCTGGTCTTCCGGCCGTTGCTCGATGCTGAGCGTGATCGGCGCCGAAAAGCCGCGATTGAGCGACAGCACCGGCCGTTCGGCAACGCCCGAAAACGTCACCACGTGCTTGCGCTTGCGGACATGGATGACGCCGTTTTCGACCGTCGCGCCCTCGGCTGCGTCGAAGGCCATGTCCTTGCCGTCTGACCCGACAAGCCCGAAAGCGAGGGGAATATGCATCAGCCGCTTGCGGCTTTCCGACGGCGTCGGCGGCACCGACTGCTCGATCTCGATGGTGAACTCAGCGGTCGCCGGATTATGCGCCGTGGTCACGCTCAGGTTCGGCGTGCCGGCCTGGTGATACCAGAGCGCGAACTGCGACAGGTCGCGGCCCGACACATCCTCGAACACCTTGAGGAAATCCTCGATGGTCGCGGCGTCACCATCATGGCGTTCGAAATAGAGGTCCATACCTTGGCGGAAAAGCTCCGCGCCCAGCACGGTGCGGATCATCCGCACCACTTCGGAGCCCTTTTCGTAGACGGTCGCGGTGTAGAAGTTGTTGATCTCGCGATAGCGCCGCGGACGGACCGGATGGGCGAGCGGACCCTGGTCTTCGGGGAACTGGTGCGCCCGCAGCGTACGCACCTCGGCGATGCGTTTGACCGGCCGCGAGCGCTGGTCGGCGGAGAATTCGTGGTCGCGGAAAACCGTCAGCCCTTCCTTCAGGCAGAGCTGGAACCAGTCGCGGCAAGTGATTCTGTTGCCTGTCCAATTGTGGAAATATTCATGCGCGATGATCGCCTCGATATTGGCGAAATCGGCGTCGGTCGCGGTCTCTTCATCGGCAAGCACGTACTTGTCATTGAAGATGTTGAGGCCCTTGTTCTCCATCGCGCCCATGTTGAAATCGGACACGGCAACGATGTTGAAGACATCGAGATCGTATTCGCAGCCGAACACCTCCTCGTCCCATTTCATCGAGCGGCGCAAAGAATCCATGGCGTAGCCGGCCTGGTTTTCCTTGCCGTGCTCGACATAAATGCCGAGCTCGACCGAGCGGCCCGAGGCGGTGACGAAACGGTCCTTGATAGAACCGAGGTCACCGGCGACCAGCGCAAACAGATAGGACGGCTTGGGGAAGGGGTCGTGCCAGACGGCGAAATGCCAGCCATCGGCAAGCTCTCCGGTGTCGACCGGATTGCCGTTGGAAAGCAGCAGTGGCGCTTCCGAGTGCTGCGCTTCGATGCGCACCGTGTACACCGACAGGATGTCGGGCCGATCAAGGAAATAGGTGATGCGGCGGAAGCCTTCGGCCTCGCACTGCGTGCAATAGACCTTGCTGGAGCGGTAGAGCCCCATCAGCGCCTCGTTGCGCGACGGTGCAAGCTCGGTCTCGATCAACAGCGTGAAACGGCCCGAGGCCGGAGGATTGTGGATGACCAGCTGGTCGGGCGTGGCATCGAAGTCGGCGGCGTCGACCGTTTCTCCGTCGATCTCGATGCGGCGCAACGTCAGCCCGTCGCCGTCGAGTTCGAGTTGCACCGGCTTGTCGACTTCGGCGCGACGTTCGATGGTCAGCCGCGCCACAACCTTTGTGCTGTCTTGTCCAAGCCGGAAATCGAGCTCGGTCCTGGGGATCAGGTAATCGCTCGGCCGGTAGTCTTCGAGACGAAACACCTGTCCGGTATCAGTACGCATATGAGTGGCCTTCCTGTCGACTTCCGAACGCTTGCCGCACGCTGGTAGAATAAATATGCGGCCGCTGCTCTTTACACGAAACGCCCCCTCGGCAAAACTGTCAGGGACCGCACATTGCTGCGCTCCTCACCAAATCCTCACGAGGCAGATATGACAATCGTCACGCCGAAATTCGGAATGGGCGCATCCGTATTGCGCGTCGAGGACGGAGCTTTCATCACCGGCAAGGGCCGCTATACCGACGATATCGCGCCGGCCGCCCAGCTGCATGGTTATGTCTTGCGTTCGCCGGTCGCCAACGCCAGTTTCACCCTCGGTTCGGTTGATGCCGCCCGTTCTGCGCCAGGCGTACATCTTGTGCTCACGGGGGCCGACGTCGCCCACCTCGGCGCTCTCAAGTCGTCCGTCATGCAAAAGCAGCCCGACGGCACCCGCGCGCCAACCCGCGACATTCCGATCCTGTGCCGGGACCGGGTCCACTATGTCGGCGATGCGGTTGCCTTCATTGTCGCCGACAGCCGCGCGCTGGCTCAGGATGCCTCCGAACTGCTCGAAGTCGACTATGACGGCGAGGACGCCGCCGCCAATACAGCCACCGCGCTCGACGAAGAGGCCCCGCTGGTGTGGCCCGAACTCGGCACGAACCGTGCGTTCACCTACCATCTCGGCGACAAGACCAAGACCGACAAGGCTTTCGCCAAGGCGGCGCATGTTACCCGCATTGAGTTCATCAACAACCGCCTGATCTGCAACTACATGGAGCCGCGCTCGGCCATCGGCGAGTGGCGCAAGGACGAAGACCGCTTCGTTCTGACCACCGGCTCGCAAGGCGTGCATTCGATGCGCGACATGCTGACCGGCCAGGTCTTCGGCATCGGTGCCGACAAGCTGCGGGTCGTTACCCCCGATGTCGGCGGCGGCTTCGGCACCAAGGCGTTCGTCTATCGCGAGCACGCGCTTGTGCTGGAAGCCGCCAAGCGGCTTGGTCAGCCGGTCAAATGGGCCAGCGACCGCACCGAGCATTTCCTCACCGATGCGCAAGGGCGCGACAATGTCGTCACCGCTGAAATGGCGACGGACAGCAACGGCCGCTTTCTTGGCCTGCGCGTCGACCTGATCTCCAATGTCGGCGCCTATATCTCGCAATACGGTCCGATCATCGCCCATATCGGCGCCAGCATGTCGACCGGCGTCTACGATATCCAGGCGCTCGATGTGGCGATCACGGGCGTCTACACCAACACGTGCCCGGTCGATGCCTATCGCGGGGCAGGGCGCCCGGAAGCTGCCCTTCTGGTCGAGAAGCTGGCCGATGCCTGCGCCCGCGACCTTGGCCTCTCGGTCGACGAGATCCGCCGGCGCAATTTTATCCGCCCCGAGCAGTTTCCCTACCGCACCCAGACCGGGCGGCTCTACGACGTCGGCGAGTTCCAGGCGCATATGGACCTTTCCATGCAGCGTGCCGGCTGGGCCAGTTTTCCCGTCCGCCTCGCGGAGGCCAAGGCGCGGGGAAAGATCCGCGGCATCGGCATGGCAACCTATGTCGAGGCCTGCGCCTTTGCTGGTTCCGAGCCCGCCCGCGTCGAGCTCAATGCCGATGGCACCGTGTCGGTCTTCATAGGCACCCAGTCCAACGGCCAGGGCCACGCCACCGCCTACGCCCAGTTCGTCTCCGAAAAGCTCAATCTCGACGTCGCCAAAATCAGCGTGCACCAGGGCGACACCGATCAGCTGGCCAGCGGTGGCGGCACCGGCGGTTCGCGGTCCATTCCTTTGGGCGGCGTCTCCGCTTCCCGTGCCGGTGAGGCCCTGGCCGAGAAGCTCAAGAAACTCGCCGCTGACGAGCTGGAGGCGGCTGCTGCCGACATCGAACTGGACAATGGCGAAGCACGCATTGTTGGCACCGACCGCATGATCGACTTCGCTGCCCTTCATGCCGCAGCGAAAAACCCTGGCGATCTCAAGGCGATGGGCGAGTTTGTTCAGCACGAAGCGACGTATCCCAACGGCACGCACATCTGCGAAGTCGAGATCGATCCCGAGACGGGCACCACCGACGTTGTCGCCTACACCATCGTCGACGATTTCGGCGTCACGGTGAACCCGGTGCTGCTTGCCGGCCAGGTCCATGGCGGCGTGGTGCAAGGCATCGGCCAGGCGCTGGCCGAAGAGGCCGTCTATGCCGAAGACGGGCAGCTTTTGACCGCGAGCTTCATGGACTACACCATGCCGCGCGCCGACACCGTGCCGTCCTTCCACTTCGAAACGCGCAACGTGCCCTCGACCACCAATGCCATGGGCATGAAGGGCGCGGGCGAGGCTGGCACTATCGGTGCGACACCTTCGGCACTCAACGCCGTCACCGACGCGCTCTATAGAGCCTACGGCATTACCCATATCGAGATGCCGGCAACCCCGGCGCGCGTCTGGGCAGCGATAGAGGCGGCCCGGCACAAGTGAAGCATCAGGTGGTACACGGCGCCTCGTCGCCGCTTACGGGCATTGCACTCAAGATCATCTCGGTTGCCATCTTCGTCGGCATGTCGACCAGCATCAAGGCGGCCGGCGATGTCCCCGCTGGCCAGATCGTTTTCTTCCGCTCGTTCTTCGCTGTCTTTCCGATCCTGATCTTCCTCGCCTTCAAGCGCGAACTGCGTACCGCCGTCGTCACCAAACGCCCGCTAAACCACATTGCGCGCGGCGTCGTCGGCGTCACCGCCATGGGTTTCGGCTTCTTCGCGCTGACCCGGTTGCCGCTGCCTGAGGCGATCACGCTGAACTATGCGCAACCGCTGCTGGTCGTTGTCTTCAGCGCGATTTTCCTCGGCGAGACCGTCCGCATCCACCGCTGGACCGCTGTCGCCGTCGGTCTTTTGGGTGTTGTCATCGTTTCCTGGCCGAACCTCTCCCTGCTTAGCACCGGCATCGGCGACGAGGAAACGCTCGGTGTCGTCGCTGCGCTCGTAGGGGCGGCGATGTCTGCGGTCGCCATGCTTCTGGTGCGCAACCTTGTCCACACCGAGCGCACCTCGACCATCGTGCTGTGGTTTTCGCTGACAGCCAGCGTCATGGCGTTGCTCAGCATCCCTTTCGGCTGGCAATCGCTGAGCTGGGAACAAACGGCCCTGCTCATCACTGCCGGCGTCTGCGGCGGCATCGCCCAGCTGTTCATGACCGAAGCCTACCGCCACGCCGAGGCGTCGACGGTGGCACCCTTCGAATATACCTCCTTGATCCTCGGCATCGCGGTGGGCTATTTCGTCTTCGGCGACCTGCCGACCATTTACACCCTGGTTGGTGGCGCCATCGTCATCGGTGCCGGCATCTTCATCGTCTGGCGCGAACAGCGCCTTGGTCTGGAGCGCCGCGCCGTCAAGAAGGCGACGCTGCCATAACAGGTGGCGACTACGTAACCCAGGAGCCTGCCCGCTCCTCAGAATGATCTGAGGCGACCGATTTTTCGGTCGAGGGCACATGATAGAGTTCAAGACTTCCGACCCGATAGATGTCGTCATGCCATGGGTCGATGGCAACGATCCCGCACATCAAGCGAGCCTTGCGCGCTTTTGGCCGAAGCAGCCTTGGCTCAGACCTGCGAACTATCGCTTTCGCGAGAACGGCGAACTGCGTTATTCGCTGCGTTCGATCCATTTCCATCTGCCCTGGGTCAGGACGATCCATCTCGTCACCAACGGCCAGGTGCCGCCATGGCTCGATCTCGATCATCCCAAGATCAATCTCGTCACCCACAACGACTTCTTCGCCGATCCCGCCGCCTTGCCGGTTTTCAGTTCCAGCACCATCGAGGCCAATCTGCACCGCATCGGCAGGGCAGGCGTCGCCAACAGGTTTCTGCTTTTCAACGACGACTTCTTTGTCGGCCAGCCGGTGCCTCGCGGCGAATTCGTGGCGCCGGATGGCAGTGCCAGGTTGCACGCAATGGCTTTCCGCCTGCCGCCGCTGCGCCTCCGAGCCGATCGCTACATGCATGTGCTTGGATTCAACAACCTTCTGCTGACGTTGGCCTTCCGCCGCAGGCGCTGGTCCTATCCGCCGCACCTGCCGCTGGCGATCGATCTCGACGACCTTGCCTGGCTGAACGACAAGTTCGGCTTTTGGCTGCGCCGCACGGCAAGGCACCGCTTTCGCCAGCGAACGGATGCGCTGGTGCGCGTGCTCTACATCAACGCCATTTCCGAGCGCGACCGCGAACGCGCCAGCGGTGCCCGACAGGTGAAATTGTCCTGCGAGCATGTCGTGGCCGTGCAGGATACCGACGAGGTCAGCCGGTCGCTGGCCGCACTTGTTGATAGTCCGCCTGCCTTCTTTTGCCTCAACGATGAGATCGACGATGATGCCCGCGCCGTAGTCAGGGCAAGGGAGATGCAGGCCGCACTTGCCGCGATCTTTCCGAGGCCAGCTCCGTTTGAAAGGGATCGCCGCAGCGTTCTACATCAGGCGGCCTCCGCGCCTACTGAGCGGCTAGGCACCTGAGCCGTGCGGCTGTTTCCTCGTCGGCGGGAAAGAACGATTCGATGGCGAGTTCGGAGAGTGTGACGTCGAGCGGTGTTCCAAACACGGTGATAGTGCTGATGAAGGACAACACCGCATCGCCCACGCGCAATCGCAGCGGATGAGCGATCGCCAGCGGATCGGGCTGCGTCGGGCGTCCCGTGCGCGGCCCGTCCGGGTAGGTCAAAAGTTCCTTCTCCAGCGCTTTGAGCATCGGATCGCCTGTAGTGTCGTTCTGGTGTTTCAGCCGCTCGATCAGATGCGAACGCCATTCGTGCAGATTGACGATATGCGGCGCCACGCCCTTGGGGTGCAGGCTGAGCCTGAGCACGTTGACCGGCGGTTCGAGCAGCGAGGCATCCTCCACGCCTGCCAGCATCGGGCCGAGCGCTGCATTGCCCTCGATCATGTTCCAGTGCCGGTCAACGGCGATCGCCGGGTAGGGCTCGTGGCCCTTGAGTACCATACGCACCGCGTCCATGGCCGGTGCCAGCGAAGGGTGGTTGAGCGGCTTTTCGCTGAAGCTCGGCGCAAATCCGGCGGCAAGCAGCAGCTGATTGCGCTGGCGCAGCGGAATGGAGAGCTGTTCCGCTAGATGAAGCACCATGTCGCGCGAAGGGGCCGAGCGTCCACTCTCCATGAAGCTCAGATGCCGCTGCGAGATTTCGGCCTCCATGGCGAGATCGAGCTGGCTCATGCGTCGCCTGGTGCGCCATTCGCGGAGGAGGTCGCCTACGGGATTTTGTGTCGTTGTCATGCTGCTACATTAGGCAGACAAATTTCTGATTGCTATTATCTCCAGCGTAATCGCTTACGACCAGGCCTGGTGTGATGTTCGGTCTCAGGAAGGCGCGCTTGAGACGCCTCCACAACAGAGCCAGGAGCTTGCACCATGTCCATCACCGTCACCCCCTTCCTTCGCAATGTCCTTTTTGCTGACGCGCTCGTCAGTGGCGCGGCCGGCATCCTGATGATGCTTGGCGCACCTTTGCTTGCGCCGTTGCTCGGACTGCCTGCGGAATTGCTGTTTTGGGCCCGCATCGCGCTGGTGCCATTCGTCGCCGTGCTGGTGGTCATCGCTCGTCGCGCCACGGTGTCGAAGCTTGTGATGATCGACATCATCATCATCAACGCATTGTGGGTGATCGGCAGCTTTGGCTTGCTTGTCTCGGGCCTTGTCGCGCCGAACCTGCTCGGTATCGCCTTCGTCACCGCCCAGGCGCTGACGGTCGCGGTCTTTGCCGAATTGCAGTTCGTCGGCATCCGCCGCGCGGCGGTCGCGACAGCGTGAAAGGGCAGGGCAGCGTCAGTTGCCGCCCAACTCCCTCAGCTTTGCCTTGACCTCCAGGAAGTCCCGCCATGCAAGTTTCTTGTGGGCGGGATTTCTCAGCAGATACGCCGGGTGCAGCGTCGGCATCACGGGAATGACCGTCCCATCGGCAGTGGTATGGCTCTTCCAGCTGCCGCGCAGCCGCAAGATGCCTTCCGTCGAACCAGCCAGCAGCTTGGCTGAAGGCCCGCCGAGCGTCACCAGCACCTTGGGTTTGGCAAGCGCGATCTGTCGCTCGATGAACGGCCGGCAGATTTCGGTCTCATGCGGCGTCGGCGTGCGATTGCCAGGCGGCCGCCACGGAATCACATTGGTGACAAAGGCGGATTTTCGCTCGACCCCGATGGCCGCAAGGATGCGGTCGAGCAATTGTCCCGCGCCGCCGACAAAGGGCACGCCCTCCAGGTCCTCGTCGCGGCCGGGCGCTTCGCCCACCAGCATCAGATCGGCGTCAGGGCTGCCTTCGGCAAAGACCATGCTCTTGGCCGTGGCCTTGAGATTGCAGCCGTCGAACCCTTCCATGATCTGGCGCAGCTCGTCGAGCGTCGTAGCCTTCGCGGCAAGCTCACGCGCAGCAGCAGCCTGTGCTTCGTCGGGAACGGCGGCCGATGCTGCGGGGCGCAGGGGAGGTGGCGGTGCGGAGCGGTCCGATCCAGCGCGAAGCGCATCGTCCGGCTGTGCCGCTTGCTGCACCGATGCTGCTTGCCTCTGCGCATTTTCGGCAAATCTGTCGATCGGATCGTCGACAAGCGCGTCATCGACGCCCGCCGCCGCATAGAAGGCGAGCAGATCGCGCAGATCCGGACGTTCGTTTCCCGAAATTGAGGCCATGCTGCAGTTTCGGCGTTACGCCAGCGATTTGCAAGTTCACGAGGAGGGAATGCGCGGGTCCTGCACCAGATAAAAGCGCCAGCGCGGCGTATAGTCGGTCAAAAGGAAGCTGAAATCGGCCTCCTCGCCAGGATCGACCTTGCCGTCGGTGAAGCGCAGCCGGTCATAGGGCTCGAAGTCGCGGTTGTATTTGGTAAAGCTGTTCGATGAGATGTTGGAGCTGTCGGTCCGCCGCTGGTCGAAGGACAGCCCATCGCCGAAGTCGCTCGGCTTGCCCTCGATCTCCTGCAATTCGAACTCGAATTCAACCCAGGCCTGGCCGCTGTTGTTTAGCGCCTCGATACGCATGAACATGATGCCGTTGGCATAGAAGCCCGAACTGTCGAAAGGCCTGATCGGCCTGATCGTTCGCATCGTCAGCGTCACCGGCGACGAGGATTCGAGTTCCTCCTTGACCACAAACGGGTCTTCTCGCGTGCCGCTGCCCGATACGCCAGTGATGCGAAAGCCGCCAAGCTCGTCGGAAAACGAATAGGCGCCACTGTTCCAGACTTTCTGGTCGGCTCCATTCTCCTGTGAACGACCTTCGTTGCTCAGACATGTCGCAATAAGAAGGGCGGCCCCGGCCAGCATGTGGCGTGTGGGGTGCGAATGCTTCAGTCCGGTCCTGCAGGGCACGTATTGGCGCATGAAGAATCAATGAGCGAATAGGCGGTTGGACAACACTTGCTTTGTGACAGTACGGGCCATGAGGCACAGCCGGAAGGCGAAATATTTTGACCTTTACGTTAACGTAAGATAATTCATCATTTATGCAAACATGACCCGGAACCGATGGTCCGCGTAGCGAACAGCAGGAGCCGGTTTTTCGGACGAAATGACGCTCAAACAGGAAGATCGGCCCATTCGGGTTCAATCGTAATGGAATAGGCTCTAGCTCAAACAGCCGATGTGCGGATCGGTCCGGTTTGACGTTTGCAAATGATGCGCTATGCAGCGCCTAGCTACAGATTGCCCTTGGGACAGGGGCTAGCCACGCGGAGGGATTGATGAGCGATATCGAACGCGAGAGCATGGAATTCGACGTTGTCATCGTCGGCGCCGGGCCGGCGGGACTGGCAGCGGCGATCCGGCTCAAGCAGGTCAATCCCGAGCTTTCGGTCGTCGTGCTCGAAAAAGGTGGCGAGGTCGGTGCCCACATCCTGTCAGGCGCTGTGGTCGACCCGATCGGCATCGATCGTCTGCTGCCCGACTGGCGCGATGATGCGGACCATCCGTTCAAGACGCCCGTCACCGACGATCATTTCCTGATCCTCGGACCGGCGGGTTCGGTCAAGCTGCCCAATTTCGCCATGCCGCCCTTGATGAGCAATCACGGCAACTACATCGTTTCGCTCGGCAATGTCTGCCGCTGGCTGGCCACCAAGGCCGAAGCGCTCGGCGTCGAGATCTATCCCGGCTTTGCCGCAGCAAGCCTGCTCTACAATGACGAAGGTGCCGTCACCGGTGTCGTCACAGGCGACATGGGCGTCGAGCGTGACGGTTCACACGGCCCGTCCTTTGCGCCTGGCATGGCGCTGATGGGCAAATACGTGCTGATCGGCGAGGGCGCGCGCGGGTCGCTCGCCAAGCAGCTGATCGCCAAATACGACCTTGGTGCTGGCCGCGAGCCGCAGAAGTTCGGCATCGGTCTCAAGGAATTGTGGCAGGTCGCGCCCGAACATCACAAGCCGGGCCTCGTCCAGCATTCCTTCGGCTGGCCGCTGGGCTTCAAGACCGGCGGCGGCTCGTTCCTCTACCACCTCGAAGACAACATGGTGGCGGTCGGCTTCGTCGTCCACCTCAACTACAAGAACCCCTATCTCGCGCCCTTCGAGGAGTTCCAGCGCTTCAAGACCCATCCGGCGATCCGCCACACCTTCGACGGTGCGAAGCGGCTGTCTTACGGCGCCCGCGCCATTACCGAGGGCGGTTACCAATCGGTGCCGAAGCTGTCATTCCCCGGCGGCGTTTTGATGGGCTGCTCGGCTGGGCTGGTCAACGTGCCCCGCATCAAGGGTTCGCACAATGCCGTGCTGTCGGGCATGCTTGCCGCCGAACATGTCGCCGACGCAATTGCCGCTGGCCGCGCCAATGACGAGCTCGCCTCTTACGAAGCTGCGTGGCGGACGACCGACATCGGCAAGGACCTGAAGAAGGTCCGCAACGTCAAGCCATTGTGGTCGCGTTTCGGCACGCTGCTCGGTGTCGGCCTCGGCGGTCTCGACATGTGGTTCAACACGCTGTTTGGCGTCTCGCCCTTCGGCACGCTGAAGCACGGCAAGACCGACGCGCAATCGCTCGAGCCGGCGTCAAAGCACAAGAAAATCGACTATCCCAAGCCCGATGGCGTGCTGACTTTCGACCGCCTGTCGTCGGTGTTCTTGTCCAACACCAATCACGAGGAGGACCAGCCGGTTCACCTCCAGGTCAAGGACATGGATCTGCAGAAGCGCTCGGAATACGAAATCTTCGCCGGACCTTCGAGCCGCTACTGCCCGGCAGGGGTCTATGAATGGGTCGACGCCGACGGCAATTCGATTGCCGGCGAGCCCGGCCATGCTGATGCGAAGTTCGTCATCAACGCGCAGAACTGCGTCCACTGCAAGACGTGTGACATCAAGGACCCCAACCAGAACATCAACTGGGTGCCGCCGCAGGGTGGCGAAGGCCCGGTCTATCCGAATATGTGATTGCGCGCGCTATCGCGCTCTGACAGTTGCAACGGCCCGGAAATCATCGCGATTTTCGGGCCGTTTGCTTATCCGCGCGGCGTTGTGCCGGTCTCTGAAGACACCGTCTCGGTTTCTGCGTTTTCGACAGGAGCGGGCGCATCGCGGAACGAGAATTCGACCAATAGCGGCCGGTGGTCCGAACCGGCGTCCTCGCCCATCGTCACCGAGTGCACCACGACGTCGCCCTTGGCCATGACATGGTCGATGGTCAGCCCGGCAAAACGCATGAATTCAGGCAAGGCGAAGCTCAGCCAGGTGCGGCCGGCGGCAGGCATCAGCGTCAGCCCGCCAGCTTTGGCCACGCGCGACACGGTCGCGCTCCAGGGCGTGGCATTGAAATCGCCGCCTAGCAACGCATTGTCGGCAAGCGAGGCAAAATCGCTGCTCATTCTGGTCACCTGCCGCGACTGCTCGAAAGGCCACGGCCAGCCAAGGTGAAGGGCGGCAACATCGGTCACCCGTCCACCGAAATCGATCCTGGCGATCGCCAGCGCGCCGTTGCCGAAACATTCCGGCTGGGTACCTTCGGCAAAAGGCCGACGCGACAGGATCGCAACGCCGAACACGTTGTTTGGGTAGCCACACAGCATGCGGTAGGGATAGCGGGCAAACAGCGGTTGCAGCTTGCCTTTCCACATTTCCGACATTTCTTCGAAGGTGATCACGTCAGGCTGCACCCGGCCGACCAGCGACAGCACCTTTTCGGGATAGGCGTTGTCGTAACGCAGGTTCATTTGCATCATCTTGTAGACTGGCCGATTTTCGGCGCGTGGCTGGATCCCCGCATGCACCGGTCCGAGGCCGGGCAGGGGAAGCGCGCTGGAGGTCGTCGACAGCGCTGCCGCACCGAATGCCAATGCGGCAATCGCCTGCCAGCGCAGCGACGTGAACAGCAGCGGCACCGCAGCCACCATCATCAGCACGGCCAGGTGCACCCGGAAATGGGCGAATGAATCGAGTGCTGGATGCCAGTTGCCGAAAAAACCCGCCACCAGCGGCAGCGAAACAAGCATCATCACCAAGAAACAGGCGATCTTGCCTGAATTGTAAAAAGCCATGGTCGTCATAGCAGCTTCATGTCGCCAGAATTGCGGCCCATTGATGATCGATTATGTGCCGCTTGATCGTTGCTGCAAAGTGACCCAAGCAAGACCATTCGGCGTAGCCGTGGGGCAACCTCAGTTGAAATGCGATACGAACCGTGAGACCGATGGGCCGAACGGCTCACCAGTGTCCACGACTGTCTTTCGTGGACGCAGCACTGCCTTGCGGAGAATGGAATGAACAAAGCCGCCCATCACTGGCTGCGGGCATTTGCAGTCGTGCTTGCTGTCGTACCGTCTGCCGCCCGCGCCGAAGGCCAGACCGTCGAACAGGTCAAGACCTACGCCATATCGGGCACCACGGCGGCTGAGCTTTATGCCTCGATCGGAGAACGCGGGCCACAAGCCGGTATGGGGCGCGCCATCGCCCACACCAACTTCAAGCTCACCTGGCAGCGCAAATACGAGCCGCAAGGCGGCGCCTGTACGCTGGTGTCAGCCAAGCCAAAGCTCATCATCACCTACACCTTGCCCAAGCCGTCCGGTCCCTTGCCGGCCGACCTGCAGAAGCGCTGGGATGTCTTTTATGAAGGCGTCCGGCGCCATGAGCTGGTGCATGGCCAGATGATCAAGGACATGGTGGCAACAATCGAAAAGACGACGATCGGCGTGTCGGTTGCCAACGACCCGAACTGCAAGAAGGTCAGGCAGGAGATCATCAAGCCGCTCTCGGAGGCCTCTTTGGCGCAACGGGAGAAAAGCCGCGACTTCGACCGCATCGAACTCGGCGACGGTGGCAACGTCCACCGCCTGATCCTCGGCCTCGTCAACGGGCAGTAGCAGTCGCGCCCGCAGCTAGAGCATGATCCCGAAAAGTGGGAACCGGTTTTCGGAAAAAGATCATGCTCCCCTAATAAGTTAGAGCCCCATTCCGATTTAACCGAATGGGGCTCTAACGATCGCGACGAAAGCCAGCCTTGCTGGAACCCGGCGTTACTGGAAAGCGGTCTCGGCGAAGCTGCGCAGCTTGCGCGAATGCAGCCGCTCATTGGGCATTTCGGCGAGCTTTTCCATGGCGCGTATGCCGATGGTCAGATGCTGCGCCACCTGCCGCTTGTAGAATTCCGTCGCCATGCCCGGCAGCTTGAGTTCGCCATGCAGCGGCTTGTCGGAAACGCACAACAGCGTGCCGTAGGGCACGCGGAAGCGGAAGCCGTTGGCCGCGATCGTCGCCGATTCCATGTCGAGCGCAATCGCGCGCGACTGCGACAGGCGCTGCACCGGGCCGCGCTGGTCGCGCAGTTCCCAGTTGCGGTTGTCGATGGTCGCCACGGTTCCCGTGCGCATGATCCGCTTGAGGTCGTAGCCGGATAGGCCGGTCACCTCGGCGACCGCCTCCTGCAATGCGACCTGCACCTCGGCCAGCGGTGGGATCGGAATCCATACTGGCAGGTCGTCGTCGAGCACGTGGTCCTCGCGCACATAGGCATGCGCCAGCACATAGTCGCCGAGTGCCTGGGTGTTGCGCAGGCCAGCACAGTGGCCGAGCATCAGCCAGGCATGCGGCCTGAGCACCGCGATGTGGTCGGTAATCGTCTTGGCGTTGGACGGGCCGACGCCGATATTGACCATGGTGATGCCGGCATGGCCCGGCTTCTTCAGATGGTAGGCTGGCATTTGCGGCAGCCGTGCCGCAGGAGTTCCCGCGGAAGGTGAGGTGTCGCCGGCTTTCGTCACCACGCCGCCGGGTTCCACGAACTCCGAATAGCCGCCGCCGCCCTTGGCCATCAGCTCGCGGGCCAGCACGACGAACTCGTCGATGTAGAACTGGTAGTTGGTGAACAGTACAAAATTCTGGAAGTGCTGTGGCGTCGTTGCCGTGTAATGCGCCAGCCGGTGCAGCGAATAGTCGATGCGCTGGGCGGTGAACACGGCCAGCGGCCGGGACTCGCCCGGCATGATCTCGAAGGTGCCATTGGCGATATGGTCGTCGGTGCCGTCGAGGTCCGGCACGTCGAACAGGTCGCGGATCGGCCGCTGGATGCGGTCGGCGGCGGCCCCGTCGACATGGGTGCCCTCGAGGAATGCGAAATGCAGCGGAATCGGCGTCGTCGATTCCGAAACCGTTACCGGTCCGCCGTGATTGCGCATGATCAGCTTCAGCTGTTCGGTGAGATAGCTTTCAAACAGGTCCGGCCGGGTGATCGTTGTCGAGAAATGCCCCGGCGTCGGCATATGGCCGTAGGCCTGGCGGGAATCGACCTGCGAGTAGGACGTCGTGGTGACGCCAACTTCGGGGTAGAAGGCGCGGAACCGCACATTGGTGTCGGCGCCGGCTGCAAGCGAGGCGAAGGCCTCGCGCAAGAAGGCGGTGTTGCGCTCATAGAGCTTCTGCAGCGCTGCCACAGCTTCGGTGGCATCGGTGAAGCTCTGCCGAGAAAACGGCAGCGGCGAGGAGATGGATTCGATGGGCTGAGGATAGATTCGCTTTTCCATGACCTATTATAGAGATCAATTATGACGGCTGCGAGGGGGCCGTGTTGTGGTCCTGTTAATTCCCTTAATCACGCTGCAAGCTGATCAGCAGGACAAAGCCAACGCCGCCATTGCGGGCAGCAGGGGCTTCGATGGTCGAGCCCGAGTCGCCACGCAGCTGCGGCACAGCCAGCACCGGGGCGGCGAGAACCATCAGGATCAGCAAAGCCCGCGGCAGGAGCCGGAGGGTCTTGATGATCTGGGTTGCGGTGCGGGTCATGGGCGTTGGCTTTGCTTTTGGAGATCGGTTGATGTCGTTGCTTTTGTGGGCGATCAGTCCGTCTTCGACGACGTAAGTTCCCAGGAGCGGGCAGGGCGGCTGGTCTCGGCGACCAGGGTGGCAAACATGATCCCGAACAGGGCGCTGAGCAGACAGACGATGGTGAACCGGCGAGCGAGCATTGGTGTCTTCCCCTTCAATGGATCGGACTATGCCTGGCTGCGACTGAACGGGTTCTGAGACCTCCGTTCATCTTCGGTTCAAATTTATTGACGGACCTTAGTGTGTCCGCAGGGTTGTGTTTCGCCCTGCTACGCATATCTCCAGAGCATCGCTCACCAACGGAGACTGCGGAATGACCAGCCAGACATTGCCGATCGAACTCTATTACTGGCCCACGCCCAATGGCTGGAAGATCTCGATCATGCTGGAGGAACTCGGCGTTCCCTACACGGTCAAATACGTCAACATTGGCAAGGGCGAGCAATTCGAGCCGTCATTCCTCAAGATCGCGCCCAACAACCGCATGCCGGCGATCATCGATCCCGAAGGCCCCACGGCCGACGGCAAATGGGGCGGCGCGCCGATCTCGATCTTCGAGTCGGGCGCGATCCTGCAATATCTCGGACGCAAGTTCGGCAAGCTTTATCCGACTGACGAGCGTGGCCGCGCCGAGGTTGACCAGTGGCTGTTCTGGCAGGTCGGCGGTCTGGGGCCGATGGCCGGCCAGGCCCATCACTTCCGGCAATACGCGCCGGAGAAGATCGCCTATGGCATCGACCGCTACACCAATGAGGTCAATCGCCTCTATGGCGTGATGAACAAGCGCCTGGCCGATCGCGAATTCCTCGCCGGCGCCTATTCGATCGCCGACATCGCTTCGCTTGGCTGGGTCAAGCCTTACAAGAACCAGGGCCAGGACATCGAAGACTTCCCGCACCTCAAGCGCTGGTTCGAAACCCTCATGGCCCGCCCGGCGGTCATCACCGGCATCGCCATCGGCGAGGACCACCGCCGCAATCTCGCCGACGACAAGGAAGCCCAAAAGGTTCTGTTCGGCCAGAAGGCGAGGGCCTGAGCGAGTGGGGAATAGCGAGTAGCGAGTAGAAATTAGGGAGTGGCGTATCGCCTTCGGCCAGCCATTCCCTCACTACTCACTACTCACTACTCACTACTCACTACTCACTACTCACTACTCACTACTCACTGTTCTCTTACAGTTTCGACCAGTTCTGCGTCTTGCAGATCAGCCCGCCGAGCACGCAGCCCTTCATCTTGAGGCTGGAGCCGGCGAGGCTGGCTTTGCCGTTGTAGGTCTTGTCGTTGGCCGGGTCGGTGATCTCGCCCGAATAGGCGCTGCCGCCGTCGGCCTTGAAGGTGCCGATCTTCTTGCCAGAGTGCTTGCCGTCCTTCAGCGTGATGCAGAAGCTGCTGCCGCACGAAGCGATTGCTGCGATTGAGCCGGCTTCCGTCTTCCAGTTGCCTTCGATCGGATCGGCGTAGGCCGCACCGGCCATCATCACGGTGGCCGCCATGGCCAGGCTCATCTTGCGAAGCATTGAAATCCTCCCGATTGATATCTGTGTAATGGCGCTCTCCCACGCCTGACGTTTACGCAAACGTAAGCGTAATGCAGCCGCCGCGAAAGCGAAAGCGGTGCCGCAAGGGAAGCTGCGAGCATTTTTTGACGGCGCAAACGCGCCTCCGACATCCAAAAGTTCATCGATTGCAGCACGTGAATGCGTCGCGTGGTTATCAAAGACTTAGCCGCGCACCAGCGAATTTTCATCGCATTTTCTGCAAATTCCAACCGGCGCAAGGACTCCTATCCTTAACGAATTCCGAGCTTTACCCTTTGTTTTAGTTTTGTTTTCTTCGAGTTAAGCACGCCATTTAACGGCGGATTCAAAGCTCCACGGCATTCTCGAAAGCATCGAAAGGGCAGCTGCGGGGGACACCTCCGAGACTGCTCTCAGGAGACAGGCAGGGGATAAGAAAATGGCACGTTTCGAAATCTTTGAGGCTGGCTTCGGCGCGATGGGTTCCACCGCTCAGGCCGACATTCTTCTTGAATTGGGCATGATGTATGCGACCGGCCGCGATTGCGAAGTCGACGTTGTCGCCGCCCACAAATGGTTCAACATCGCCGCGATCAAGGGTTCTGCCCGCGCCGCTGAGCTGCGCTCGGAACTCTCCGGCTCGATGTCCAAGCTCGACATCGTCAAGGCGCTGCGCGAAGCGCGCGAATGGATGACGATGCACTGATAGCTTCTGCTTCCGGGGGGAAGATCGAGGTCGCCTTCATGGCGGCTTCCAACAAAAAGAGCGCGACGGTCTGAAGGACGGGCGAGGCGCGCCAGAAAGAAAACAAACAGGGCAGGCGAACTCCTGAGAAGGCCAAAGACGCCTCGCGGAGTTTCCACGAAAAAGGCCGCGACCGATCGAAACAAGATCGGCGCGGCTTTTTCGTTTTGGAATTGAACCGGCGGCTTATCGCCGGGTTGCATAAGCACGTGCAGGCACAATATCCTGGCGCCCATGCGCCAAGACAAGTCATGGCCGCGCTGACAGCTTTCGACGATTGCACGTGTGGCGCGAATCCGGCATGTCCTTCGCATCCAAGGGAGAGGAACCAATGCATTTGAAACGTTCTATTGGCGCATTGCTCGCGCTGTCGCTCAGCGCCAGTGTGGCATTCGCAGAAGATATCGGTATTGCGGTCGTCGGCCCGATGACCGGCCAGCTCGCCAATATCGGCGACCAGTTCAAGCAGGGCGCCGAAGCGGCGGTCAAGGCGATCAACGAAAAGGGCGGCGTCATGGGCCGCCAGCTCAAGCTTTCGGTCGAAGACGACGTCTGCGATCCCAAGCAGGCGGTTTCGGTTGCCAACCGCATCGTAGCCAATGGCATCAAGTTCATCGACGGCCATGCCTGCTCGGGCTCGAGCATCCCGGCTTCCGCCGTCTATGCCGAAAGCGGCGCGCTGATGATGTCGCCGGCCTCGTCGAACCCGATCATGACCGACGACGCTGCCGCCAAGGGCTGGTCGACGATCATGCGCCTGTACACCCGTGACGACGCCCAGGGTGCCTTCATCGGACCGTGGATCGCCGAGAAGTACAAGGGCAAGAACGTCGTCGTGCTGCACGACAAGAGCGCCTACGGCCAGGGTGTGGCCGATGCCGTCCGGAAGACGATGAACACCGGCGGCCTGCAGGAAATCCTCTACGAAGGCATCAATGCCGGCGAAAAGGACTATTCGGCGCTCGTCACCAAGCTCAAGGAACTGAAGGCCGACGTGGTCTATTTCGGTGGTTATCACCCCGAAGCCGGTCTCATCCTGCGCCAGTCGGCCGAGCAGGGCTTCAAGTTTCAGCTGATCATGCCCGACTCGATCGCCTCGCCGGAATTCTGGCAGATTGCCGGCCCCGCCGGTGAAGGCACGATGTTCGTGTTCCCCTCGGACCCGCAGGCCAAGCCTGAGGCCAAGGAAGCAATCGAGAAGATCAAGGCCGGTGGCTTCGTGCCGGAAGGCTTCACGCTGTTCTCCTACGCCACGATCCAGGCCTTCGCGCAAGGCATCGAGCGTGCCGGCACCGACGATCCGATCAAGGTCGCCGAGGCACTGAAGGACGGTAAGCCGATCAGCACCGTCGTGGGCGACGTTGTCTTCGACGAAAAGGGCGACCTCAAGAACGCCAGCTACGACATCAACCAGTGGCATGACGGCAAATACGCGCCGATCAAGCCGTAAGCCTGGTTTCTGCTAAATGCTTTCAATGGCCGGGCATGTCCCGGCCATTGTCGTTTTCACGGGCTTGGCGCAAAATAGCGAATTCGCACACGGACACTGAACACGGACCGTTCTAGCCGGCGCGAAGTGTGCGTCGAATTCAGGAGGAACCGACATATGAGCCTTCGTATCAATGACACCGCCCCGGACTTCAAAGCCGACACCACGGAAGGCCCGATCAACTTCCACGACTGGATCGGCGACGGTTATGCTGTTTTGTTTTCCCACCCCAAGGATTTCACCCCGGTCTGCACCACCGAGCTCGGCTACATGGCCGGGTTGAAGGCCGACTTCGCCAAGCGCAATGCCAAGATGATCGGCATTTCGGTCGATCCGGTCGAAAACCACCACAAATGGAAGGCCGACATCGAAAAGCTGTCGGGCAACAAGGTCGATTATCCGATGATCGGTGACCCGACGCTCGCCGTCGCCAAGCTCTACGACATGCTGCCGGCAAGCGCCGGCGACAGTTCGGAAGGCCGCACGCCCGCCGACAACGCGACTGTGCGTTCGGTGTTCGTTATCGGCCCGGACAAGAAGGTCAAGCTGACCTTGACCTACCCGATGTCGACCGGCCGCAACTTCGACGAGATCCTGCGCGCGCTGGATTCGATCCAGTTGACCGCCAAGTATCAGGTGGCGACCCCGGTGCAGTGGAAGCAGGGTGAGGACGTTATCGTCACCGCGGCAGTCTCCGATGAGGACGCCATCAAGCGTTTCGGCTCGTTCGAGCGCGTGCTGCCCTATCTCAGGAAGACCAAGCAGCCGACCGCTGGCTGATCGATCGGACAAGCACAGCTGAGAAGGCCGCGCTGCATGGCGCGGCCCTTTTCGTGTTAGCTCATGCCGACATAGCGGCCGGGGCGGTGGTTGATGGCGATGATCAGGTTGAGCACGGCGGCACCCACAACTGAGAGCGCGACCTTGTCGAGTTCGATGTAAAACAGCGACACGATCAGGATCGTGAGGTCGACCACGAGCTGGAAATAGCCGGCGCGGATGCCGTAATTGTCCTGCAGATAGAGCGCCAGTATGTTGAAGCCGCCGAGCCCAGCGCGGTGGCGAAACAGCACCAGCAGTCCCATGCCCATCAGCCCGCCGCCGGCAACTGCCGCGTAAAACGGGTTCAGATGCTCGATGCCGATCCAGTCGGGCGTCAGCTGCGACAGGACCGAAATCAGCGCCACCGCCGCGAAGGTACGCAGCGCAAACGGCCAGCCCATGCGCTTCACCGCGAGATAATAGAAGGGCAGGTTGATGACGAAGAACACGGCACCGAAGCCATAGCCGGTGACATACTGGATGAGCAGCGCAAGCCCAGCCGAGCTGCCGGTGATGAGCCCGGCATGGGTGTAGAGAACCAGCCCCAGCGCCACCAGCATCGTGCCGGTCAGCAGCGCTAGCACGTCTTCGTACTGCCTGTGCGGAACGGTGTCGCTGTTGGTGTCGGTCACGGGCTCGCCTGTCGATGATTGCTGCGGGCAGCACTAAAACATCAGTCCGAAAATCAAAACCGATTTCCGGGCTGTCTCATATGCATAATTCGCAATGGTGCAGGCTATTCCTCGAAACGCACCAGCACCGTTCCATCTGTCACCTGCGCGCCTTCGGTGGCGATCTCGCTGATCACGCCATCATGGGTGGCGGTGATGGTGTGCTCCATCTTCATCGCTTCAAGCACCAGGAGCGGCTGGCCCTTGCTCACCTTGTCGCCCTTGGCGGCGCGCACAAGCTTGACCAGCCCCGGCATCGGCGCCCGCATGCTCGACGTGCCTTCGCCGATCTCGGCAGCGCGGGCGAACGGATCGCTGATGGCGAAATCGAAGGAGCGCCCATTCTCGAACACCGTGACATGGCCCGGCCAGGCGGCGACGGTCGCACCAGCGTTTGTCGTCCCTGCCGCAAGCACGAAGGCCTCTCCGCCTTCCGGCCTGACATCGAAACGCCCGTCCGGTCGCGCGGTGATGTGGGCGACGATATCGACACCGCCAAATGAAAGCGTCGCCCGCCGGGCCAGCGGGTTGAAGTGGGCGTAGCCGGTGATATCAGACCAAGGATCGTCCGACGCAGCCGATGCCGTTGCTCCAGTCGCCGCCAAGGCGGCAAGTGCAATGGCCCGGCTGCCTGGCGCGGCAGTCGTGGTGAGTTCGTCCTGCTTGCGCCCGATCAGGCCGGTGTCGACATCGCCGGAGGCGAAGTCCGGGTCGCGGGCGAGGGCCGCCAGGAACGCCGCATTGGTCGTCGATCCCGCTACTTCCGTGTGGGTCACGGCCTCGGCCAGCGCCTCAAGTGCCGTGGCGCGGTCCGGCCCATGCGTCACCACCTTGGCGATCATCGGATCGTAGAAAGGCGAAATCGCATCGCCCTGGCGCACACCGGTTTCGACGCGGATTTCGGTGCCGGCAGCCGTTTCGGTCGGGAAACTGAGATGATGCAGCGTGCCGATCGCCGGCAGGAATCCCTTGGCTGGGTCTTCGGCATAGAGCCGTGCTTCGAAAGCATGGCCATCAAGTCCGATGCCGTCCTGCGTCAAAGGCAGTTCCTCGCCGGAGGCGACCCGAAGCTGCCACTCGACCAGGTCGACGCCGGTCACCATCTCGGTCACCGGATGCTCGACCTGAAGCCGCGTATTCATCTCCATGAACCAGAAGCGGTCGGGCTTGAGCCCTTCCGAGGCATCGACGATGAACTCGATCGTGCCGGCGCCCGAATATCCGATCGCCTTGGCGGCTTTTACCGCGGCTTCGGTCATCGCCGCGCGCAACTCCGGCGTCATGCCGGGGGCAGGTGCTTCTTCGATCACCTTTTGGTGGCGGCGCTGGGCCGAGCAGTCGCGCTCGAACAGATGCACTGCGTTGCCAAAATTGTCACCGAACACCTGCACCTCGATATGGCGCGGCTTGTCGACATATTTTTCGACCAGCACCCGGTCGTCGCCGAAGGCCGCCTTGGCCTCACGCCGCGCGCCTGACAGCGCGTCGGGAAACTCATCTGGATGGTCGACACGACGCATGCCCTTGCCGCCGCCGCCGGCCCGCGCCTTGATCAGCACGGGATAGCCGATCTCGCGCGCCTTGCTGGCCAGGATGACGATCTCCTGCGCTTCACCGTGATAGCCCGGCACCACCGGCACGCCGGCCTTTTCCATCAGCCGCTTGGCCGCATCCTTCAGACCCATGGCGCGGATCGAATCCGCCGACGGTCCGATGAAAACGAGACCGGCTTGCGTCACCTGGTCGACGAAGTCGGGGTTTTCGGAGAGGAAACCGTATCCGGGATGGATGGCTTCCGCCCCGGTCGCCTTGGCGGCCGCGATGATGGCATCGCCGCGCAGATAGCTTTCATTGACTGGCGAGCCGCCGATATGCACCGCCTCGTCGGCCATCGACACATGCAGCGCGCGCGCATCCGCGTCCGAATAGACGGCAACCGTCTTCACGCCCATCTTGCGGGCGGTGCGAATGACGCGACAGGCGATTTCGCCACGATTGGCGATGAGGATTTTCGAAAACATTGCTTGATCCCCCATCACATCCGGAACACGCCGAACTTGGTGTCGGCCACTGGCGCGTTGAGCGCGGCAGACAGGCTGAGCGCCAGCACCTCGCGGGTCTTCGCCGGGTCAATGATGCCGTCGTCCCAGAGCCGCGCCGACGAATAGAGCGGGTGGCCTTCGCGCTCGTATTTTTCGAGGATCGGCGCCCGGAATTCGGCCTCTTCCTCTTTCGACCATGTCCCGCCCTTGCGCTCGATGCCCTCGCGCTTGACCATGGCGAGCACGGTCGCTGCCTGCTCGCCGCCCATCACCGAGATGCGGGCGTTGGGCCACATCCACAGGAAGCGCGGCGAATAGGCCCGCCCGCACATGCCGTAATTGCCGGCACCGAATGAGCCGCCGATGATGATGGTCACCTTCGGCACCTGGGCAGTCGCCACCGCCGTCACCAGCTTGGCGCCGTCCTTGGCGATGCCGCCGGCCTCATACTTTGCGCCCACCATGAAACCGGTGATGTTCTGCAGGAACACCAGCGGGATCTTCCTTTGGCAGCACAGCTCGATGAAATGAGCGCCCTTCAGCGCGCTCTCCGAAAACAGCACGCCATTGTTGGCGATGATGCCGACCGGCATGCCATGGATATGGGCAAAGCCCGTCACAAGCGTGGTGCCGTAATTCTGCTTGAACTCGTCGAATTCCGAACCATCGACAACGCGCGCGATCACCTCGCGCACATCATAGGGCTGGCGCAGGTCGGCGGGGATGACGCCATAGACCTCTTCCGGCGCATGAACAGGCGGAATCGATTTCTGCAGGACCAGTCCGATGTCCTTCTTCCGATTCAGGTTTTTGACGATGCGCCTGACAATCGCCAGCGCATGCTCGTCGTCCACCGCATAGTGGTCGGCGACGCCTGAGACGCGCGTGTGCAGGTCGGCGCCACCCAGTTCCTCGGCACTCACGTCCTCGCCCGTCGCCGCCTTTACCAGCGGCGGGCCGGCCAGGAAGATGGTTGCCTGGTTGCGCACCATGACAGTCTCGTCCGACATTGCCGGCACATAGGCGCCGCCAGCCGTGCAGGAACCCATGACGCAAGCGATCTGCGGAATGCCAGCGGCCGACATGTTGGCCTGGTTGAAGAAGATGCGGCCGAAATGGTCGCGGTCTGGAAAAACCTCATCCTGGTTGGGCAGGTTCGCCCCTCCGGAGTCGACGAGGTAGATGCAGGGCAAATTGTTCTGCAGCGCGATCTCTTGCGCGCGCAGATGCTTCTTCACCGTCAGCGGGTAATAGGTTCCACCTTTCACCGTGGCGTCGTTGACCACGACCATCACCTCGGTGCCTTCGACACGGCCGATGCCGGCGATCAGTCCCGCCGATGCGATGTCGCCGCCATAGAGGCCCCAGGCGGCAAACTGGCCGACCTCGAGGAAAGGCGAGCCGGCATCGAGCAGCTGTGCCAGGCGTTCGCGCGGCAACAGCTTTCCACGCGAGGCGTGCCGCTTGCGTGCGTCCTCCGACCCGCCGCGCTCCACCGTTGCAGCCTTGTCGCTGATGTCAGCCACCAGCGTTCGCAGGCGTGCGGCATTGGCCTTGAAGCTTTCGGAGGAGGGCGAGATTTGGGAGCTAAGCGTCGGCATTTTTCCTCTTGGAGTGATACCCATGCGGTGCTGCGCCTGAGGCGCGAAGCAGTCATGGTGGGGTGCGAATCTAACGCACTAGCCTCGTAATTTCGGTGAAGTCCAGCATTGCTTCGACCTAGCGGATCAGTTCGATTTGGCAGCCGAGGTCGAGCGTGGACCAGATACGATCGGCTGTGACGGCAGTTGCATTCTCACGTATGGCAAGTGCCAGGCAGGCCCTATCGCCCAGCGAAAGCACGCCCTTTGGAGCGCGGCGTCGCAATAGGCCGGCTGCAATCGCAAGCTCCTGATTGAAATCGACCACGGTCAAATTACTAGCTTCGATGTAGCCGATCGCGACCTCGTCGGAGAAACCAAACTCTACGCATTTCGTGACAACCTCGGCAATGTTGACACTGCTTATCAGGGCGCCGTCCACCAGCGGCATTGCATGATCTTGTCCAGGCTCCCCAAGAAGCACGGCCAGTACCGCTGACGTATCCAGGACGAAGATGCTCACTTGTGATCGTCGTCCAGGGGAGGCAATCCGTGCTTTCTGCGCCAAGCGTCGGCTTCGGCGGCCTCTTGAGCAGCTTCTGCACGGCGCTCTGCTATCAGTTCGTCAACGACGCTTACCCCGGGGTTTTCCGCTTTGAGCTTTAGTGCCTCTGCCTGGACACGTTTCAAAGCTACTCCCTTGGAGACAATACGGAATTCGCCGTCAATGACGCGCGCCGTCACAGTATCGCCGGGCTTGACCATCATCGCAGCGCGCATGTCAGCGGGAATGACAATACGGCCACCGTCGCCAATCTTCAGTCTGACATATCCAACGGATGGGAGGTCTGTTTTCGGACCTTCGAACTGCTGCGGTTCTTCGGCGAAGTCATGCGAGGATGCCATGTCAGCCTCCATCAATGCATACGGATTGTGACACATGGTGCCGCTACTGGCAAATATCCAGTCTCTGCCATAGTCGAGGTACATTGGCAGGTCACGCCTCTTCCGCCATGATCTCGCGGCCGATCAGCCAACGCCTGATCTCGCTGGTGCCGGCGCCGATTTCGTAGAGTTTTGCATCGCGCAGCAATCGGCCTGTCGGGTAGTCGTTGATGTAGCCATTGCCGCCGAGCAGCTGGAGCGCGTCTAGCGCGCACTGCGTCGCCTTTTCGGCGGCAAACAAGACGCAGCCGGCCGCATCCTTGCGGGTTGTCTGGCCCCGGTCGCAGGCAGCTGCCACGGCATAGACATAGGCGCGGGCGGCATTCATCGTCGAATACATGTCGGCAAGCTTTCCCTGGACGAGCTGGAATTCGCCGATGGGCTGGCCGAACTGCTTGCGGTCGTGCACGTACGGCACAGCGACATCGAGGCACGCCGCCATGATGCCGATCGGCCCACCGGCCAGAACCACGCGCTCATAGTCGAGCCCCGACATCAACACCTCGACGCCCAGCCCTTCCTCGTGCAGTACGTTTTCGAACGGCACCTCGACATCGTCGAACACCAGTTCGCCGGTGTTCGAGCCACGCATTCCGAGCTTGTCGAGCTTTTGCGCCACCGAGAATCCCTTCATCGTCTTTTCGATGATGAAGGCGGTGATGCCGCGTGATTTCCTGTCGGGATCGGTCTTGGCATAGACCACCAGCGTATCGGCGTCAGGCCCGTTGGTGATCCACATCTTGGAGCCGTTGAGCACGAAGCGGTCGTTGTGTTTCTCGGCCTTCAGCCTGAGCGAAACCACATCCGAGCCCGATCCGCTCTCCGACATGGCGAGAGCGCCGACATTCTCGCCCGAGCACAGCTTGGGCAGGTATTTTGCCTTCTGATCCGGCGTGCCCCAGCGCTTGATCTGGTTCACGCACAGGTTCGAATGCGCACCGTATGACAGGCCGACCGAGGCGGAAGCGCGCGAGATCTCCTCAACCGCCACGACATGGGCGACGTAACCCATGCCCGAGCCGCCATGTTCTGGATCGGCGGTGATGCCAAGCAGGCCGAGCGCGCCAAGCTCCTGCCACAGATGCGCGGGAAATTCGTTGTCGCGGTCGATGTCGGCGGCAATCGGCGCAATACGCTCCTGTGCGAAGCGCCGCACCATCTCGCGCAGGCTGTCGATATCTTCACCAAGCCCGAAGTTCAGCGTCTTGTCGTACATGCCTGTCCTCCGTGTTTGGCCTGGCACCCGTCAGGCGCATGGTCATGGCCAGATAAGTAGCGGTCACTTCGTCGACCGACAGTCTTTCATCGGGACGAAACCAGACGATGACGCCGGTGATCATCTGGATGATCGCCATGGCGGTAAGTCCGGTGTCGTCGACTTCCAGCACGCCAGCGTCCGCGCCGTCGCGCAGGATGGTCCTGAGCTCCTTCTCGTAGGCGGTGCGGAGCTTGAGGATGCTGGTCAGATTATCGCGCGAAAGGCTGCGCAACTCCATGTTCGAGACATGGGTGGCGTGGCGGCGTTCGACGTGGAAACGGATGTGATTGGCGACAAAGGCGGTCAATCGAGCGACCGGCTCGTCATTGTCGGGTCGTGCGCTGTCCCATGTTGAGGCCAGCAGCTCCATGTGCTCGCGCATCAGCGTGTGGAGCAAATCTTCCTTGGTCGGAAAGTAGCGGTAGAGCGCTGCCGCCTGGACGCCGACTTCGGCCGCCAGCTGGCGCATCGTCACGGCCTCATAGCCATGGCGCGCGATCAGCTGCACGGCTGCGTCGCGGATAGCCGCTTCCGTCCTGCCTCCGTCCGAACCAGCCGTTCGCGCCATTCAGCCATTCCTCCCGAATGGCTCAATTAATAAAACGAACGTTTAATTAATTCAAGGGGCGTCGACCATGAATATGAGTGGGGGCGGCGCGGGCTTCGCCGCGCCGTCGATCAATTCAGGCTTTGCGTGCCGGTTCAGCCGCGCGCAGCGGCAATTGCGCCGGGCAATTCCTCGGCGAAAATGTCGATCTCGTGGTCGAGCCCGACGCTCACCCTGATGCAGCGGTTGAGCACCGGTGCCATCGGCTTGCGGATGAAGACATCGCGGGCCAGCAGGTTGCGCATTACGGAAAGTGCGAAATCAGCATCGCTGCCGCAGTCGATGGTGACGAAATTGGTCGCCGAGGGCAGGGGATTGAGCCCGTTGTCGCGGGCGATTGCGGCGATGCGCTCGCGCCCGGCCGCCACCTTGGCAACCACGTCGGCCAGATAGGCCTGGTCGGCAAGCGCTTCTTCGCCAGCGATCTGCGCCATGCGGCTCACGCCATAATGGTTGCGCACTTTCTCAAAGCTGGCGATCACCTCGGCATCGCCAAAGGCATAACCGCAGCGAATGCCGGCAAGCCCATAGGCCTTGGAGAAGGTGCGCATCCGCACGACATTGGGCCGTGAAACATCGACCGGCGGCAGCGCCGAAGCCGGTGCCGTCTCGCCATAGGCTTCATCGAGTATCAGCGTTGTCGTCTCCGGCAGTGCTTCGATGAAGCGCAGTATGTCGTTCGTTTCCCACCAGCTACCCATCGGATTGTCTGGGTTGGACAGGTAGACGATAGGCGCGTTTTCGCGCTTGACCGCGTCGAGCAGGCCCTGAAGGTCTTCCTTGTCGTTTTGGTAGGGCACCGGCACGACCCGGGCGCCGACACTGGCGACATGGAAATTGAAGGTCGGATAAGCACCGAGCGACGTCACCACCGGATCGCCTTCGGCAGCATACATGCGCACGATCAGATTGAGCAGGCCGTCGATGCCTTCGCCGACCACGACGTTGTCCGCGCCGAGCCCGAGGTGACGCCCAAGTGCGACCTTGAGATCGTAATTGTCGGGATCGCAGTATTTCCACATGTCGGCTGCGACCTCCTGCATGCGCGCAACGACGCGCGGCGAGGGGCCGAAGCCGCTTTCATTTGCGCCCATGCGCGCCCTGAACGGTCTGCCGCGCTCGCGTTCCTGAGCCTCGGGCCCAACGAAGGGCACGGTGACGGGCAGGGCGCGGATGACGGGAGTCAGAAGCGGGCGTGTGGTCATGGCAGCATACTCATTGGCGCGATCCGGCCCGAGCCGGGTTCGGAAATCTCGAAAGACTCGGCCTATACGACAAAATGGGCAGGGCAGCATGCGGTTTGTTGCTGTGGGTTGCCCTACCGAACCATGTCGCGCGAACTGACGGGCAATGCGTGCCGAAAACGTGGCTTTCACCCGCTTGGCGCTCCGTGCCCTTTGGCTGTCGCGCCCTTGAGGTGCATCCTGCGTCAGTGACGTTCCAGCACCACCACGCAGCGGTCGAGATCGTTGGTCGCCAGATGCGCATAACGCATCGTCATCGTCAGCGTCTGGTGGCCGAGCCACATCTGCACGCGGCGGATATCGATGCCGCCTTGTACCAGACGTGACGCACAGGTGTGGCGCAGGATGTGCGGCACCACTTGATCGTCGGCGGCGAGACCCACTTCGGCCTTGGCTTCATTCCATATCGCGCGGAACTGCGGCTGCGTGAGCATGGCGAATGGCCCCTTCGGGCGCGGTCCGCGCTCAGGCGGCCATTTTGCGGTTTCCCTGGCGCGCACAGTCAGCGGAATGGTGCGGCTGCGTCCGGATTTGGTGATCCAGAAGCTGACGCGCGTGTCTTGAATGTCGTTCCAGATCAGCCCGAGCGCTTCGCCAAGCCGGCAGCCTGTATCGACCAGGAACACCGAGAGCCGGTAGGCATCTTCACTGCGCGCCTTGATGGCGGCAAAGAGCCTGTCCTCTTCCTCGGGCTCGAGAAAGCGGATTCGTCCCGCCCGCTCCTTTTGGCGACGGAACTCCGGCAGGCTATGGACGTCTCCCATCTTATAGGCCTTGCGCAGTAGTTTGCTCAATGCGGCCATCTTTCGATTGATGGTCGCGTTGCTGTTACCGCGTTGGCGCAGGGAGCCTATCAGGCCGTCGAGCGTCTCCTGGGAAAAAGCGCTGAAGCGCTCGCCTAGAAGAATCTCGTCGATCTCGCCGAGGAAGGAGCTGACGTTGTATTTGTGTCTTCCGTCGTCCCATAGAATGTCTTTGTAGGACGCAAAAAGTTCTAAAACCCTAAACGACTTTACTTCTTTAATGGTATTAAAGTTGTAAGTTACCTTGCAGTTCGTCATCAGGGCGGCAGAATGATGGCCGCTCACAATATGGTCCTTTGAAGTTGCTTTCTTCATAAATCTTCCGGCAACCTTTCGACGAAAAGCAGCTAACGCTACTCCACGACGGGGTGGCCGGCAAGCCGACGACAGTTCTCATACAATTCTTGGCAATCCGGCAGGGGCAATGATTCCGGCTTCGGATCGTGCTTGCCTACAACGTCCTTCCATCTCCTTTGGTCGGTTCGATATCCCGACGTTGCCGCCGGTAGAGAAACGACCCGGGTCTCTCGCGAAACCCGGGCCGCCTTTTTTGCTTACAACGTCAGCAGATTAGAACGCTGCGTCGAGGCGGAGGAAGCCGTTGAAGCCGCCACCCTGGCCGAAGTCGTCGAAGGTGTCGCCAGCGAAGTAGTTGAGGGCGAGCTTGGCATCGAGGTTCTCGACGATGTTGTAGTCGATGACTGCGCCGATCGAGTAGTCGTTAGCGCCGTCAGCCGGGATGCCGCCAACGTTGTCGTCGTGCGCATCAGCGAAGTACTGACCGCCGAAGCCGACTGCCAGCTTCTGGTTGACCTGGTACTTCAGGTAGCCAGCGATCGTCCAGGTGTAGCCATGGTAAGGACCAGCTCCTTGCAGGACTTCGGTGCCGCCGATAGCGTTGACGGACCAGAAGGTCGGGGCCGACTCGTAGCCTGCGAGCAGCTGCAGGGTGAGCGCATCGGTTGCCTTGATGTTGGCGATGCCCTTGAGAGCGAAGCCTTCGTAGGCATTGTCATAACCAGCATACAGGTTGAGCGAACCCCAGCCCTGCGTGATGGCAACCTTACCGGTGATCAGCGGGACGTAGTCGAAGTTGTTCGACTCTTCTTCCAGGCCGAGCGACACAGCGATGCCGTTGCCGGCGTCGAAAGTGTAGCGGATCTGGTTGATGCGGTCGCCGCCGCCCGAGTCGAACTCGCCATCGAGATCGCCATCGAACAGGGTGTCGGTGTGACCGACGAGCAGGCCGCCGAGCTCGAAGTAAGCATGACGGAGGGCCGTGCCGGATTCGCCGTTCACGCCGAACCATTCATCGTTCTCTGGCGTAACGACAGCGCCGGTGACCGGATCGATGACTGCGTCGTTGTGCACCCAGCCGCCATTGTTCTGGGTGCTTGCCTGGAACTCGATGTAGCGGCGGAACGTGCCGTATTCGGTTTCCGAACGAGCATCGAGCTTCAGGCGCATAAGTGCCTGCTTGCTCCAGCCGTCGTCGAGAGCGTGCTCGGCAGCGTTGATCTGGTAACGGACGAGGCCGCCGATCTTGAGGCAGGTCTCGGTGCCCGGGATGTAATAGAAGCCCGCGCCGTAAACGTCGCAGATGCGGACGTATTCCATGGGTTCCGGCTCAGCGACGACGACAGCGTCGGCCGCACGAGCGCCGGAGACTGCGAGCAGAGCCGCAGCGGAGCCGAGAAGAAGGCTCTTAATGTTCATTTTCTGACCTCCAGTCAGAATCGCGACCGAAAGCCGAAAAACGCGTCTGTAGAGACGTGGAAACGGAAACGCGTCGCTGGCGATTGGATCGCAAGCGATTGAAATATTTGATGATTTTAGATTTCTCTGGAGGTGGCAGCCTGAGGCTGGCGGAGAGGATGGGATTCGAACCCACGAGAAGCTTTTGACCTCTACTCCCTTAGCAGGGGAGCGCCTTCGACCACTCGGCCACCTCTCCGTTGCGCCGCTGGATAAAGAAAAGAAGCGGCACAATCAACAAGCCTTTGCGACAATCTACATAAAAAGCGTCGCCTGGTGGTCGCAGCCAACGAATCGTCGGTGTCTGTGAAGCGCCAATGGACGCCGGATCATTCACGACTCGTCGCCCTGACATCTAGGGGTAGATGCGTTGCGGAGCGTGAAAGCCACCGCCAAATGGCGCCATATCTTAATGACTTCTTTATGGGGGGCATCAAATCGTGTCTTTTGTGCAACAACGCCTGGCGATAGCGCGCCGACAGCCCCTTGCGGATTGCGTTGGTTGTTGAACCGCAGCGGCTCATGGGTAATGTCGGTGTCGAAGAGGGAGCGCGGTGCGCATCTTTTTCAAACGGGGATGGGGCAGGGAACGCTGTCCTTCAGCAAAAAATACCCAGACCCTCTTATGAAACTTTTGACTGGAGGTCAGAAAATGAACATTAAGAGCCTTCTTCTCGGCTCCGCTGCGGCTCTGCTCGCAGTCTCCGGCGCTCGTGCGGCCGACGCTGTCGTCGTCGCTGAGCCGGAACCAATGGAATACGTCCGCATCTGCGACGTTTACGGCGCGGGCTTCTATTACATCCCGGGCACCGAGACCTGCCTCAAGATCGGCGGCCTCGTCCGTTACCAGATCAGCGGTGCTGAGCACGTTCTCGACGAAGGTTGGAGCAAGGGTGCGCTTGCCCGTCTGAAGTTCGACGCCCGTTCGGAAACCGAATACGGCACGTTCCGTCGTTACATCGAGTTCCAGGCGAGCATCGGCGGCGGCGGCTGGAATACGGACGCTAAGGGCACTGAAAGGGATAATTCTGGCGAGTTCTGGAACGGCGTCAAGAAGGAAGACGGCACGGCTCTGCGTCATGCCTACTTCGAGCTTGGCGGCCTGCTCGTCGGTCACACCGACACCCTGTTCGACGGCGATCTCGATGGCGAGTTCGACGCTGGCGGCGGCGACCGCGTCAACCAGATCCGCTACACCTTCGACGCCGGCAACGGCATCGCTGTGTCGCTCGGCCTGGAAGAAGAGTCGGACAACTTCGACTACGTGCCGCTGGTCGTCGGCAAGGTCGCCATCACGCAGGGCTGGGGTTCGCTCAACCTGTATGGTGGTTATGACAATGCCTACGAAGAGTTCGCCCTCAAGGCGATCGCCAACATCAAGGCAACCGACGCTCTCACCCTGCAGCTGCTCGCAGGCTACGAGTCGGGCCCGACCTTCTTCTCGATCAACCCGACCGGTTCGATCGACTCCTTCCAGGGCGGCGTCTACAACGGCTACGCTTGGACGATCGCTGGCTACCTGAAGTACCAGGTCAACGAGAAGCTGGCAGTCGGCTTCGGCGGCCAGTACTTCGGCGATGCACATGACGACAACCTCAGCATCAACAATGGCGGCTTCAACGACTACTCGCTCGGTGCGGTCATCGACTACAACATCGTCGAGAACCTCGATGCCAAGCTCGCCCTCAACTACTACGGCGGCGACAGCTTCGATAACCTTCCCGAGGGCAATGGCGGCGGTTTCGCTGGCTTCCTGCGCCTCGACGCAGCATTCTAATCAGCTCTAGAGCTGATCTGAGGAAAACCCGGCGGGCAACCGCCGGGTTTTTTCGTTTTGGTGAAACGACGGCTGTGGTGGCGCCGAATGTCCCGGTCGCCAGGTTTTCGGGCGTCTGCCGTCCTGAACAACAACGTCCGGGCGCCATTGCCGGGTCTTTGGTCCTGAAATCGGTAGGCTACTCTACCTTCGCGAGCGGCCGACCCTGCCTAGGTGTCCGCTCTGCGCAAGAAGTTGGAGATTGTTGCGGGCAACACCCCCGTCTCCAGAAACGGTGCGTGGCCTTGGCCCACGACCGTCATCGATTCGAGCCCCTGATGGCGCTGGTGCATTTCCTCGATGGTTGCAGCTGACAGCAGCCGCGAATTCGCGCCGCGGATCGCGAGCATAGGCACTGACGTGAGGGCTGCGAACTGCGCCCACAAATCCGACAGCGGCTGGGTGAGGTCCATCGCCAGCACTGTGTTGATCAGTGCGGGATCGAAGTCGGCGACCGGCTTTCCATCCTCGCTGCGATAGACGGCGCGGACGAAACGCTGCCAGTCGGCCTCCGTCAATGCTGGGAAAGCTTCGCCGTGGAAGGCTTTTTGGATCCGCACCGCATCAGTGAAATCAGCCGGGCGAGGCGCGTTCTCCAGATATGAGCGAATATGGGCAAGCCCGGCCGGCTCGATCACCGGGCCAATGTCATTGAGCACGACAGCCTTGATCAGGGGAGGGCGTATCGCGGCGAGAACGTGGATGATCAATCCCCCGCGCGACGTCCCAATGAAGGCTGCTTGATTGATGCCGAGTTGGTCTAGGCCAGCAATGACATCGGCTGCTTCCATCCCGACATTGTAGTTTTGCCAATTGGCGTCGTAGGCCGATTGGCCACGACCGCGATAGTCGAAGCATATGATTTGACTTGGGTTTTCGGAATCGCTTGCAAGGTGAAGCGCTAGTTCGTGAAAGTCGCGGGCGTTGCGGGTGAGGCCGGGCAGGCACACGACCGGCAGGCCAGGATTTAGGGCGCCATAGATTCTCGCGTGAAGCTTGAGCCCGTCCTGAGACTCATAAAAGTAGTCCGAAAAGCCGTCTTCGCTGCCCATCGCGCTCTGCCCCCGCACAAGTACTTGTCGCCCAGAACTAGTTACCGAGGCGGTTGCGGGAGGTCAAACAGAGGGGCCGAAAGCCGCGTCAGCGGCCGTTCACCAGGTCGCCATTGATGTCGTAGTTGCCCGACAGCCGCATCTTGTAGACCTGATAGTTCTCCATGACGCGCTGGACGTAGCTGCGGGTCTCGGAGAATGGGATGCGCTCGATCCAGTCGACGACGGCGTCGAGGTCCTTGCCGCGCGGGTCGCCGTAACGCGCGATCCACTGGTCAGCGCGGCGCGGTCCGGCGTTGTAGCCGGCGAAGGTCAAAATGTAGGATCCATTGAAGCGGTTGAGCTGCTGGCCAAGGAAAGTCGCGCCCAAAGTGGCATTGTAGGCAGCGTCCGTGGTGAGGCGATCTTGCGAATAGGCCATGCCGGCCTTCTTCGCCAAATCCTTGGCTGTACCAGGCATCAATTGCAGCAGCCCGCGCGCGCCGGCACCCGAAACGGCCGAAACCTTGAACTCGCTCTCCTGCCGCGCAATCGCGTAGGCCAATGCCTTGCCTGAGCCCGAAATATTGGCCGAGGCGGGGATCACGCCGATCGGATGCGACAAGGCACCGATGTCGAGACCGCGCTGTGCAGCGATCTTGCCGACGCGCAGCGCCAGATAATGATTGCCTTGCTTTTCCGCCATGACAGCCAGAAGCGCCATTTCGCCGGGGCTATTTAGCTGCGCGGCGAGGTCGCGGTAGAGCATCTCGGCGTATTGCGCATAGCCTGAGCCTTCCAGTCGCGTGATCGCGCTGACGGCTTCACGCTGCGAAAATGTCTGGCGATCGGCGGCGGTCGGCGTGGGATAGGCGACGTTGAGCGCCTTGCGGCCGATTCGTTCGGCGGCGAGCTGGCCGTAGAAGGTCGTGCCGTAGGTCGCGGCGCGCGCGTAATAATCCTTCGCAGTACCCGGTCCACCAGCTTCGGCGGCGCGGCCAAGCCAGTAATAGGCGCGTGACAGCGAGATCGGGCTGCCGGCTATCGTGGCGATGCGCTCGAAGTGGCCCGCAGCAAGCTTGGCGTCGTTGAGGCCGCGCAACGCATACCAGCCGGCGTGGAATTCGGCATCGGCCGCATTGGTCGGGCTTTCAGCCGAATGCGCGGCGGCGATCCGGTAGGCGGTCTTGACGTCGCCCTCATCGAGCAATTCGCGCGACAACACGCGCCGTTCCATCCACCAGGCGTCGGGATCGACAAGTGCCGCGCGGTCCTTCGGAGCCTTGAGCATGACGGCAGCGGCGTCGGTGAACTTCTCTTGCTTGCGCAGATAGCGCGACTTGGCGAAGAAATAACCCGCCGAACGCTGGTTCACTGGTACGGCTTCGAGCAGTGCTGGTGCCTTCTTGTCGCCCTTGATCACGGCAATCCAGGCGTCGGCCAGGGCCTTGGCGCCAGCAAGGTCGGCGATGCGGACGGCTGAATTCACCCGGTCGGCATAAAGCATCTTTTCCATGCGGACGCGGTGGTCTGCGGCCGGGATGAGGCTGCCGAACTCCTTGATGACAGCCGCTTCGTCCTTGGGCTCCAGCTTCTCGTTGCGCCAATAGGGCTGAAGTACGGCAAGCGCCGCCTTGGCATTGCCGAGCGCCATCTGGGCGCGGGCGAGCAGCAAAGCACCTTCGATCGTTTGCGGCTCACTGCCGGCGAAGGCTGAAACGACGATGTTGGGGCCTGGGTTTTCGCGCGCCATGGCGCGTTCGCTGTTGCGGCGAAGCGTGGCGAGGCCCGGCCAACCGGGCAGGGCCTGTGCTGCGGCTGCGATGTCGGCACTCGGCACCTGGTCGCCGCCATTGATGGCAATCGCCCACATCAGGATGTGGCGGTCGAGCGCGGTCGCGGGCAGGGCATCGCGGATGGCCCGCGCCTGCGCCAGATCACCGCTTGAAAGCGCGTTGAGCCCGTTCTTCAACTGATCGATCGTGCCGAAGGCGGCACGCACGGCATCCCCCTTGCCGATGCTGGCAAAAGGAAGCGCCGACGTCGCCTGCGGGTCAAGGCTGGAACTGCCGGCGGGGACGGGCGCCAGGGCAATAAGGGCGCTCAAAAGCGCTATATGAAGCGGCCTGGCAGCCGGAATGATCCTGGTCATTCCATATCCTTGAAGGTGACAGTCAGAGGCGTGTGTGGCGAGCCTAGGTTGATCTGGTGAAGAGCGGGTTAATGAAAGGTTAGCGCGGTCGTTCGATTCCAAGCCATATAAGTGCCCACCACACTTGCCGCAAATTGGTGTCGAGACTATGGTGCGCCGCCCTGCTTTCGGCTAGAAAGCCGGCAACATCAAAAAGACCGCGAAACCGTAGGGTTCCTGGAGTTGGACGACATGCTGAGAGGCTCACTTACCGCGCTCGTGACACCATTCGACAAGAATGGCCGTCTCGACGAGAAAGCCTTTCGCGAACTCGTCGAATGGCAGATCGCCGAGGGCACCACTGGTCTTGTGCCGGTCGGCACCACGGGCGAGTCGCCGACGCTGAGCCATGACGAGCACCGCCAGGTCGTCAAGATCTGCGTCGAGGTTGCGCGTGGCCGGGTGCCGGTTGTCGCAGGTGCTGGTTCAAACAACACCGAAGAAGCGATTGGCCTGGTCAAGTATGCCGAAAGCGTCGGCGCCGACGCGGTGCTGGTCGTCACGCCCTATTACAACAAGCCGACGCAGCGCGGTCTTTACGCGCATTTCGCAGCCGTCGCCCAGGCAACCACCTTGCCGCTCATCATCTACAACATCCCGCCGCGCTCGATCGTCGACATGACGCCCGAGACGATGGGGCGCCTCGCGCATGACTACAAGAACATTGTGGGCGTCAAGGATGCGACCGGCAAGGTCGAGCGCGTCTCCGAGCAGCGCATCACCTGTGGCAAGGATTTCATCCAGCTGTCGGGCGAGGATGCGTCGGCACTCGGCTTCAACGCCCATGGCGGCGTCGGTGCCATTTCGGTGACGTCGAATGTCGCGCCGCGCCTGTGCGCCGAGTTCCAGCAGGCAAGCCTGGCCAACGACAAGGACAAGGCGCTCGAACTGCAGGACCGCCTGATGCCGCTGCACAAGGCGATCTTCATCGAACCCGGCGCTTCGGGTGCCAAATACGCGCTGTCGCGCTTGGGCAAGATCGAAAACGTGCTGCGCTCGCCGCTGATGACCATCGAGGCGTCGACCGCCGAAAAGATCGACGCGGCGATGAAGCACGCTGGCCTCATCAACTGAGCCGCGCGAAGCCCTTTGGGAACACCCGCTTTCGCGGTCATCTGAAGGCGTCTTCGCGCTGCCGTGTTCGCGGCGGATATTTCGCCGTGCTCCGGCTCTCGGAAACACCAACATATGACTCGCGCACGCGAGTTGCAGAACGGGCCTCAATATCATGAGCCAGGGCAAGAAGTCCGATCCCAACAACATGGTCGCCGCGGAAAACCGCAAGGCGCGCTTCAACTATGAAGTGCTCGACACGCTCGAGGTTGGCATGGTGCTGAGCGGCACCGAGGTCAAGTCGCTGCGTCTGGGCCAGGCCAACATCCAGGATTCCTACGCCTCGTTCGAAGGCGGCGAACTCTGGCTGATCAATTCTTATGTGCCGGAATACCTGCAGGCCAACCGCTTCAACCACGAGACGCGGCGCCGCCGCAAGCTTCTGGTCAACAAGCGCGAGATGGCCAAGCTCGCCCAGAGCATCGAGCGCGAGGGCATGACGCTCGTGCCGCTCAAGATCTATTTCAACGATCGCGGCATGGCCAAGATGCTGCTCGCCGTCGGTCGCGGCAAGAAGCTGCACGACAAGCGCGAGAGCGAAAAGCAGCGCGACTGGAACCGCGAAAAGGGCCGTTTGCTGAAAGAGCGGGGGTAGGGCTGCCTGCTTGGCTGACCGCCTTCATATTGGCCTGATTGGCGGCGATGTCGATCTTCAGAGATAGCATAGCCAAGGCTTCATTGATGCTTCGCCGTTCCGTTGCGATCGTTCTACTGTGTTGCGTCATTGCAGCGGCCGGCTACCTCTATTTCAAAAGTTTCTCACCGGATCGCCAAAGATATCCGGTTCGGGGCATCGATGTTTCGCATCATCAGGGCGATATCGATTGGGCACGTGTTGCGGCCGACGATGTGGATTTCGCCATCATCAAAGCGACCGAGGGTGGCGACCACAAGGATAGGCTTTTTGCTGCCAATCTGGCTGCTGCGAGAAAGGCAGGACTTGCCGTCGGCGCCTATCACTTCTTCACCTTTTGCAGGCCCGGCGCCGATCAGGCACGAAACTTCATCGACACCGTGCCGTTTGACCCATCGCTCCTGCCGCCGGTCGTCGATATCGAGTTCGGCGGCAACTGCCCGCGGCGCCCGACCGTCGAGCAGTTGAGAGCCGAATTGGCCGCCTTCCTCGCGCCCGTCGAGGCTTCGTTCGGCAAGAAAGCGATCGTCTATCTGATCGGTGAAGCCGCTGATGCCTATGCTCAAGCAGTGCCGGAGCGGGAGCGCTGGGTGCGGTCGCTGATCCGGCATCCCGGTCACGAGGACTGGACCTACTGGCAATACCATAACAAGGGTCGCATCGACGGGATCGATGGCGATGTCGACCTGAACGTTCTTCAAGGGACGCTGTCGCGATTGACCGATCCGTTGGCGGCAACAACCGCCCAAGAGGGGGCGTTCGAGTAGAGGCGGGTTGGATCCACGCCCGGCCCGATGTTGCTTGCCGTCGGTCGTGGCAAGAAGCGGCACGACAGGGGCGAGACCGAAAAACGGCGCGACTGGAACGCGAAACGGCCGTTTTGAAATGGCGGCGTTGAGGGCGAAATTTCCCTCGCCCCGTTTACGGGGAGAGGGTGGCCCGAAGGGCCGGGTGAGGGGCAGGGCCAACCTTTGCAAGTTCGCGCCGCCCCTCATCCGCCTGCCGGCACCTTCTCCCCGTATAGTGACGGGGAGAAGGGAGCACACTTMTTCACCGCCACGCTCGCTTTCGCGCCTGGCCWTTGTCAAAGARCACTCYCTTKCAGGAGGTAGTTCGGGAAGCGGGGCGCGAGGCCGTGCCTTCCGATAGTATTTATGTGGCGCGACGTTCGCGCCCCGCTCGGTGTTCTTGCCCCGCTCAGTCGCCTCGGCTTTCACCGCCAGCCGCCGCAAGGCCCGGGCTTGGGGGCTCATCACCCAGCAGGAGAACCGACCTCCCACCAGCCCGGCACCGGCGCTTCCC